>DATJEI010000265.1:0-2206 GCA_035496735.1 Bryobacteraceae bacterium | reverse complement strand
GGCGTGACGGGCAAGACCACGCGTAAGACTGAGGATCTGGGAAAGCAGACCATTGAGGGCATCGAATTCGAAGGCGCCCGGACAACTACGACGTCCGACGAACAGCCCTCCCTGGTTGCGGTGGACGAACTTTGGATGTCGAAGGAACTTGGATTGATTGGCTTGCTAAAGCACTCGGGGCCGGATAGCGAGATGACGTCTCGAATTCAAAACGTGGACCGCACCGCACCGGATCCAGCGCTTTTCGTCATCCCGGCGGATTATCGCATCCGCGACATCGAGCAATGACTACTGTTCGCTGGCGTGCCATCGGCGCAGCGTGACATAGCTGACCAGATTTATGAGTCCGAAGAGCGCCAGCCCCAGCACAGATGCGAGCAGCACTGCGGCGAATACTTTATCCACGCGCTGCTGAGTGCGCGCAACGTCTACTACCGATCCCAGACCCTGGCCGCCGATGAACTCGCCGACAATCGCGCCAATGACGGCCAGCCCGGAGGCCACGCGCAGCCCCGTCAGGATCTGCGGCAATGCCGCGGGAAAGCGCAGCTTGAAGAGCGTCACCAGGGTGGAAGCTCCGTAAAGGCGAAACAAGTCGCGCAATGCGGGCTCGGTCGAAAGAATGCCGCTGAGCGTATTCGCGATCACCGGGAAGATGGAGACCACAAACGCCGAAGCGACCACCGTGCGCATTCCGTATCCGAACCAGATCACCAGCAGCGGTGCAATCGCAATGATCGGCACAGTCTGGAAGAAAACCGCGTAGGGATAAAACGCCCGCTGAATCGCCCGCGAGGATGACAGGAAGACCGCGATCGCGATCCCGGCGATGGTGCTCAACAGAAACCCCACCAGTGCACTCGCCGAAGTGGTGAGCAGGGCGTCGAACAGCTCCGCGCGGCTTTCAATCATGGCGCGCACAATTGAACTGGGGGCCGGCACCAAATACGATTTCACCAAGGAATAGCGCACCGCGAGTTCCGCGCCCGCGGTCACGACCAACAATGGAACCAAAGCGGGGATCACGGAGCGCAGCCGTCGCATTTCACTCTTCCTCCATCGCGTTCAACAGCAACTTCATCTCGTGGCCCAGGCGCGGGTCTACGCGCAAGTCGTCGTTGCGTTCGAGCGGAAGGTCCAGGCGGCGATCCAGCTTGATTCCGCCGCCACGTTTGGTGAGCACCACGGCGCGGTTCGCCAGAAAAGCGGCTTCGGAAATGGAGTGCGTCACGAAGACCACCGTAATCCCAGCCGTGCGCCACAATTCGCGCAGTTGGGTATCCAGGCGAAAGCGCGTGATTTCATCCAGAGCGGCGAATGGCTCATCCAGCAGCAGCAGCCGCGGTTGGGTGACTAAGGCGCGCGCGAGCGATGCGCGCATCCGCATGCCACCCGATAGTTGCGCCGGATAGCGGTCCTCGGCTTCGAAAAGACTCACTTGCTCTAGCGCGGTTCGTGCAGTCGCATAGCGCGCTTCCCGCTCGACGCCCATCAACTCCAGTGGCAGCGCCGCGTTATCGAGCACGGTGCGCCACGGCAACAGATGGGCGTCCTGAAATACGAACGAAGTCTGAAACCGCTCTTCAGGTTGAATCGTGATGCGGCCCGCCGTTGGCTCGGCCAACCGCGCGATCATGCGCAGCAGCGTGGATTTGCCGCAACCCGATGGTCCCAGGATGGCGATGAATTCGCCGGCCGCGATTTCGAGGTTCATGTCCTCGATCACGGCCAGGTGGTCGAAAGCCTTGCGTACGCCTTGGAGCTGCAGAGCGACGCCGCCCGAGGGTTGCAGGACGCGCCCCTATTTGACTACCGTCTTGGCGACGGCCTGGTTCCCGTAAGCATCGGAAACACGCACGGCGATGGTGGCTTCGCCGGCGCCCCCGTCCACCTGGAAGCGGTAATCGTGTTCCTCGGAATCGGTCAGGCGCGTAGTCGGCTCCACTACCTTCCACTCGCCGCCGTTCACCGAGTATTCGGCCTTGTCGAGCACGTTCAGCGCGTCCTTGGCATGGAAGTGCACTTCGATCTTCCCAGCCTGCGCGGCCGCGGTCAGGGCGCTGATTTCGGGGGCCGTGTTGTCGATCAAAAACAGGTCGCTTTCACGCGAACTGGTGAGAGCTTGCTCGGGTGTATTCGACGGCGCATCGCTTGCGGTCACGCGCACGCGGTATTTCCCGTCCGGATACGCGGTCGAATCCCAACT
>DATJEI010000264.1:0-11930 GCA_035496735.1 Bryobacteraceae bacterium | reverse complement strand
TGGCGCCCATCCACCGGAAAATGTAATCCATGATGGATTTCGCATATGGAATCTGCTGATTCCCCGTCCACCCGCTCGGCTCGAAACGTACGTGGGCGAACTTATCCACCAGGAACTTGAACGGCACGCCGTATTGCAGGTTAAAACTCACAGCCGTCGCGAAAGCGTCCATCAGGCCGGAAATCGTGGAGCCTTCCTTCGCCATTGTGATGAAGATTTCGCCGGGCGCTCCATCGTCGTACATGCCGACCGTGATGTAGCCTTCATGTCCGCCAATCGAGAACTTATGCGTGATCGAGCGGCGCTCGTCGGGCAGTTTGCGGCGCACCGGGCGGTACACCACGCGCTCCACCGGCGCGGCAGCGGCCGCCGCGGTAGCCACTGCTCCAGCGTTTTTCTTTTCGCCCTTGCCCGATCCCGAACTGAGCGGCTGTACGCGCTTGGAGTTGTCGCGGTAAATCGCCACCGCTTTCAATCCCAGCTTCCAGCTTTCGGTGTAGGCCGTCATGATGTCTTCCACCGTGCACTCTTCGGGCATGTTGATCGTCTTCGAAATGGCGCCCGAGATGAACGGCTGCACCGCCGCCATCATCTTGATGTGACCCATGTAGTGGATCGAGCGCACTCCGTTCTGCGGACGGAAGCTGCAATCGAACACCGCCAGGTGCTCCGGCTTCAATTCGGGCGCGCCCTCGATCGTCCCCGACGAATCGATGTGGGTCACGATCTTCTCCACCTGCGCGGGCGAATAGCCCAATTTAATGAGGGCCGCCGGGACTGTATTGTTGACGATCTTGATGACGCCGCCGCCCACCAGCTTCTTGTACTTGATCAGCGCGAGATCGGGCTCGATGCCTGTCGTATCGCAATCCATCATGAATCCGATCGTGCCGGTCGGCGCGATTACGGTCACCTGCGCGTTGCGATAACCGCTCTGGCGCCCGCTTTCGTAGGCATCGTCCCAGCACTGCTTGGCGCCCTGCATCATGGCCGTGGGCACATGGTTGCCATTGATGCGATTGACCGCATCGCGGTGCATGCGGATCACTTCGAGGAACGGCTGCTGGTTGACCGTGTAGCCCTCAAACGTTCCCACCGCGTCGGCGATGCGCGAACTCGTCAGGTACGCCTGGCCGCACATGATTGCCGTGAGCGCGGCAGCCCAGTCGCGGCCGTGGTCGCTGTCATAGGCGAGTCCCATTGACATCAGGAGCGCTCCGAGGTTCGCGTAGCCCAAGCCCAGCGGGCGGAAATCGTGCGAGTTCTTGGCGATCTTTTCGGTGGGATAAGCCGCGTTGTCGACCAGGATTTCCTGCGCCATGATGACGGTGTCGATGGCGTGGCGATAGGCTTCGACATCGAAAGTGCCGTCGGCCTTCACGAACTTCATCAGGTTCAGCGATGCCAGGTTGCAGGCCGAATCGTCGAGGAACATGTACTCGGAGCACGGATTCGAGGCGTTGATGCGCGCTGTGTTTTTCGACGTGTGCCAGCGATTCACGGTGGTGTCGTACTGCATGCCGGGATCGCCGCACTGGTGCGTGGCTTCGGCAATTTGATGCATCAGGTCGCGCGCCTTATAGCGCTTCAGCGGCTGATTGGCGAGCCGCGATTTGGTCCACCAGTCGCTGTCCGCAATCACCGCGTCCATGAATTCATCGGTGACGCGCACGCTGTTGTTGGCGTTCTGGAAAAAGATGGAGCTATAAGCATCGCCGTCGAGCGATGAATCGTAGCCCGCATCGATCAGCGTGTGGGCCTTCTTCTCTTCTTTGGCTTTGCACCAGATGAAGCCTTCGATGTCAGGATGATCGGCGTTGAGGATCACCATCTTGGCCGCGCGGCGCGTCTTGCCGCCGCTTTTGATCACGCCCGCAAAGGCGTCGAAACCCTTCATGAAGCTGAGCGGACCCGACGCGCGCCCGCCGCCCGACAGCAAGCCGTCTTCTTCGCGCAGCGTCGACAGATTCGAGCCCGTGCCCGAGCCCCACTTGAACAACATGCCTTCGGTCTTGGCGAGTTCAAGGATGGATTCGAGCGTATCGCCCACCGAATTGATGAAACACGCCGAGCACTGCGGCCGCGGATTGGCCGGGTCGATCTTTTCCACCTGGTTGGTCGATTCGTCGTAATACCAGCCGTAGCCCCGGGTTTCCTTCACGCCCACGTTGAACCACACCGGCGAATTGAAGCACGCCTTCTGCGTCAACATCAGGTGCGCGAGCTCGTCGCGGAAGCTGGCGGCATCCTCCGGCGTGCGGAAGTAGCGCTGCTCAGCGCCCCATTCGGCGATGGTGTTGACCACGCGGCCCACCAGCTGGCGCACACTAGTTTCGCGCTGCGGCGTGCCAATCTTCCCGTGGAAATACTTGCTGACGACGATGTTGGTGGCGGTCTGCGACCAGTCCGTGGGAACCTCGACGTCGCGCTGCTCAAAGATGACCGCACCCTTATCGTTGCCGATGGAGGCGGTGCGCAACTCCCAGGCGACCTCCTCATAGGGGGTCTTGCTCGGGTCCATTCGGGCCGTAAAATAGCGCGGAAAGTCCACGCCCACTCGTTCCCCCACCGGCACCGGCCGGCGTACATCTTTCAACTTCATAGCAACGCCTACACCCAATTGTCCCATGAGAGGTCCTTCAAAAAAAGATTTGCGGCAACTCCGACAATCACCGCACAGAACGCTATGTTGCCCCAATATGTCGGTTCTGTCAATAGGAAAACACCATATATAGTGGTAGTGTTCTTAACTCCTTGTTCCAGATGGACAATGCAATGATAGCCGTGTTAGGATGATGTCATGGCGTGGGAAATCAGCCACTTGCAGGTGCTCGAAGCCGAGAGCATCCATATACTACGCGAGGTTGCCTCCGAATTCCAGCGGCCGGTGATGCTTTATTCTATCGGTAAGGATTCTTCTGTAATGCTCCGCTTGGCCCAGAAGGCATTTCATCCCGGGCCGATCCCGTTCCCGCTGCTGCACGTCGATACCAGCTATAAGTTCAAAGAAATGATAGAGTTCCGTGACCGGCAGGCGGCTGAGCTCGGCGTCAAGCTGATCGTACACACCAATCGGAAGGCGCTGGACGAAGGCGCCAATCCGCTGCGCCTGGGAACCGAACGCTGCTGCGGCCTTCTGAAAACCACGGCGCTGCTGGACGGCTTGCGGGCCGGCAATTACGATGCTGCATTCGGCGGAGCCCGCCGTGATGAAGAAAAGTCGCGCGCTAAGGAACGCGTCTACTCCTTCCGCGATACCTTAGGCCAGTGGGACCCGAAAAACCAGCGTCCGGAGCTGTGGGACATCTATAACAGCCGCATTGAGCCCGGCGAGAGCATTCGCGTGTTTCCACTCTCGAACTGGACCGAGATGGACGTGTGGCAATACATCCATCTGGAAAACATTCCCATCGTCCCGCTGTACTATGCGAAAGAACGCGAAGTGCTGGTGCGCGGCAACTCTTTGATCATGCCTGAGCAGACTTTCATGGGTCCGCGCGAGGGCGAGAAATTGCAGATGGTGAAGTGCCGCATGCGTTCACTCGGCTGCTCGCCGTGCACGGGAGCGATCCGGTCTGACGCCGACACCATTCCTAAGATCATCGCTGAGTTAGTCGCCGTCAGAAATTCCGAGCGCGAGAACCGGGTCATCGACCACGACCGCGAAGGCTCGATGGAACTCAAAAAGCGCGAAGGATACTTCTGAACATGGCGGCGTTGCCGGTCATTGACACCCAGAAGTTCGACGTCGAAGAATTTCTGCGCCAGGAGCAGTCGAAAGACCTGCTGCGCTTCACCACCGCCGGAAGCGTCGATGACGGCAAGTCCACGCTGATCGGGCGTCTGTTGCACGATGCGCGGGGAGCCTACGAAGACCAGTTGAAGCAGGCCATCCGCGGCGGCGAGATCGATTTTTCGCTCTTGACCGACGGCTTGCGTGCCGAGCGCGAACAGGGCATCACCATCGACGTCGCCTACCGCTATTTCGCCACGCCCAAACGCAAATTTATTCTGGCCGACACGCCGGGGCATGAGCAGTACACGCGCAATATGGCCACCGGCGCTTCGACCGCGCAACTGGCCATCATTTTGCTGGACGCCAAGCGCGGCATCACTACACAATCCATGCGGCATGCCTACATTGCATCGCTGCTGGGCATTCCGCACTTTGTAATCGCTGTGAACAAGATGGATCTGGTCGATTACGATCAGCAAGTCTTCCACCGCATTCGCGCCGAGTTCGCTCCGTTCCTGACGCGCCTGGGCGTGGATGGCGCCTACTTCCTGCCGCTCAGCGCACTCAAGGGCGATAACGTCGTCGACAAGAGCAAGAACATGCCGTGGTTCGATGGCCACAGCCTGCTGGATCATCTGGAATCCGTCGACACTTCGCCGATCACGGTGCATGCGCCTTTCCGCATGGCGGTCCAGCGCGTCGTGCGTCCTGATGCTGCGTTCCGCGGCTACGCCGGCCAGATTGCTTCGGGCGTGGTCCGCCCTGGTGACGAAGTTTTGACTCAGCCCTCAGGCCGCCGCACGCGCGTCGAGCGCATTGTGGCTTGGGAGGGCGATCTTGAAGTAGCGCACGCTCCCATGTCGGTGACTCTGACGCTGGCTGACGAGATCGACATCAGCCGCGGCGACATGATTAGCAGCGGTCCCGAGCCGGTGGCCGCCCGCGCCATCGAAGCCACCATGGTCTGGTTCGATTCGAAGCCGCTCGACCCCGCCGGGCACTATCTGATCAAGCACACCTCGCAGATGGTTCCGGCGCGCGTCGAATCGGTCGAATACCGCGTGAATGTGAATACCCTCCACGCCGAGTCCGTGCGCAGCCTCTCGATGAACGAAGTCGGGGTGGTGCATCTGGCGACAGCGCGCCCGATTTTCTTCGATCCCTATCGAGAGAATCGCGGCGCCGGAGCGTTCATCCTGATCGATCGCCAGACCAATGCGACGGCTGCAGCCGGCATGATTGTTTCGGCCACCGAAGCGGGCACCGAGAGCGCCGCGGAGCGTCTGGCGAGATTGGTCCGCGCATCCGTTCCACCGGGCGCGCATCTAAACCTACCGGCGGAAGAAGAAGCCGCCATCGCGCTGCTGCGCAAAGCGCTGCAAGGATTCTTTCGCCATGAATGACCTGCAACCAAGAAACCACCTCGATACCAAGATTGATGCCGCCCGCCAACTGATCACGGCCGAGCTCGCGAAGAACCGCGCCGCGTGCATCACCTCCAGTTTTCAAGCCGAGTGCGTAGTGCTGGTGCATATGCTCAAAGAGCAGCGCCCCCACATTCCGGTACTATTCCTCGAGACCGGCTACCATTTTCCGGAGACGCTTCAGTACCGCGATCAGATGACACGCGACTGGAATCTGAATCTGGTGAACCTCGAGGCCAAGCAGAGCGTGAAAGAGCAGGAAGCGCTTTTCGGCATCCTCAACCAGACCGAACCCAGCAAGTGCTGCGGCCTGCGCAAAGTGGAGCCGCTCTTTGCCGGGCTCGCGCATTACGACACCTGGTTCACGGCTCTGCGGCGCGAACAATCGCCCACCCGCGCGAATCTGCAAGAGGTGGAGCCGTTCAAGCTGCCCGTGGGAAAGACGCTCGAAAAGGTAAGCCCGCTGGCCGCGTGGACGAATAAGGATGTCTGGCAATATTTGAGTAAGTACGGCATTCCGGCGCTTTCGCTCTACGATCAGGGCTACACCAGCATCGGCTGCCAGCCGTGCACCGTGCTGCCCTTTGATCCCAACAACCCGCGCTCCGGGCGCTGGCAGGGCAAACAAAAGCTGGAGTGCGGAATCCACATTCAGGCCGAATAGAGGCCATCCCCGTCGCATGGTTTACCTGCTGGGATTTGTCATTGCGGTCGCCATCGGGCTTACCGGTGTAGGCGCCGGCACGTTAACCACTCCTCTGCTGATCCTCGCGGTGGGCTTGCCCGCGCGCATCGCCGTCGGCACTTCGCTGATCTTCGGCGCAGTGGTGAAAATCATCACGTCTCCCGTCTATATGGCGCGGCGCCAAGTCGACTGGCGCACTTTAGGAATCATGCTGGCCGGCGGCGTGCCCGGTGTTTTGATCGGCGTGTTCGTGCTGCGCGGCGTGGATGGCAAGATGATCACCGGCGTGATCGGCATTACCATCGTGGTGGTGGCGATCTTCAATTTGTTCCGCCCCACTGCCGAACATCGTCACGACCGGACGAAGTGGCTTGCCCTGGTTGCTCTCCCGATCGGCACCGAAGTCGGATTTTCATCGGCGGGCGCGGGCGCATTGGGAGCGCTTTCCCTGCTGAGTATGACGAAACTAAGCGCCGCCGCGGTGGTCGGCACCGATCTGGTCTTCGGACTGGTGCTCTCGCTCATCGGTGGTGGTGTCAACGCCGCGATGGGCGCGCTGAGTGGACCGGTATTGCTGCAATTGCTCGCCGGCGGAGTTCCGGGCGCCATCCTCGGTGCGTTTCTGGCCGGTAAAGTTCCTTCGAAGCAGTTACGCATGGGGCTCTCCGGCGCGATGGCGCTGCTGGGCGCTAACCTTTTCTACAAAGGCTTTTTCTAGGGTCGCAGGATCGCTAATTCGCGGCGTTCACCCGCAGGGGCGCGTCGAGGCGGAATGTCAAAATGCTCTCGGCCGGGATGCGAATGGCTGAGCCCTTGGTTACGATCTGGGTGCCCGCTCCGGCCCCGGCGCCTGATGCTGCGCCGATGGCCGCTCCTTTGCCGCCACCGGCGATGGCGCCAATGATCGCACCGACGGCCGCTCCGCCGCCGGTAAATATAGCCGTTCGCTTGTTCTTGCCAACGCCATCGCGGCCCTTTTGTATCACGTCCTGCGTATCCAGCCTGTAGAGCCGGCCTTCGACCGACACGGAATCCAGGTCCAGCACCAGGTCCGACGCGCCCTTGATTCGGCCGCCGCGAGCCGCCGAGCGGATGATAATCTGCGCGTTGGAACCGCGGGGGATCACCACCGCGCCCTCGGCGTCGGTGACATCCCGGGTTACTTCGGCGGCGTAGGTCTGTCCTGCCGTGGCGACGGCGGCATCGATAGTTTCCTCCGAGCGCACCGGAATCAGCGCGCCCGCCGGTAACGTGTGGGTCTTAGATCGAATCGCCGAGACGGGCGGATGGTAGTGATCGTCGTGAACCACGTCCGGTTGCGCTGCGCCGGAAGCGGCGGACCCGGCTTGTCCAGCCCCGGCTTGTCCCGCCCCGGGTTGGCCAGCCGCGGCTGGGTCAGGTTGCGCCTGGTCGTAGGAGACCGACTTCACTTGAGCCATGGAGATCGTGTGGGAAACTTTGTCGTCGCCCATCAACGTGATCCCAGAAGGCGAACTCGCGGTTACGATCCCGGAGACCTGCGTGCCGTCGCGCATCAGCACGCTGGCGTGGGGTCCATCGGCCGTTGAGGGGCTGGAGCATGAAGTCAGCAGCCCCGCGAGCAGCAGGGCCGGCAGCGCTAGAAGATGTTTTGTGTGAGAAGGAGTCATTGCAAGTCCTTTCGTAAGGATACAATTCTCCTATCGGGTGTTACCAGCGATGGGTCTAGAGTGATCCGAACCAGCCTACTGTTGGGGTTCCCGCTGTTTAAGCTGCCTTAGGTCGTGGTCGTAGACCCGGTTATTTCCAGAGTGATTGTCGCGGTAAGCATCCGCATTGGCCAGCCGCTCTTTGGCTTGGTGCTGCAGGATCTGGTCGATAATCAGGGCGCTCGCACCGCCTACCGCCGCGCCGATCATGGCGCCTTTCTGGCTGCCGGTCATGCCTCCTACTGCCAGGCCGACGCCCGCGCCTGCACCCAGCACTGCCGCCGTATGTTTGATCGGACGGCCGTTCGGATCCGTGCTGTCCGGGGCCACGCCGGATTCGTGAAGGGTTCGATTGAGATTCAGGTTTTGCACCATCCCGTTGAACATCGCCGCGCTGCGCATCATGTCATTCAGGAATTCAGTATTTAACTGAATGTTCACCTGTGGGTTGGCCGGAGTCGTTTGCGGCTCCGCCAGAGCCAGTCCGGTCATGCATAAAAGAGTCGTCGCGATTCCGATCGTGGTCTTGTACATTTTCACCAGCCTTCCACTTATACGTTACCAGGATGGATTTCCCGCCCAAAGGGTTGCCCGCCATCTCGTTAAAATTCCTTAACAGCGTCAGGAGCCCATCAGAATGTCGCGATCGGATTCAGCACCGATCCTGTCGCGCCTGGTACCGCCGCCGGTGCAGCTGTAACCAGAAACTCCCAGCGCTTGCGCCGATCGGCTTCTCTTCCGATCAACTCCAGATCGAGGTTATCGAAGATCGGCATCCCCATCGCCACCAGTGCCAGCGTATGAACCGGCTGTGAAACGCCCTCGACACGGGAGGGCAACACGTCTTGCGCATCATCGCCCCCGAGAATCGCCACATCGCGGGCGTGCATCCACTTCGCGCAACTCACGTGAAGCCCCGCCAGCCCTACTTCCGAAACCGACCAGGGGCCTTTGGCGTCGCGCCGCGCCCAGCGGCCGGTGCGCACCAGAATGACATCGCCCGCGCCGATCTTGACGCGCGCTTTCTTTTCCCAGGCCTCCAGATCTTCGGGGAAAATGGCCGTGCCGGGTTCCAGATAATCGACGCCCTTGTAGCGCGCCATATCCATCAATACGCCGCGCGTCATGATGCCATTCTTGAAATTGATAATGCTATTCTTGGTCGCGCCAGTCTCCAGCACCACTTCCTTCGGATAGCCGTTATACATTTTGCCGTCCCACAGGAAGTGGCAAAACGTGTCCATGTGAGTATGCGCGTAGCCGTGGTAGGCGATGAAGAAAGAATCCGCGGTGTTGCCGATGCCGGTTGCGGGCGCATCGGCGCCGACGCGCAAAATCTTGCGCACCACGGGCGTGGGATTGTCGACCGCCTTTTCCATTTCCGCATTACGCGCCATGGAGAAGGATGCGCCCTCTTTCACCAGACTCACCGCCTGCTTGCGCTTGGCCGGAGTAATCAGGTTGACCGCGCCCATTTGGTCGTCTTTGCCCCAGCGATTCCAATTGGAGAGCTCCGTCATGAGGCGCACGAAATCTTCTTTGCTGGTGTGATGCGCGGCGTCGCCTGTGCTGCCGGGTACGGTGGTCTGCGCATCCGCAAAGGATTCCGCAAGCGCTGAAAAAGACGCGGCCGCTGCGGCGCGCTGGATCACCTGCCGCCGGGATAGACTGTCGCTGAAAGCAGGGTCGCCGGGAAGCATGATTCGTTTCATGGTGTCTCCTTAATTGAATCCGAAGTGTTACGCCAGCAGACAGTCTAGCAGGCGCCGCATCGGTCTTACAGCCTCCGGATGAGATGATGTTAGGCATGAATTTGCCGATCCGTCATGCACTAGCCACGCTGGCCTATCGTCTGGGTAAAGTACTGCGCGGCACTCCCCCGGAGTTTCGCGATTTTCGCGCCGCTGAAAGCGTGCGTACGCCGGGCCAGATTCTGGCGCATATCGGCGACCTGATGGATTGGGCCCTCGCGCAAGTGGAAGGCCGCAAGGAATGGCACGATTCGGCACCGCTCGCCTGGGAGCAGGAAATCTCTCGCTTCTTTCAAGCGATCGAGGCTTTGGATCAACGGATCGCGGCGCAAGGCGTCGGCGCAGCGCAAGCGGAGAAACTCTTTCAGGGCGCAATCGCCGATGCACTTACGCATACCGGCCAAATCGCTTTACTGCGGCGCATGGCGGGAATTGCGGTGCGTCCCGAAAACTATGCGGCTGCCGATATCGCGGTGGGCCGTGTGGGACCCGCGCAAGCGGCGCCGCGCGCGGAGTTCGGATGAGTGCGCCCGATATGATTTGCAGCGCGGCAAACTTATGCAACGATGTCCTAATACGCAGTGATGCGATCTGCGTTCGGAGCTTATGATGAGCCACAAATTGAAACCGCCAAAATCTGCGCAGAAAAGAGTGAAGCAAATGCCTTCATTCCAGCCGCAAATTCGCCTGGGCCTGCCGCCCGCCAGCGGGGAAACTGCCAACAAGATCATCAGCAAGATTGCCAGGCAGGAAAACTTTTCGAGTATCGATGAATTGAATGCGCACCTTCAACGGCTCATGGCCTCAGGCGAATTGAACCGGATGATCCAGGCCCCGCCGGAGACCCCCGCGGACCAGGCGCAGGAACTGGCGTATCGCGCGATGGAAGAGCCGTCCTCTGCGAAAGCGCGCAAACTGGCCGAAAAGGCGCTGAAGCTGGATCCTGCCTGCATAGACGCGCTGGTGATCCGGGCGCAAACCCGCCGGCTCGGAGGAAGCGAGTTCATCGCCGAGCTCCGGGCCGCGGTGGCAGCGGGCGAGCGGAACCTGGGCGAGAAAGAGTTCATTGAGGGGCGCGGCCATTTTTGGGGAATTCTGGAGACGCGGCCCTACATGCGCGCTCGCCGCGAACTGGCCTTGGCGCTGCTGGGCGCCGGGCAATTGCGGGAAGCCGCCGACGAGTTCGCAGCGATGCTGGAGTTGAATCCGAACGATAACCAGGGCGTCCGCGATTATCTGCTGGGCGTGTACCTGGCGCTGAGCGACTTGGATAGCGCGGCTAGCCTCTACCGCCAGTACGATGACGATAACAGTGCCGTATTTGCCTGGGGCCGCGTATTTCTTCTGATGTTGAGCGGCCGGCGCGCCGAGGCCAGAAAGGCATTGGAGAACGCGCTCCGAAACAACCCGTGGGCGGCCGCGTTCTTCTTCGGGGAACGCGCGCCCACCGACCCGGATTCCTGGGGCATGGGAGACCAAGACGAAGGCGATCACGCGGCAGCGGCGCTGCTGCCGGCCTGCGCCGAGCATCCCGATATAATCGTGTGGATCGCCAAGGAAGGGATGGCGGTGATGCAGGCGCTCATGGATTCGGCTCCTGCGGGCGGCCCGCGGCGGGTTCACTAACGGCCCAAGGGCCGTGCGGCTTCCACGCCCTGCAGGCCCGCGCGATCGATGGATGCCTGCACGAATCCTGACGCCAGCACCTCTCCCAGCAGTCGATTGAGAGCGCCGAGCCGGGAAGGATCCCCCTTGGCGAGGGCGACCGCTTGTCCTGCGACGAAGTAGTTGTCCGATAGCACGCGAAGCTTCGGAAAACGCGCGGCGACTTCCATGAGGCGCTGGCGGTTGGCGGCGAAAGCGTCGATCTTTCCGTTCAGCAGCAGGCTCGCCAGTTCATCCAGCGAGGGCATCGCCGGGACCGTATTCACGTGATTATTCTTCAGATGGGCGCTGAGGTAAACGTCCTGAGTGTCGTTCCTGACCGCCGTGATGTTGACGCCCGCGCGATCCGCGTCGTCAACTTTTTGGAGCGGGGAATCGGCGCGCACGATATAGCTATTGGGCATCAGCAGCCATGGCGCGGAGAAATCGACATCGTTGGCGCGACCGGCGTTGTACGCCATGAAACCCAGGTCCGCGGTGTGCGCCTGCAACCGGCCGATCACATCCCGCGCCCCCGCCGCCGGGATCAGAGTGTAAGGAACACCGATGCGCCGGGCGAGCTCTTTCACCAGATCTGCAACCGGGCCCGTGACCGTTCCGGTCTTGGCGTCTACCCGGCCCAGCACGGGATTTCCGTCAAGGAACGCAGCGCGCAGTGTCCCGGTGGGCGCGAGCGCCGCAGTCTGCCCCGCGCAGGTGAGCGTGCCCGCCAACACCGCGAGAAAAAAAAGAAGGAATCGGTGGGACCACCACATGGCATGATTATAGGTCGAAAACGTCGATGCCAGCCCGGAAACGTTTGATCACCAGAAGCACCATTGTGCCTAGGTACGGCGTGCACACTCGAAGCTGCTCATCACTTCAGGATCTGACCCACGCGCAAGTCTGTCGAATTCCGCTCATGTGTCCTCGGCGACGCGAGTGCCGCGGCAATGCCGGGGATGAACTCGGGGAACGTCGGGAGGCTCGTGGCGGAGCTGC
>DATJEI010000263.1:0-34176 GCA_035496735.1 Bryobacteraceae bacterium | reverse complement strand
CTTCAAGCCACGCTTCCGGCTGTCCGGGTCGCGGCGCGCGCGCCTGTTTTCCGCCAGTATCCAGCCGGGTGTCGAGATTGGTGTAATCTCGCGGGTCGACCAACTGTTCATAGCCGGCGCCGTCATGGACGAAAATCAGGTACCGCGCTGCCTGCGGGTTTAGAAACCGCACACGGTGGCACAGGGTATGCTCCTGACCGGCAGGCGCGAAC
The DNA here is from genome assembly GCA_035496735.1 of Bryobacteraceae bacterium. GTDB lineage: Bacteria > Acidobacteriota > Terriglobia > Bryobacterales > Bryobacteraceae > Palsa-187. Next base: position 33,964 of record DATJEI010000263.1, on the reverse strand, counting down.
AGCGCCAAACTTTCTATGCGCAGGCGCGCTTCGCGCTGCCGCAAGTAATCCAACCAGATCAGACCGAATGTGAGTGCGTCCGCGGGTGATGGCGAATTTTCGGCGATGCCAATGGCCGCCAGTGCCATAGATCCTCGCCGCAGCAGAGCGCGCGGATAAGCCGGAGAAAAGCTGTTGTGCAGGTCTTGTTCCGTGCTGAGCTCCACCACTCGCCAGTCCGGGAATTGGCGATGCAGAGACTGCCGGAACCGTTCGCGATATTTGAGCCGCGCGCCTTTTCGGGCGGCGTCGCGATGAGTTTCGCGATCCAGATCGATCAACGTAAGCGCCCCCGTACGGCCGCCGAAGTGTTCCACCTGGAGCTCCAGGCGGCCCGGCCGCTCCAGGCGCACCGACGCCACGCGCCTGACTAGGGTGCGCTTTTCGTCCCAGCATTCGATGGTCAGGGACGAAGCGCGCTGGTTCAGGGTGAAAGTATCGGATGCCAGGATAAAAAGATCTTCACCGGGCTCAATCAGAACTGGCTTTTGGCTGGCCTTGAGAAATCGCTCAATCGCCAGGTATGCCTCGTGCGGGCCTCCGCGCGTGGCCTTGCCGGGTGCGGCACGCAACGCTTCTATTATTGCGCAAACTGCCACCCACGCGAACAGCTACACGCGCAGGCGGTCGATTTCAGCAAGATCTTCCGGTGTCAGCGTCCAATCGGCCGCCTTCGCGTTGGCTTCCAATTGCTCTGGTTGGGTGGCGCCGGCAATGACGCTTGCCACCGGAGGCCGCGCCAGCAGCCAACTGAACGCGAGTTCGAGGAGCGTCCGTCCGCGCTCGGCGCAGAAGGACTGGAGCCGTTCGAGCAGCGCCCAATTGGACTCAGTTGCATAGCGGTTCACGAGACTGGGACTGCTGGCGAAGCGAGTACCAGCGGGTGCGCTCACACCCCGTTTATACTTGCCCGTGAGCAGCCCACTCGCTAGTGGAAAGTACGGCAACAATCCCACTCCGTAAGCTTGCGCCGCTGGTATTTTCTCCGCTTCCGCCTCGCGCACCAGCAGGCTGTACTCGTCCTGCGCCGAGATGAACCGGTGCAGGCCGCTCTCTCGCGCGATCCATTGCGCTTCCACCATTTGCCACGCAGGCAGATTGGAGCATCCGATATAACGCACCTTGCCCTGCCGGATCAGATCGTCCAGCGCGCGCAGGGTTTCTTCCATGGGCGTCAGCGGATCGGCGAAATGCAGTTGGTAGAGATCGATCCAATCGGTCTTCAAGCGCCTCAGACTGGCTTCGACCGCTGTCATGATGTAGCGGCGCGAGGCGTCGCGGCGCGTCTTGCCTTCGACCATCGGGCCTGCGAACTTGGTGGCCAGCACGATGTCCTTGCGGCGCGCGTCCAGCACCCGGCCGAGCATGGTTTCCGAGCCGCCTTTGTTGCCGTAAATATCGGCCGTATCGAATAGCGTGATTCCCAGGTCGAGCGCTTTGGCCACCACTTTTCGGGTGGCCTCCAAATCGATGCGCATGCCGAAGTTGTTGCAGCCGAGCCCGACTGTCGAAACTTCCAATCCGGATTGGCCCAGGGTTCGATGGTTCACGTATCTATTTTAAGTGCGCTGTTACGCCGCAATGCCGCAGCGGCAGAGGCGTTACTTAATGCCGATGACCATCGAGTCGGGACCAACCAGATGCTCTACGCGGGTTTCCCTGAACCCCGCCTCTTTCATCCACCCCGCACAGTCTGCGCCGGTATAGTCAAATCCGCCCGGAGTTTCGATCAGCATATTCAGGCTCATCATGAGCCCGAAAGCGTTCACGGAGCGATCGTCATCGATGATGCTCTCATACACGATGTAGGCGCCGCCGTCCGGCAGCGCTTCGTAAGCTTTGCGGATGAGCGTGCGCTTCACGTCCAAGTCCCAGTCGTGCAGAATGTGTCCCATCATCACCACATCGGCCTTTGGCAGCGGCTGATCGAAGAAACTGCCCGGGGAGAATTGCACGCGCCCCGAGAGTCCGTTGGCTTTCACGTAGTCTTCGAAGATCGGCTGCACCTGGGGCAGATCGAAGCCCGTTCCCTGGAGGTGCGGATTGGCCAGCGCCACCTGAGCGATCAGGTCGCCCTGCGCGGTTCCGACATCCACGGCAGACTTGTAATCCTTCCAGGGGAACTGGCGGGCGATTGCGACGTTCCCGCCATGGCTCACGCCCGTCATGGCCTGAAGGAACTCTTTCAATCGCACAGGGTCGGCGTACAGGGCTACGAAAGGATCGGGACCGCCGTCTTTAGTTTCGTTTTGGGGAAGCCCGCTGCGCAGCGCCGCCGTGAGCTGACCCCAGAACGGATAGAGCCGGTGGTTGGCCATTTCGAGGATGCCGCCCACGTACGATGGCTTACGCTTGTCGAGGAAGAATTCAGTCGACGGCGTGTTATAGTAACGCCCGTCACGGCGTTCGAGAAATTTCAGCGCCACCAGCGCGTCGAAGAAATCGCGTGCCGATCGTGGATGGAGCCCCAGCCGCTTTTGCAGAGCTTCGACATCCCCGGGGTCTTTCGCAAGCTCCGTGAACAACCCCATTTCAACGGCGCTCAATAGTGTCTTGGACGCCCAGAAACCCAGGCCCACCTGCAGAATATGTTCGGGATTCGGTTGGTTCATTCGCTTTGCCGCCTCACGGGCAAGCGAACAGTATAACAACCCGGGCCTGCTCTCACGCGCCGCGAACCAAGCGGCAAGACAACAGCGTTCGGACTCGCGCCGGTCAATAGTCTTTAGTGCTTTTCTTCGTCGATCGAGATCTTGAGGGCGCGCAGAAACTTCTGGTCCTGTGACGTGAGTTTGATCTTGCTCAACTTGCGGCGGCCGGTTTCGGGCGCCGGTTCCAGCTCTACCGTTTCGCCTTCATCCTGACCGTCGTCTTGGTTGTCCTCGCGCTTATTGAAGCCGATCGTGGCTTCGAGCACCAAGAAGACATCGTAGCCGGCGCGTTTGATCTCGCCAATCGCGGCGGCGATGCGGTCGGAATCGGAAAGGGACTCATTGATGGCGTCGCCGAGTTCCTTCATCAAGTCCTTAAGCCGATCGTCCAAGTTCGTCTTCTCCTGCCGTCTACAGCATATCATCATCCCGGCGCGGGATCCGCCGTTTTGCAGGTTTTTCCAGCCGCCCCTCTGTTAGGATGAAACCGATGGGCCGGTTAATCTCCCAATTTCTGAGTCATGTATTGCCGGGGATTGTGCGCCCGCTGCATGCGCTGTGGAATGAAGTGATTGGCTTTCTATTCATAGTCTTCGCCGTGGTGGCCGGATTTTACGTGGTCCGCGCTGTCCGCGACTTCGAAGGCGACATTGAAGGGCTGGTCCACATCGTTTTCCCGGCACTCTTCGGCCTGGTAATGGGTTATTTCGGCGTCTCTTCGTTCCTGCGCGCTCGAAAGATTTCGCGTTCATGAGCGAGCCGCCCGCGTCCCGTACATCAGGCGAACAACCCGGAGAATTTCCCTACACGCGCGGCATCTATAAGGACATGTACCGAGCGCGCTTGTGGACCATGCGCCAGTACGCCGGCTTCGGCTCCGCCGAAGAAAGCAATCAGCGCTATCGTTATCTGCTTTCGCAAGGGACCACCGGGCTTTCGGTGGCGTTCGACCTTCCCACGCAGATGGGCATGGACCCCGACCATCCGCTGGCCGCCGGCGAAGTCGGCAAGGTCGGCGTGTCGATCGCTTCTCTGGCTGACATGGAGCGCCTGTTCGACCACATTCCACTCGAAAAAATCAGCACCTCGATGACAATCAATTCGACGGCCGCGATTCTGCTGTCGCTCTATGTGTTGGTTGCCCGCGGCCAGGGCGCCGAGATCAAGCGCCTGAATGGCACGATTCAGAACGACATCTTGAAGGAATATATCGCGCGCGGCACCCATATTTATCCGCCGCGCCCGGCGATGCGCATCATCACCGATCTGTTTGCCTGGGCCGGCGCGGAAATGCCCGAGTGGAACACCATCTCGATAAGCGGCTACCACATTCGCGAAGCCGGCTCGACCGCGGTGCAGGAAGTTGCCTTCACGCTGGCCGACGGCATCGCCTATGTGGAAGCCGCGCTGAGCGCGGGTCTGCGAGTGGACGCGTTCGCGCCTCGGCTGTCGTTCTTCTTCAACGCGCACAGTGATTTTCTGGAGGAGATCGCCAAGTTCCGCGCCGCCCGCCGCCTGTGGGCCCGCATTATGAAGCATCGTTTCGCGGCAAAAGATCCCAAATCGATGATGCTGCGCTTTCACGCCCAAACCGCCGGCTCGACGCTCACCGCGCAGCAGCCGGATGTGAATGTAGTCCGCGTGGCGCTGCAGGCGCTGGCGGCGGTGCTAGGCGGCGCGCAGTCTCTGCACACCAATTCTCGCGATGAGGCGCTCGGTCTGCCCACTCCTGAAGCGGCGCGGCTGGCGCTGCGCACCCAGCAAGTCATCGCGTACGAAAGCGGAGTGACTGCGGTGCCCGATCCGCTGGGCGGCAGCGAATATATCGAAAAGCTGACGGATGATATCGAGCGCGGCGCCGAGGAATACATCGCGCGTATCGACAAGATGGGTGGAACGCTCAACGCCATCGAGAGCGGTTTCATCCAGCGCGAGATCCAGACCGCGGCCTACGATTACCAGAAAAAAGTCGAGACCGGAGCGGTTGTCGTCGTAGGCGTCAACCGGTTTGAGGAGGCCGCGACCGCGTCACCGGCAGTCTTCAAAGTCGACCCCGCCATCGAGCAGCGGCAAGTGGAGCGCGTCCGCGAACTGCGCGCCTCCCGCGATGCCCGGATGCATAGCGCGCGTCTGGAGGAATTGGAGAATGCCGCGCGCGGTTCCGCGAATCTCATGCCGCACATCCTGGCTTCATGCGAAGCCAAGGCGACCGTAGGCGAGATCTCCGACCGCCTGCGCAAGGTGTTCGGGGAATACAAAGAAGGTTAGGTGCGGACCCGGCGCCAGCGCCGATGCGGTTATCCTAAAAGTAATGAGCACCGTTCAGGTCACCACGCCGGCACAGACACTGCGCGAGAGGACCTCCTACGCAGTGCTGATGATGATCAGCTTCTGCCACTTCCTGAATGACATGATCCAATCGCTGCTACCGGCGATTTATCCCATTCTCAAGGGCAATTATCATTTGGATTTCGGCCAGGTGGGCATGATCACTTTCACCAATCAGCTGACGGCGTCCGTGCTGCAGCCGGTGGTGGGCACCTTCACCGATAAGCGGCCGCAGCCGTTCTCGCTCAGCATCGGCATGGGTTTCACGCTGCTGGGGCTGGTGATGCTATCGACCGCCTCGTCGTTCCCGCTGATTCTGGCGGCGGCGGCGATGGTCGGGATCGGGTCGGCGGTGTTCCATCCGGAGTCGTCACGCGTGGCGCGAATGGCCTCGGGCGGCCAGCACGGCTTCGCGCAGTCGATTTTTCAAGTGGGTGGGAATGCCGGATCGGCGTTGGGTCCATTGCTGGCGGCATTCATTGTGCTGCCGCACGGGCAGGTGAGCCTGGCCTGGTTCTCGCTGGCGGCGCTGCTGGGTATGGCGCTGCTCGGCAAGGTGGGTGTGTGGGCGAAGCGCTATCGCGCGGCGCGCGCTCTTGCGCCAAAGCGGGCGAGCGATCATGGCAATCACGGACTTCCCTCAAATAAAGTGAAGTGGTCCATCGCGATTCTGATAACGTTGGTTTTCTCGAAATATATCTATCTGGCGAGCCTGACCAGCTACTATACCTTCTACTTGATCAGCAAATTTCACCTGTCGGTGCAGAATGCGCAAATATATCTGTTCGTGTTCCTGGGAGCGGTGGCGGTCGGCACCATTCTGGGAGGGCCCATCGGTGATCGCGTCGGCCGCAAATACGTAATCTGGTGCTCCATCCTGGGCGTGCTCCCGTTCACGCTGGCGATGCCTTATGTCAACTTGTTCTGGACCGTGGTTCTCAGCGCGATCATCGGTATCATTCTGGCGTCGGCGTTCCCCGCCATCGTGGTCTACGCGCAGGAGCTGCTGCCGGGCAAAGTGGGCATGATTTCGGGATTGTTCTTCGGACTCGCGTTCGGCACCGCCGGCATCGCCGCTGCGCTGCTGGGTGAGCTGGCGGATTACACCAGCATCAGTTTCGTATACCGCGCGTGCGCGTTCATGCCGCTGCTGGGATTGCTGACAGCGTTCCTTCCCGACATCGAGGGCGCGATGCGGCGGAGCGCGAAAGCCCCAGCTGCGTAATTGCTGGCCGGTCGGCCGATACCGGGATGTTCTAATAGACAAATGCGGATTGCCGGTGCGGGGAGCGCGTTTCCGAAACATTACTATCCTCAGGCAGTGTTGTTGGCCGCGCTGCGCGAATACTGGAAAGGGCAGATCGAGAATCCGCGGATGCTCGATCAATTGCACGCTCACGCCGGCGTCGACGGGCGGCACCTGGTGCTGCCGATCGAGCGCTACTACGGCTTGAAGAATTTTGGCGAGTTCAACCAGGTGTGGATAGAGGCGGCGCAGGAGTTGGGCGAGCGCGCCATTCGATGCGCCATGGCGCGGGCCGGCCTGGAGTTGTCGCAAATCGGCGCACTGTTTTTCGTTTCCGTGACGGGTGTTGCCAGCCCATCTATTGACGCGCGCCTGATCAACCGCATGAAACTGCCCACAAATTTGCGGCGCACGCCGATCTTCGGTTTGGGATGCGTGGCAGGAGCGGCGGGCGTCGCGCGCGCGGCGGATTATGTGCGGGCCTATCCGGATCAGGTAGCGGTGCTGCTGTCGGTGGAGTTGTGCTCCCTGACGTTGCAGCGTGAGGACCTTTCGCTGGCGAATCTAGTGTCCTCGGGTTTATTTGGCGACGGAGCCGCGGCGGTCGTGATCGCCGGAGCGGACGTGGAGCCGACCGCCGGCGCCCGCGACACTGCGTTGCGCGATGGCCCGGAAATTCTCGCTACCGGCTCGGTGTTTTACCCCGACACCGAAGACGTCATGGGCTGGGACATCTCTGAAAAAGGATTCCGCATCGTGCTGTCGCGCGAAGTTCCCGAGGTCGTGCGCGAACATCTTGGTCCGGACGTCGACGCCCTCTTGCGCGCCCACGGATTCCAGCGCGAGGACGTCGGATCATGGGTGATGCACACCGGCGGACCCAAAGTGCTCGAGGCCGCCGAGGATTCGCTGGGACTGAAGAACGGCGAGATCCAGGCTTCCTGGGACTGCCTCCGCCGCGTCGGAAACCTGTCTTCGGCGTCGGTGCTGTGCGTGCTCGAAGACGTCATGCTGAATCGGCGGCCGGAGCCGGGAACGCTGGGAGTGATGGCAGCGCTCGGGCCGGGCTTCTGTTCGGAGGTCGTGTTATTGCGGTGGTGACTCTTGGATGTGCCTGACACAGATGTGTTGGTGGTCGGCGGGGGCCCCGCAGGACTGGCCGCGGCGATTGCAGTGCGGCGCAAAGGCCTGAGCGTAGTAGTTGCAGACGCGGGTGTTCCTCCCATCGACAAAGCCTGCGGCGAAGGGTTGATGCCGGATGCGTTGCGCGCGCTGGCGGGTCTGGGTGTGGAGATTCCGACCGATGCGGGGCTCGCCTTCTACGGCATTCGCTTCTGGGGCGAAGATGTTTCCGTCGAAGCGGAATTCCCGTCAGGCTTTGGGCTTGCGCTGCGCCGCACAATGCTGCATCAGATTCTGGCGAATGCGGCGGAACAGGCGGGGGTCGAACTCCACTGGGGCGCCCCAGTGGGCGAGTTATCTGACGTCAAGGCCCGCTGGATCATCGGAGCCGACGGGCAGGCATCGCGTGTCCGCAAGTGGGCGGGACTTGACCGCTGGCGGCGCGTTCGCGAACGCCTGGGGTTCCGCGTGCACTATCGCGTGGCGCCCTGGACGGATCATGTTGAAGTGTACTGGCATCCCGAATTCCAGATGTATGTCGCGGGAGTGACGGACGACGAGGTAATGGTGGCGGTGCTGTGCCACGATCCTCATGTTCGCGTGGAGGATGCGCTGGATTCGTTCCCGGACCTGCGGGAGCGCTTGGGGGACGCACCACGTGTCACCATGGAACGTGGCGGGATTTCCGCAACGCGGCGTTTGTGGGTTGTGACGCAGGGTAGCGTCGCGCTGGTGGGGGACGCCTCAGGATCAGTCGATGCAATCACCGGCGAAGGATTGGGGTTGGCTTTCCAGCAGGCGTCGGCGCTGGCGGAGGCACTGGCGGCCGGGAATCTGGATTTTTATGAGACGGCGCATCGCCGGCTGATGCGGCGGCCCACTTTTATGGCGGATCTGTTGATGCTGCTTGACGGGCGCCCTAATTTGCAGTACCGCGCGCTGCATTACCTGGCGCGACATCCCCTGGTATTCCGTTCTCTCCTGGCCCTGCACGTCGGGCAAGTTAGAAATCCCTTGCGATATTTCGACAGCCGCGCGACGGCGGCTCTCGGCGCAGGAAGGAACCCATAAGCAACCAATGACGGGCATCGAAGCTCTGCCGCTGCATTCGCGCACGCCGCTCGAATGGGGCCGCGCCGCATTGGCCGATCCCCTCGCGCTGCTGCGGGATCACGCGTTCCTCGAAAAGAAGGCCGCTGCGAACGCGTTGGAGTTGATGACGCGGTGGCCTGGGGAGTGGGCGCCTGGGTGGGTGGAAACCATGACCGCCGTGGCTCGGGACGAAGCCTCTCATCTGGCGCAAGCGGTTCGAATTCTGGCGCGCCGCGGGGGCCGGATGGAGCGCGGACATCGTTGCGCCTACGCGAAAGCTCTGCGGCTGCTGGTACGCAAGGGCGGCACGGAAGAGACGCTCGATCGCCTGCTGGTCTCGGCATTGATCGAAGCGCGCTCCTGCGAGCGGTTTGCGGTGCTGGCGGAAGCGGCGTCTGCCGACCCCGAACTGGCGGCGTTTTACAAGGCGCTGTTTCTTTCCGAGATGGGACACTACAAAGTGTTTCTGAAGCTGGCGGCCAAAGTCGCGGCGAAGGAGATCGTGGATGCCCGCTGGCAAAAGCTGCTGGCGGCGGAGGCCCGCATCATCTCAGAGCAAACGCCCGGTCCGCGGATTCACTCGGGCCCAGGCTCGTATTAAAGTAATGGAATGCCAAATGAGCCGGATGTTCCCGCTGCACCTCTTCATCTGCGCATCTATAGGCAGGACGACGCCACGGTGGTCGAATGCAGCGGCCGGCTAATCTCCGGGGGCACTGACCAGCTTCGCAGCGAGGTCAAAGCTCTGTTCCCTCAGACCAAGCGCGTGACTCTGGATCTGACCAATGTCACTCAGATGGACAGTATGGGGCTAGGCGCGATCGTCAGCCTCTACGCTTCTGCAAAAGCCGCAGGCTGCGATCTCAAGCTGATCAATTTGAGCAATCGCGTACGGGAAATTTTCCGCGTCACGAATCTGCTCTCGGTATTCGAAGTTTACGGAGAGCACATCATTAAGATGCCGTGAGGCGCGCTCACACCGTAGCTACATCCGGCAGATGAGCAGTTCGCGCTCGTAAATCATCTCGGAAGGCAAGTGATCGTGGAGCTGAATGAAGAGCTCTTCGTGGCCTATCACTTCCTGCTTCCAGGCGGCTTCGTCGAAATGCTGCAGTTCCTCGAATTTCTCCGGCGAGAAGCTGAGGCCGTCCCAATAGATGTCCTCATAGCGCGGCATCCAGCCGATGGGGGTTTCACGGCCCAGCGCGCGGCCGTGTGCGCGATCCACCACCCACTTCAACACGCGCATATTCTCGCTATAGCCGGGCCATAGGAACTTGCCGTCGGCATCCTTGAGGAACCAGTTCACATGAAAGATCCGCGGCGTCTCACTCAAACTGCGCGCCATCTTGATCCAATGCCGGAAGTAGTCGCCCATGTGATAACCGCAGAAGGGGAGCATGGCCATGGGGTCGCGGCGCACCTTGCCGACGGTGCCGGTTGCGGCCGCAGTCATTTCCGATCCCATCGTCGCGCCGGTATACACGCCCGCGCTCCAATTGAAGGACTGATACACCAGCGGCATCGTCGTCGCGCGGCGGCCGCCGAAGATGAACGCGCTGATCGGCACGCCCTCCGGCGCCTCCCACGACGGATCGATGGTGGGGCACTGCGCCGCGGGCGCGGTGAAACGGGAATTGGGGTGCGCGGCCTTCGCGCCGGTCTGCTTGGCGATCTCCGGCGTCCAGCGATTGCCCTGCCAGTCGATGCACTCGGCGGGGGGCTCGTCGGTCATGCCTTCCCACCACACGCCGCCCTCCGGAGTCAGCGCCACATTGGTGAAAATCGTATTGCGCGCCAGCGTATCCATGGCGTTTGGATTCGTGTGGCGCGAAGTGCCCGGAGCCACGCCAAAGAAGCCGGCCTCCGGGTTGATGGCGCGCAGGCGGCCATTGGCGTCAGGCTTAATCCAAGCGATGTCGTCACCGACGGTCCATACCTTCCAGCCCTCGAATCCGGCAGGCGGAATCAGCATGGAGAAATTGGTCTTGCCGCAGGCGCTGGGAAAGGCCGCAGCGACGTAAGTCTTCTCGCCTTGCGGGTTCTCCACGCCCACGATGAGCATGTGCTCCGCCATCCAGCCTTCGTCCCGCGCGATATTGGAAGCGATGCGCAGCGCGAAGCACTTCTTGCCCAGCAGAGCGTTGCCGCCATAGCCCGAGCCGTAGGACCAGATCTCACGCGTCTCCGGGAAATGAACGATGTACTTTTCCTTGTTGCAGGGCCACGCAACATCTTTTTGTCCGGGATCGAGCGGAGCGCCCACGCTATGCACGCACGGAACCACGCGCTTCTCGCCTTTATCGATTTCCTCGAACACGCGCTTGCCGATGCGGGCCATAATGCGCATGCTAGCGACAACATACGGTGAATCCGTTAGCTGCACGCCGATCTGCGACATGGCGCCGCCGATAGGTCCCATGCTGAACGGAAGCACATACATGGTGCGGCCCCGCATGCAGCCGCTGAACAGCTCCTTGAGCTTCTTGCGCATCTCAAACGGATTGACCCAGTTATTGGTTGGCCCGGCGCCATCCTTGGAGAGCGAGCAGATAAAGGTGCGATCCTCGACCCGGGCGACATCGCCGGAGTCGGAGCGGGCATAGAAACAACCCGGCCACAGCTCCTGGTTGAGCTTGATAAATGTGCCGCCTTCGACTAGCAGTTCGCACAGGTCGTCGTATTCTTCCTGGGATCCATCCACCCAATGAATGGCGGCGGGCTTGGTGAGGGCCGCCATCTTGTCAACCCAGTTGAGGAGATGTGTATTGTTACTTAGAGGCTGCGCCGAGGTCCGTGCACTTGCTTGCATAATGAGTTATTCTCTCACACGCGGCAGTGGGTGTGACCGGCCGGCACGGAGGGGTAGCGCTAGAATCGCGCGCCTGCGCTAGAACGCGATCTTGTCTTTGGCCGCCTGGATCTTGGCGGTGTCGGCAGCTTCGACGCCATCCACTTTCAACAAGCTATCAATGTCCTTAAAGTTTCCGTTCTTGGCACGATACGCGACGATCAGCTCGGAATCCTTGGTGGTGATACCGAGACCGGTCTCGATTTCCTTCGCAGTGGCGGAGTTGACATTGATCTTCGCCGCGGCAGCGGCGCCGCCGGTCTTACCGAAGTTCTTCGCCAGATAATCCACGATCTGTTCCAGTTCGGGGCCGGTCGCGTCCGCGCCCATGTCCTTCATGGAATAAACCAGGTTGGACCAGTCTTCGCGAGAGTATCGCAAGCGCGGAATCGATTCTATATCGTGGCACTGCGTGCATACTTTCTGCAGCGTCTCGCGTCCCTCCCCGGGAGGCAAGTCCTGGCCCCAGCAAATGGAGGCCAAAGACGCGGCGATCAGCAGCAGGGAGATTCTAGCAAGGGTCTTCATCAGTTCTCTCTCGAAGTAAAATGGCACAACGGCATCGGATTCGGTATACGTCTACCGTCGATATTATCTCATAGGGACCGTACGCCAGTCCTGGATTACTGTCCCGGCGCGGTCAGCATCGCCTTCCAGGAACTCTCGTCGTGACCGACACTCAGCAGCTGGCCGGCGCGAACCAGGGGCAGGCGTAGCAACTGGGGAGATCGCTCAATCCTTCCCAAAAGCTCGGCATCGGAGAGTTTCAGGTACTTCAGACCCCCATCGATAAAGGCCTTCCCTTCGCTGTCCAGCAGTCCGGCCAACCCAAAGCGCTGTATAAAACGCTTGATCTCTCCGGGGGCCATCGGCTTCTGCTTTAGGTCCACCATCTGAATCAACGTGCGCCGTTCCTTAAAGAACCGTTCGGCGGCACGGGTGGCGCTCGAATTCTTCACGCCGAAGATCTGAACGGTGACCATACAGTTCGATTGTGGCAGCCAGATTATGGCTGCGTGGAGAGCCGTCCGCCATTTCGCGATTCCTCCTAAGCCAGCCCTCGCCGATGCGCGCGCCCCGCGGGTCCCGCGCCTCCGAACATCGGCGCGTCCTGCGTCCGGCTTGCTACCCTTGAAGTTCACACAATGGCGGACAAAAAATTACAGATCATCCCGTTAGGGGGCCTGGGCGAGTTCGGCATGAACTGCATGGCCGTGCGCTATGGCGACGACATCATCGTGCTCGATGCCGGCATGATGTTTCCCGACGCGGAGTTGCTGGGCGTCGACATCGTCACGCCCGACTTCACCTATCTGGAGCAGAACCGCGAGCACGTCCGCGGTTTGATTCTCACTCACGGCCACGAAGACCACATCGGCGGCATCCCGTTTTTGCTGGCGCAAATGAATATCCCGGTGTATGGCACCGCCTTCACGCTGGCCTTAGTTGAACGCCGCCTTGAAGAGCATCAGATGCTCGACCAGGCCAAGCTGCACAAAATCAAGCCCGGCGGCAAGCTCACGCTGGGGCCGTTTTCGATCGAGTTCATCCACGTCACGCACTCGATTGTGAGCTGCGTGCTGCTGGCCATCACCACGCCGCTGGGCGTCATCATTCACACCGGCGATTATAAGGTCGATCCGACGCCCACCGACAACGAGTTGTTCGATCTCCACACCCTGGCCGAGTACGGCAAGCGCGGCGTGTTGCTGCTGATGTCGGATTCGACCAACGTCGACCGGCCCGGCTACACCGAAAGCGAGCGCGCCGTAGGCCCTCGCCTGGAAGATTTGTTTGTTCGCTCGCCGCGCCGCTTGGTGATTTCCTGCTTCAGCTCTTCGATTCACCGCCTGCAGCAAATTCTGGATCTGGCGCAGGAGTACGGCCGCAAAGTGGCGTTCCTGGGGCGCAGCATGAACAATACCACTGAGATCGCGCATGACCTCGGCCTGCTCACCATTCCCAACGGCATTCTGCTGCGTCCGCAGGACATCATGCAGACCGCGCCCAGCAAACTGGTGGCAATCGCGTCCGGTACGCAGGGCGAGCCCATGTCGGCGTTGTCGCGAGTCGCCGTCGATAATCACAAGTCGCTATCACTGGAGCCGGGCGACACCGTAGCGCTCAGCTCACGCATCATCCCTGGAAACGAAAAAGGCATCTACCGGATGATGAACCACATCGCCAAGCGCGGCGCCGACGTGATTTACGGTTCGATGAATCCGCCCATCCATGTTTCCGGACATGGCAGCGCGGAAGAGCTGCGGCTGGTGCTGAACCTGGTGCGCCCGCGCTTTTTTGTCCCTATTCACGGAGAGTATCGGCAGATGGCGAAGCACGCCCAACTCGCCCAGCACTTGAGCCACCTCGGCCTCGAAGAGACCTTCATTCTGGAATCCGGCCAGACGCTGGTGATCGATTCCAACGGCGCGCGCAAAGGGGAAACGGTAACCGTGGGGCGCGTATGTATCGATTCCGGTTCCATCGGCGACGTGGTCGAGGACCTGGTCATCCGTGACCGCCGCCATCTTTCCGAAGACGGCTTCGTGCTGCCCATCATCGCCATGAACAAAAATTCCGGGCGCGCCGAGGGACTGCCGGAAATCGTGAGCCGCGGCTTCATGTCCATGGAAGAAGGCACCGATCTGCTGCGCGACGCGCGCCAACTGGTGCTCAAGACCATCGAAGGTTCGACAGCGGAAGAGCGCGGCGACTGGGGCGTCATGCAGGAGAAGATTCGCGCCGATCTCAAGCGCTTCATCAGCAAGCAGACCTCGCGCCGCCCCCTCATCATGCCGGTGATTCTGGAGGTTTGAGGGCGTGGTGAATACCGGAGTGGACATCACCGACGCCTCGAATTATCCGGGGCACGCCGACCAGTTGTTTACGCCTGAAACCGAGTCGGAAGTCGCGGCGATTTTGCAGCGGGCATCCCGCGACAAGATCCCCGTCACGGTTTGCGGCGCCCTGACAGGTCTCGCGGGGGGCGCATCGCCCTCCGGCGGTTGGGCCATTTCGCTCACTCGCCTGCGCAAACTCGAAGTCGGGAAGGGCAGCGCGACGGTTGGTCCCGGAGTCCTGCTGCGTGAAGTGCAAGTCGCCGCGGCCGCCTCCGGCCAGTTCTACGCGCCCGACCCCACGGAAAACACTTCCTCTATCGGCGGCAACATCGCGGCCAATTCCAGCGGCTCGCGCAGCTTCCGTTATGGCGCCACGCGCCGCCACGTGCTGTCGTTGCGCGTCGCGTTTATGGATGGCAGCGTCGTCACGCTCCGCCGCGGCCAGAAGATCGACTTCGACGTCCCTCACATCTCGCTGCCGCGAACCACCAAGCATTCCGCCGGTTATCCGCTCGCTCCCGGCATGGAGTGGGTGGATCTAATCGTCGGCAATGAAGGCACGCTGGGTGTCGTAACCGAAGCCGAATTGCAATTCTTGCCCGCGCCCGGGGAACGTCTCGGCGGTGTGGTTTTCTTCCGCTCGGAAGCCGACGCACTGGATGCCGTGGATCGCTGGCGCCCGACGCCCGGCCTGAATATGATCGAGTACATCGATCACGGATCGCTCCAGATGATGGACGTGCGCCACCAAGCCGCGCTCATGATCGAGATCGAGGGCGACGCCGATATCGACATGAGCAATACGCTTGAAACTGACTCCTGGTTCGCCATATCGGCGTCCGACCGCGAGCGCTTCCGCGCTTTCCGCCATAGCCTCGCCGAGAAAGCGAACGACCGCGTGCGCCGCACCGGCTTCGTGAAGTTTGGAACCGACTACGCAGTTCCCTTGGATCAGAACCGCGAAATGATGGCGATTTACCGCCGCGTTATGGATGAAGATGCGCCCGGCCGCTACGTTATCTACGGCCACATCGGCGACGCCCACGTGCACGTCAACAGCTTCCCTGAAACCCGCCAACAGTTCGAGCGCGGCAAGGAAGTGATGACCGCTCTCGCGCGCGAAGCCGTGAAACTAGGCGGCACGGTCGGCGCCGAGCACGGACTGGGAAAGCGCAAAGCGCACCTGCTCGAAATCCAATACCCGTCGGATCAGATTGAGGCCATGAAGCAAGTGAAGCGCCGCCTTGATCCCGATTGGCTGTTAGGGCGCGGAACGCTGTTCGCGTTTCCCGGCTAAGCAACCAGCAGGTCGGTTTTCGCGAAATCGTTGCCGACGTATAACAGCGGTTGCCCGTGCACCTTCGCGACTGAATAACTGCAGCAGTCGCCGAAGTTGAGCGCCGCCTTGTGCCGGCCCTTGCCGTAGCGAAGATAGGCTCCAAAGGCAATGCTCGCATGCTGATCGGTGAATGAGATCGCCTGTGCGCCGGACTCCCGGAGAAACTCATTCACCATTGCCAAACCGTCTAGCCGAAGCTTGATGGTCAGCACCATAGCGGATTCGAAAACCGTCGGAGTTCCCATGCCAAGAGTGTCGGCGGCGATGACTCTCTCAAGCAGAGCTTGATGGCCAGGTTCGCGGCACAGGATGGCGACCACCGCTGAAGAGTCCAAGATCATCGCAAGTCTAAGATTATCCCAGGCTCACGACGGCTCACCATGTTTGCCGTAGCCGAGAGCACGCTCTTCCTGCGCTTTAGTCCATCGCCGCGAGGCTTCCTTGGGGAGGCTGGGCCAAACCCGGTTTTCGAGATACGACAGCAACCGCTGCTTGCGATCCAATCCCTGTGCTGCCGCCAAGCGCTCTTTTTTTTCCTTAAGAGCCTGGCGAATCACTTCGGTCTTGGAGGAACTCGTGAGCCTGCTCAATTGGTGAGCCAGTTGCTCCAGTTCAGGGTTCTTGATGCTCATGGCCACGTTATATACTCTATACCAAAAGTATATAACGATTTAGCGATCGCCTGCTGTGACCCGCTCCCGGCATTCGGCGCCCGTCTGTAAATCGCTGCCGATCATCTCCGCATATTCCGGCAGGTTGACCATCCACGATTTCTTGGACTCGATGAAGATTTTCTGCAAGTGAGCCGAGCAGTGGCCGATCTGCGCCTCGGCGCGCACTTCGGAGCCGCTGTGAACGATGCGGATTTCTTTCTTCTTGTCGGATACAAGCGTCATGCGGAATACTTCGGGCTGCTTATCCGGAAAGATGCTGAAGCCGTAGGCCTTCAGCTTTTCGAGCAGGTTCAGCTCCTGATGGTGCCCGTCCCCCCCCATCACCCAGTACGCCACCACCGGCTGTTGCGGATCGAGTTTGCCGTTCTTGAGCCGAGCGTCGTAGTGAACCACGTTGCTGTTGAGGCTGCGTTCGATTACAAATAACGGAATTTGCGCATCCCCGGGGGAGGCCGCCGAAGCGGGCGCAACCATCGCCAGGCACAGTACGGATAGAAACGCAGTACGCAACCTGAAGACTCTTCCTAATCGCAGTCTAACATCTCGAGCGCACATGGATGGGTCCGGCGCAGTGCGCGCTGCTCCGTCCCTATTTTCGCGCGGCGATACTGCGCGAAGGCCGACACCACAGGAAGGTCCAAGCAGAAAGCGTGACATCTTGCGCGCCGCACTCCCGTAACACCTCGGCGTAGTGGCCGGTCTCGGCGGTATCGAAAATCACCACGCGCCCGCCCGGCTTCAGAACCCGCAGCATTTCGCGCAGCGCCCGCTCACGTTCGTGATCGTCGTCGAGAGTATGCAGTGCGTTGGACGAAATCACCGCGTCGAAAAAGCTGTCGGGATAAACCAGCTTGCGCGCGTCGCCAGCATCAAAGCGTACGCGGTCGGCGACGCCCTCGGCTTTGGCATTTTCTCTTGCCGCCTCCGCGGAATTACCCGACAGATCCTGCGGGTTCCATACGTCGATGCCGGTGACTTTCCCGGTCTTCAGCCGCTTAGCCGCGCCGATTGCGAGCAAGCCTCGCCCGCAGCCCACATCCAGCACTTTTTCGTCGCCCCGGAGCGCCAACTGATCCAGCAATTGCTCGCGCAGTTCCAGTTTGCCCTCACGGCTCGAACGAATCTTCCACCAGGCAATCCCTGCACAAACCAACGCCACCAGCGCCAATGCTCCGAGCACTCGGGCCGAGGGTCCCGGGTACTCTTGCCGGTTCATGAACCAGAACAGCACCCCGCCCCCGAGTGACCAGCCGGCGCGGCCGAACCAACCGCGCGCGATCAGCGGCGCGTCGATCCCGTAGTCCACGTTAGGAGCGGTTGCGGCGGCCGCCATTAGACCGCGACCTCTACCGGCGCCGCCACGTCAAGCGGCTTCTTGAACTTGCACTCCGCGTTGGGACACTGCGCGAACGCGCCCGACTTCAGGTATTTCTCCACCAGATACCCGCCGCCGCAATCCGGACATTTCTCCGCGATTGGCTTGCCCCACGCCACAAAATCGCAATCCGGATAGCGGTTGCACCCGTAAAACGTCTTGCCGCGCTTGGAGCGCCGCTCGATGATCTCGCCCTCCGAGCAATTGGGGCACTTCACGCCGATGGTCTTCTGCTTAACGTATTTGCACTTCGGGTAATTGCCGCAAGCCACGAATTCCCCAAAGCGCCCGTACTTTTTCACCAGCTTGCCACCGCACTGCGGGCAATCTTCGTCAAGGGGCACGTCTTTCGGCTTTTGCGCCTCGCCCAGTTGCTTCGTGGTCTTGCAATCCGGATAACCCGAGCACGCTAGAAACTGTCCGAAGCGCCCTTTTTTCAGGACCATAGGCCGCCCGCAATTGTCGCAGTAGACCGCCTCGTCCTGTTCCGTCGCGCCTTCCTCGGCGATCTCGCGCGTGTTCGTACAATCCGGGTATCCGGTGCAAGCGATAAAGCTGCCATGCTTGCCCCACTTGATCACCATCGGCTTGCCGCACTTTTCGCACACGAAGTCGGTGGGCCGCTCCATGCGTTTGATGTCGGTCATGTGCGTCGCGGCGTGTTCCAGATCTTTTTCGAAGCGCAAGTAGAAGTCGCTCATGGCGGTGCGCCAGTCGAGCTTGCCTTCTTCGATCTCGTCCAGTTCCTCTTCCATGCGCGCCGTGTAGCTGGTGTCGAATAGATCGTCGAAGCTTTCGAGCAGCAGATCCGTCACCACCATCCCCAGTTCGGTGGGAGTGAACTTCCCGCCATCCTTACGCACGTACTCGCGATCCTGAATGGTCGAAAGAATCGACGCGTAGGTCGACGGCCGTCCCACGCCATCGGCTTCCAGTTCCTTTACTAGCGTGGCTTCGGTGAAGCGGGGAGGCGGCTCCGTGAAATGCTGTTCCGGCAGGATGGCCTTGAACTTCAGCACCTCGCCCTGCGTCACCACGGGGAGCTTGCTCTTCTCCTCTTCGTCGTCTTCGTCCTTCGCGTCCTTGCCTTCTTTGTAGACCCGCAGGAAGCCGTTGAATTTCTCCACGCTGCCGGTCGCGCGGAAAATATAGTCGGCGCCGTCCTTGCCCTTCGCGTCCACATCGATCGTGGTCTGATCGAACACCGCCGGTGTCATCTGCGACGCCACAAATCTCTGCCAGATCAGCGCGTAAAGCTTCGCCTCATCCTCGGCCAGGAAACCCGCGACGCTCTCCGGAGTCCGCAGCGCCGACGTCGGGCGGATAGCTTCGTGCGCGTCCTGCGCGTCTTTCTTGCTTTTGTAGAAGTTGGGCTTTTCGGGACGGTAATCCGCGCCGTAGCGCTCTGCGATCATCCCGCGCACTTCCTCCAGCGCATCCGCCGAAACGCGCGTTGAATCCGTACGCATGTAGCTGATCAAGCCCACTGCGCCTTCGTCCTTGCCCAGTTCTACGCCTTCGTAAAGTTTCTGCGCCAGCATCATGGTGCGCTTCACGCTGAAGCGCAACTTGCGCGCGGATTCCTGCTGCAAGGTCGACGTAATGAACGGCGGCACCGGGTTGCGCTTTTTCTCGCGATTGGTAACCGACTTCACCACATACGACGTTCCATCAAGCGTGGCGACAATAGCATCCGCCTCCGCCTGATTTGAGATCTCTACGTTCTCCTCGTTCTTCTTTGCCAGGTGGGCGCTCAACTGCGGCGGTTTCTTGGCGGCCAGGTTGACGTCGATGCTCCAATATTCCTTCTTGATGAACGCCTTGATCTCTCGCTCGCGGTCGACAATGAGCCGCAGCGCCACGGTCTGTACGCGCCCTGCCGACAACCCCCGGCGGACTTTGTCCCACAGCAGCGGCGAAATCTTGTAGCCCACCAGGCGATCCAAAATGCGGCGCGCCTGCTGCGCGTCTACCAGGTGAAGGTTGACCGATAGAGGCTTCTCGAAAGCCTTCTGAATGGCGCTCTTGGTGATCTCATTGAACATCACCCGGAAAAACTTGGTACCGTTCTTGCGGTCCTGCAATTCTTCCTGGAGGTGGAAGCAAATGGCTTCGCCCTCGCGATCCGGGTCAGCCGCCAGGTAGACGGCATCGGCGCCCTTGGCCGCCGTTTTCAGTTCCGCGATCAACTTCTTCTTGCCCTCAATCACCTCGTAAACCGGTTTGAAGTCATTGTCGACGTCCACCGACAAGTTTTTCTTTGGCAGATCCTTCACGTGGCCCAAAGAGGCCTTCACCGTGTAATTCTTGCCCAGGTACTTGCCAATCGTTTTCGCCTTCGCCGGAGATTCGACGATGACGAGATTCTTTGCCATATGAGTGCTGCAACCTTCCTTAACCGACCGCCTTCTTGGGCGATCCCCGACTACCTTATAAGAAACAACCGAAATCTTAGCATGATAAAACGCCGGCGGTTTAGCGGCGCTCCGGCACGGGCTCGCTCAATCCATCCAAACCCGGATGTAGCTCTTGCCGGGAAGCTGGCGAACCAGGCCGGCGAGTTCCAACTCGAACAAAGCCGCGATCGCCTCCGAGGACGAGGTCCCGTCCAACGACTCTATCAGGTTATCCAACCCCGTCGGGGCGTCCGGCCGAAGCCGCTGCAAAATATCGCGAGCTGCACTGCCCATAACGGATGCTGGAATCGGAACATTAGTTTCTTCTGAATTATCGACATTTAGATTCAATTGCTTGCGGCACTGGTCCAGCAGCCGTCGGCGATCCTCCGGCTTGAGTTCGACCATCACGTCGTTCCATTCCTGAACCAGTTTGGCGCCCTGTTTGATCAGCAGATTCGGCCCCCAGCTCATCTTGGAAGTGATATTTCCGGGGACCGCGAAAACCTCCCGATTCTGCTCGATGGCCAGCTTAGCGGTAATCGCAGAACCGGAATATTCGCTCCCTTCCACTACCAGGACTCCGGCGCTCATGCCGCTGATCATCCGGTTGCGGATCGGAAAGTTCTGCGGATAAGCCGGCGCGCCCATAGGGAATTCCGAAATCAACAAACCTCGCGTGGCGATCTCCTCCGCCAGTTTGCGGTTCTCGGCCGGATAGATCTGGTCGATGCCGCAGCCGAAGACCGCCACCGTATTGCCTCCTGCCTCCAGCACCCCGCGGTGCGCCGCCGTGTCAATTCCCCGTGCCATGCCGCTCGCGATAGTCATGCCCGCCGCCGCCAGATCGGCGGAAAGTTTGGACGCCGCCACACCCCCGTAAGCTGTGGGACGCCGTGTCCCCACCACTCCCAGCATCAGCGTCGCCAGCAACTCTACGCGGCCGCGTGCGAAAAGCAGCGGCGGAGGATCGAAGATATCCCGCAGGGCCGGCGGATAGCGCGCGTCCGTCAGCGGAATCAGCACGGCCCCGGCCCGCGCCGCTTGGCTCTGCTGGTCCGCGGCGTCGTCGAAGGCGCAGCCGCTCGACAGGCTCTGGGCGACTCCGGCCGACAGCCCCGCCGCCTGGAGTTCCGAGCGCGATGCGCGGAAGATCGCCTGCGGGGTCCGGAAAACCTCCAGGAGCTGTCCCGCCTTGCGGGTGCCCAGGCCCGGCGTCATGCGCAGCGCCAGCCAGTGAAGAGCCTCCTGCGCAGTAACGGGGTCGGGAGTGGCGACCAGCGGAGCCGGCACGGCAGGTTGCATGTATGTATGGTGGTGCCCGGTGACGGGCGGAAATCTCAGTTTTTGCGTTACGCTAGTGGCTGATGACTCAATCTGCACAAGCCACGTACGACGATGCCAATCTGCTGCTGCGCCTCTACGATCTGCGGCGCGAAGAAAAATTGCGCGAGGCCCGCGCCTGGTTCGTAGCCAATTTCAAGCCCAAGACAATGGCGGACATCGATCAACTCTGCCCACCCGGCTCCGAGAATAATGCGCGCATGCGCATGGTGGCATCCTACTGGGACATGGCGGCGTCCTTCGTCGCGGCGGGCGTGCTCAATCCTGAGCTGTTCTTTGCAAGCAACCGCGAGATGCTGGTGGTGGCCGTGCGCATCCGTCCGGTTCTGGCCGGCATTCGCGCCGCTTTTAAAGATCCCAGCTTTCTCAAAAACCTGGAAACAGTGGCGCAGCAGTTCTCGGATCACTTAGATAAAGTCAGTCCCGGCACGCTCGAAGCATTTATCGCGCGCGTGGGAGGCTGAGGACCGCGGGTGCTCCGGGAGCCGGACTTTTTTGAAGATCGCGAGTTGAGCCTGATCTATGTCGCCAAGAAGCTGAAGGAAGCCTTGGCGCTGGAGCAACTGCTCACCGAAGCGGGTCTGGACTATCTGGTCGAGCCCGATCGCTACAGTGGCGGGATTATATTCCGCTCGGAGCGTGTGGGAGCCTTTTTTTACGTCGCGCCAGAACACGAGGCCGCTGCTCGCGAGACCATGCGCCGCGGCGGTTACAGGCCCTATGAAGCCTCCGCCTGAAGCGGAATCCCGTCCGGGCTCGCCGCGTTCCCTACTGCTGGGGCGGCGGGCCGATTGGAATCGTGACAATGTTACTGGTGTTCAGGCCTTGAGAGATGGTCATTTGGGTTTGCAGATTGGGGGCTAAGTTCGCGTTCAGTTCCAAAGTGACCTGATAGAGGCCCACCTGCCCAACCATCAAGGACGCGAATATGACCTGGGCGGTGGAACCCCCGACCAGCGAGGAAACGGATCCTATAGGAGCGTTGACGGCCGGCCCAGCATATGGCGTCCCGTCGACGATCGCGCTGAGCGCAGGATCCGGGCTGGCGCTGCAAAAGCCTATGTAGTTTAGATTGAAGTCGATGGCATTCGTAATCTCGCTGCCGCAGACCAATCCCAGACCAGTAGCAATGATATTGATGGTTTCTCCGGGAATCGCGGGATTCTCCGGCGTAATCAGCGTGCCGCCGGCGCTCGCGCAGCACAGCCCTGTGTTGGTGGCCGTCAGCAGCAGAAGCGCCCCCCCGGTATTTGTGGTCGGTGTAGTCACGTCGGTGGAAATCGGGGTGCCGTTGCCATCCGGCCCGGGTACTTTCGACTGCAGCCGGATACGTGTGAAGACGCCGGCGGCGTAAGCCGTCACTGGAGAACCCGCGTCGGCGTTGATAAGCGCAACGAAACTGTCGCGGACGCTCGCCAGCGTATCGGTTGCCTTTACTGTATATTTGTAAGGCACGCCGCCAACCGTAATCGTGCCTACATCGCCCGCCTGAATCGATCCGTCCACCGAAACCGTACCGGTCGCGAAACTCGAAGCGTGCGTAGCGATCGCGGCGCGGGGCTCCGGCGCTCCCGGCGTGGGATCCGCGAAGATGCCGGGGTTTTGCTCCTCCACCTGAATGTTGACGGCCGTCGTCACGGTGACGCTTCCGTCGGCATGCTTAGTCCGCACCCAGGAGCTTGCGGTATCCGATCCGGTTACCGCGAACGGAAGCTGCGCCTTGATCTCAGTTGGGCTCACCGAGAACAAAGGCGCGCGCATCCCATCGATATAGAGCTGCACGCCTGCCAGTTCAAAGGGCAATGCAGCATGGGGCGAAGCCGAGGCCGTAGTATCCGCCAGATGGGTGCCGCGATACAGGACCACGGAGCCGGGGGCAATAATCCCCGAGCTCCCGCCGCCCGACAAGAATCCACCGCTCGCAGATGCCGTGATAGTGGCGGTCGAGTTAGGGGTGGACGAGAGCGCGATGGAGTTACCATTGGGCCCCGGCTGACGGGCTATCAGATTGATAGTCGCTAAAGTGGCTTCTTCAATGGCCAGGACATTGGGGTCGCCTTTGCCTGCGTTAATCACCCCCGCCATCGCCACCGCGACCGTTTCCAGCGTGTCGGTGGACTTAACCGTGTAGGTGTATTTCGCAGGGGTGCTGGCGTTCGCTCCGGTTATGGAGATCGTTACCGTGTTGCCCGCCGTGATGGCGCCGCCGAAAACCACCCTCCCCTCGGCATAGACGGCCAGGCTGGCCGCGTTCACCACCCCATCGATCGGCACGTTGGGCGTCGCCGGAGAAAACACCAGGATCCGATAGTCGGTCGGGTCCGCGACATATAAATTCTGATTCACCGCGTCCCAGGCGAGCGAGGTGGGTGTGGGCGTAACATCGGAGGACGAGAGAACCACCGGGTTCGCATTGGTGAAAACGTCCGAGAATTCGTCGGGTTCGCCCAGCACCACGTCGGCCGCGGCCGCATTCTGGGTGGGAATGGAATTGTACACTAAGACGCGATCGTTACCACCGTCGGCGATGAAGAGGCGATGGCCGTCGGAAAGCGCGTAGCGCGGGAAACTCAGGGTCTTGCCGCAGCGCGCGGGATATTTGGCGTTCCCGTTGGCGTCGGTTCCGTTGGAAGCGCAGAGATTCGTCGAGTCGTTCGAGATTGACTGCGTCATGTCCTTCTGCCCGATCTCCAAGTCCGCCGGCTTCTGGTTGGTGGTGGGGATGGAATTCCAGATGAGCACCCGGTTGTAGCCCAAATCCGTGACGTAGAGACGCGTGCCATCGCTGGTGACCGAGGTGGGGCTCAGCAGAATTTTGGCGGACGTAGGCAATGACAGATTGACTTGATTGATCTGCGGAGCGGTGGTGAAGTCGGGCTGTCCCAGCACCACGTCGGCCGGCTGGTTGTTTTGCGTGGGAATGGAGTTCCAGATCAGGATCCGGTTGTTTTCCGTATCGGCGACGAACAGCTTGCCGTTTTGAATCCAGACCCCCTGCGGGCCGCGCAGGGAACTGGCGGTGAGGGTAACCGGCGCTATGGATGTAAAGTCTTTCTGGCCCAGCACAAGGTCGGCTGGCCGGGGGCCGTAGGTCGTGGGAATGGACTTCCAGATGAGAATACGATTGTTGGAGGTGTCGGCGACTGCCAGGATCGCGCCATCCGAGGCGACCGCGGTAGGCTGATACATACTGGACGCGGTGACGGGGGTTGGAGCCGTGGTAATGATTGTCGAAGTACCGCCGGCAGTGGTGACGAAGTCAGGCTGCCCCAATACTTCCGAAGCTTGTCCTCCGCACACCGGACAGCGCCCCGAATAGGGAGGGATATCCGCGTCAACTGCCGGCACGTGCAGGAGATATGGGTTCAGGGGGAAGATCAAAACTCGATTGTTGTCAGGCTGGAGCCCGATGTGATTGTCATCGGCCACAAACAGAATATTATTCGCGAACGCCAAACCTCCCGCGGCTCCGAGCACGGTGTTGGACGCACCGGTGGACTGGGCGCTGAAAGAGGTCTGTCCGATTACCGCACGCGCGGCTTGGCCGGTCAGAAAATCGGCTGCGGAGCAGGGAATCGACAGGGCTACGGCTCCAGCTATTATGACAATGTAAGATTTCAGCATGCGAGATGGCAGTTATTAGTTGAGACCCACGAGGTTGAAGTTTTGAGTATAACAGTGTAACGACGCAGGATGGCTGCGCGGCGTTGCACTGAGATAGTTGCCCTGTTGGTTGCGCTGGGTAGGCGTCGAGAAGCCAGGCTCATGCCGGCAATTACTGCACCCGCCCGCGCGACTGCCCGCCGGCGAGGCTACTGCTTTTCGTCGAAGGTGATCCCGGATTCGGCGCCGAACTTGCGATAGTTGCGGAATTCGATGCGGTTCCGGCTGCAATGTGACGAACCCTGCTGGCAGCTCAGCACTTCGGAGACAGTCGGAAGCAGGAACGGCTGGGGGGTGGCCAGGCGCACGAAATCGTAATCCACAGCCTCCTCTACCTTGGCTAACGGAAACAGCAGCGGCATATTGCGCGATTCAATTTCGAGGCGCAGCACGCGCGAGGTTTCGCGATCGATCCACACCGTTCCGCGGAACGCGGGGTAGTACAGTTGCGCCGCCATGATCACGCGCCAATGGGAATGCTCGCGGGTTACGTCGAACTTGAAAGTGGTCGCGCTGCGCCCGCTGATCGTATCCTGCCCGCTTTTGCGAAAGGTGGCTGCGGTAGAGGGGTCGAACAGATCGTCCAGCAGCGATGCGAACTCGCCCGTCGACCAGTTTCCGCTCACGTCTTCCATTGAGCCCTTTTGCTCCTTGTTGCCGACCTTGATGTTGGTGTAGCTTTCATGCCCGTCTTCATAGGCGAGATCGGCGCTGACGGTATCGATCGCCTGCCATCCGTCCTTGGGTCGGTCGCTTTCATAGCGTGTAGTCAACTGGCGGCAGAAAAAATTCGGCAGCACGCCCACGAAGGCCGCGGCGGCTTCCTTGGCCTTGACGATGATGGGATCTTCCTGCACCGGAATGAAGTCGGGAGCCGCCGCGGGGGGGCCCGCGCTATTGGCCGGACCAAGGCCGGGCGCCTGTGCAGGGCCAGCGGGAGGCGTTAGCGCCGGCGGCTCCGGCTGCGTGTTTCTCGCCGACGCGCGCGGCGCCGGTTTGCCGTGACGAAGCTCCGGCCGCCCGGGATCGTCAGCATCCGGAGTGGGATCCGCGGGCCGGATCAAAGTAGTGGGCCGGTTATCGTCTGCCTCGGCGGCGGCAGGTGGTGCTGCCCCGGCGGCCGTTGTCCCAGATGGGGATGATGCCGGCGGCTGGGGCTGCGCTCCATCGCTCTTGCGGCGCAGAGTAGGACGCTCGTCATCGCCATCGCCGCGGCGTTTATTTTCGGCGGACCGTTTCGCGCTGCTGGTCGCGAGATTCGGCAGATCCCAGGTGCGGGATGCCGCGTCGCGTTCGCGCGCGGTTCCCGGCGCCGTGAACGTCACCCCGGTTGCGGTGAAATAGCCCATATCGTCCACGGTGGAATCCACGCTGAGATGATCCGCGGTGGCGAAGCTGGTCAGTTCGGCCGGCTTGCCGTCTTTCTGGACTGTCATCTTGTCGCCGCTTTTATACGTGATGATCCGGTGATCGTCGGCTTCAAGGACAAACTGATTGCCCGCCACCACGCGCAGAATCCCCGTGGTCGTGATAATGACCGGAGTATCCTTGCGGCCTTTGGAATTGGAAGGAGTCGAGTCGCTGGTTCTGCCGCGCCCGCGGCCGCCGCCAATGGGCCCGCCACCGCCTACAGGTCCGCCGGGGCCGCCCGGATAGCCACCGCCCGGATAGCCACCCCCAGGATAGCCGCCTCCGGGATATCCGATCTGCGCGGAGAGGCTCGCGGCAAGGGTGCCGAGAAGAAGCAGGCGGACGGCAAGCATGCCCTGTGTGACGCGGATCATGCACTCCTAGTGTACATCCGAGTTGCGGCATGCGGCTGCCTTCGCCGTCGCGTACCATAAAAGATTCCAATGGCTCAAAAAGTGTCTCAGAAAGCGGCTCAGAAGGCGACCCGGAAAGGGGCGGACAAGCCAGGTCTCTCCAAGCCAGGTCTCTCCAAGCCAGGTTCCTCCAAGCCGAGGATCAGTTATAAGGACGCCGGCGTGAGCATCGACGAAGCGGACCGCGCGGTTGCATCCATCCGTACCCTCGCGCGCAAGACCTTCACCAGCGGGGTGCTCACCGACATCGGCAGCTTCGGCGGCGGATTTCTGCTGAAGGGTTACCGCGAGCCGGTGTTGGTGTCCTCGGCCGATGGCGTTGGCACCAAGC
Organism: Bryobacteraceae bacterium; assembly: GCA_035496735.1. Lineage (GTDB taxonomy): Bacteria > Acidobacteriota > Terriglobia > Bryobacterales > Bryobacteraceae > Palsa-187. The sequence continues at coordinate 6,850 of DATJEI010000263.1, read as the reverse complement.
TCAAGCTGGCGTTCCTCACCGGACGCCATTCGACCATCGGCGAAGATCTGGTCAACCACTGCGTGAACGACATTGCTGTGCAGGGCGCGGTGCCGCTGTTCTTCATGGATTATTTCGCGGTGGGCAAGCTGGATTCACGGGTGGCGGCGGAAGTGATTTCCGGTATCGCGCGCGGCTGTAAAGCCAACGGCTGCGCGCTGATCGGCGGCGAGACAGCCGAGATGCCGGGCTTCTACGCACCGGGCGAGTACGATCTGGCGGGCTTCATCGTGGGCGCGGTCGAGCGCAAGCGCCTGCTCACAGGCGCGAAGATCCGCCCCGGCGACGTGCTGATCGGGCTGCCCTCCAGCGGACTGCACACCAACGGTTATTCGCTGGCGCGCAAGCTGCTCTTCGAGGTGGCGGGACACGCGCCTTCGACGCGTCTCACTGACCTTGAAACCAGCATCGGCGACGAACTGCTGAAGTTGCATCGCAGTTATTTGAAGCCGCTTCGCGCGCTTGACGATGCGGGCCTGCTCAAGGGTGCCGCGCACATCACCGGCGGCGGCATCACCGACAATACGCCGCGCATCCTGCCGCCCGGCTTGGGCGTGCGCATCGACCTGGGCACCTGGCCGGTGCTGCCCATCTTTGAACTGCTGCGCAAAATCGGGCGCATCCCCGAGCAGGACTGGCGGCGCACTTTCAACCTGGGCATCGGCATGATCTTCGTGGTGTCGCCAAGCAAACTGGCCGAGGCGGGGAAGATCCTCGACAAGTTGAGAGAGGACTGGTATCCTATCGGCGCGGTGATTCCAGCCCGCGGCGAGCGCGTCGTGTACGAATAGGTCACGCGCGTGAAACGCCTGGGAATTTTGCTATCCGGCCGCGGCTCGAATTTCGTAGCCATTGCCGATTCGATCGCCGCCGGACGCCTGGACGCCGAGATCGCCGTGGTGATTTCAAATCGCGCCGACGCTCCTGGAATGGTTGTCGCCCGGGAGCGCGGCTTGAAAGTGGCGCTGCTGCCGTCAAGAGGCATTGAACGCGAAGATCATGACGCGCGGCTCGCAGCGGAACTGGACCGGGCCGGCGTCGATCTGATCTGCCTCGCAGGCTACATGCGGCTGCTAAGCGCGTCTTTTATACGGCGCTACCCGCTGCGGATTCTGAACATTCACCCGTCCTTGCTGCCGGCGTTTCCCGGACTCGGCGTGCAGCAGAAGGCTATCGATCACGGCGTGAAGGTCTCCGGCTGCACCGTGCATTTTGTCGACGAGGGCCTCGACTCCGGGCCCATCGTCCAGCAGGCCGCGGTGCCGGTGCTCGACGACGACACCGCCGAATCGCTCGCCGCGCGCATATTAAAGGAAGAGCATCGCATCTATAGCGAAGCCATCGCGCTCGTGCTGTCTGGAGGATACCGCATTGAAGGCCGGCGTGTGGTGAGAAGCTAAGCGATTCCCGTCAATAACCCCGAAGAAGGTGCCATCGCTGTTGAATAAACCGCAGGCCAGTTATATCGTGATACGATATAATTTGCCTGCAAAAGCTTCCGCCGATATTTCTCTCAGTTCCTACCGCGCGCTCGCCGAATTCCGCCACCAGATCCGCCTGTTCCTGCATTTCAGCGAGGAAGCCGCCCGGCAGGTTGGGATTGAGCCCCAGCAGCATCAGCTCATGTTGGCTATCAAGGGGATTCCCGTCGGCACGCAGCCGACCATTGGACGAATTGCCGAACGCTTACAGATCCGCCACCACAGCGCGGTGGAATTGGTGGACCGGCTTACCGAACATGGCGCCATCGCCCGCGAAACCAGTCCGGATGACGGGCGCGAAGTGCGCTTGCGTCTGACGAGGGCCGGAGAGCGGCTCCTGCGGAAGTTGTCTATTGCCCATCACAACGAACTAGGCAAAGCCGGTCCGGCGCTGCGTGACGCCCTGGACGCCGTGCTGCAGCCCACCCGAACGAAATCATGAAACACAAAATGCGCAAACTGCGCCGCCAGGCTCAAAACGCCTGGGAACGGCAGGAAATCGAGCGCGAACGCTCGCTCGGAGACTTCACCACCACCTATCGCGTGATCCCCTTGTCGCTGGCGGCAGTGGCCATCGGCGTCGTGACGGCGTACATCGCCTGGGCGCTGCTGCGCCTCATCGGCCTCTTCACCAACTTGTTCTATTTCGGGCGCTGGTCCGCAAGTTTCGTTTCCCCCGCGCAGAATCATCTGGGCGCGTGGGCAGTGCTGGTGCCAGTGGGCGGATCGCTCGTCATCGGACTCATGGCCCGCTATGGATCGGAGCGCATTCGCGGCCACGGAATTCCGGAAGCAATCGAATCTATCCTGATGCATGGCAGCCGCGTCCACCCGAAACTCGCCCTGTTGAAGCCGATTTCCTCGGCGATTTCCATCGGTTCGGGTGGTCCTTTCGGCGCGGAAGGCCCGATCATTATGACCGGCGGCGCATTCGGCTCGATGATCGCGCAATTCTTCCATCTGACGGCGATCGAACGCCGAACGCTTTTGGTTGCCGGCGCGGCTGCGGGCATGTCCGCTACCTTCGCCTCGCCGGTGTCCGCGGTGTTGCTGGCCGTCGAGCTATTGCTGTTCGAATGGAAGCCCCGCAGCGTGATTCCGGTTGCCTTGGCGAGCGCGGCCGCCGTAGCCACGCGCTGGAGCGTCCTCGGCCCCGGCCCTCTGTTTTCGGTTCCTCCTCATCCATCCATCATGGCGGTCCATGTGCTGCTGGGGTGCTTCCTGGCAGGGATTATTGCCGGGGCGCTTTCGGCGCTGCTTACTGCCGCTGTATATCTTGCCGAGGACGCCTTCCAGCGGCTGCCGATTCATTGGATGTGGTGGCCGGCGATTGGCGGACTTGTCGTCGGCTGCGGCGGGTTGATCTTCCCGCGTGCCTTGGGCGTTGGCTACGATACCATCGGCGACCTGCTGCAAGGCCACGTTGAAATCGCGTTGCTGCTGGGAGTGCTGTTGGTCAAGCCCGTCATTTGGGCCACGGCGCTGGGCTCGGGCACGTCGGGCGGGGTGCTCGCGCCGTTGCTGATGATGGGCGCGGCTTTGGGCGGCGTTGAATCGCATTTCCTGCCGGCAATGGGCGCCGGTTTTTGGCCCGTGGTGAGCCTCGGCGCGATTCTCGGCGGCACCATGCGCTCGCCGTTCACGGGAATGCTTTTTGCGGTCGAACTCACGCACGATACTAACGTTCTCTTGCCGCTCCTGGTGGCGTGTTTCGCCGCGCACGGTTTTACGGTACTTACACTGCGGCGGTCTATTCTGACCGAGAAAGTCGCCCGCCGCGGCTTCCACCTGAGCCGCGAATATAGCGTCGACCCGTTGGAACTCTTACGCGTTCGGGATGTCATGCAGCGCGACCTCGGTGATGCGATCCGCGGTGATGGCGCGCTCCCCGGCGTAAGCACGCATCCTGAGGAAACCTTGCGGACAGCGGTACACCGGATGGCGGAAAACCGCGTGACGCAAATGACCGTTACCAACCGGCATGATGAAGAAACTGTGATTGGCTTGGTCACCCTGGAAGATCTGCTCCAGGCACGCACTCGCCATCTCCACGAGGAGCGCTCGCGCGAACGAGTATTGGGCGTAGGCGCCGGACGCCGCGGCAGGAGGCCGCCTTGGGCGTGAAGAGCCGCGCAGTCTGGCCCGTGCATTCCAGGCCGCCCAGCCAGAGCGGTACGGATGCCGGTGCGTGGCGGGAATATAATTCCGTCGCGCAAATCGGGTAAACTCGAACGGATATGTTTAAACGACGTTTTCTGTTTACAGCGCCGTTGCTCTTGGCGGCGGTTTCGTGGTCGCCGGTTGCGCAGAGCGCCGCAACCTACTTTCCGCCGCCCGGTAAGTGGCAGAAAAAAGCGCCGGCCGAGGTGGGCATGGATGCGCGCAAACTCCAGCAGGCAGTCGAGTACGCCCAGGCCAACGGCAGTGACTGGGATTTCGACCGCGACCAGGTCCGGGTCTTCGGCTCGCCGCGCGGGCCACTGCCGAAGCAGCGCGCCGCCACCAACGGAATCATTCTGCGGCACGGTTACATCGTGGCGCAGTTCGGCGACACCAAAGCCAACGATCCGGTTTACAGCGTGGCCAAGAGTTTCCTGTCGACCGTCGCCAGTATCGCGGTGGCTCGCGGGCTGATTAAGGATGTCAACGATCCCGTCGCGAAATATATCGACGATGGCGGCTACGCCTCGCCGCACAACGCCAAGATCACTTGGAAGAATCACCTCCAGCAAGAGAGCGAATGGGAAGGCTCCCTGTGGGGCAAGAATGCGAATTTCGTTGGCGTCGAGGAGTTCGGCGAAGGCCAGCGTTCGCCGCGCGCGATCCGGGAACCGGGCTCGTTCTACGAATACAACGACGTTCGCATTAACCGGTTTTCTCTCTCGCTGCTGCGCGTCTTCGGCAAGGGCCTTCCGGAGATTCTCAAGTCCAGCATTATGGATCCCATTGGCGCGTCGCAGGACTGGCGCTGGGTTCCCTATAAGAATTCGACAGTGGAAGTGGAGGGGCATCAGGTGGGCTCCGTCAGCGGCGGTACGCGCTGGGGCGGCGGCCTGTGGATCAATTCCGAGGATCTGGCGCGCTTCGGCTTGATGATTCTCAATCACGGCCGCTGGGGCGACCGCCAAATCGTTTCCGCGAAATGGTTGAAGGACGCCGTCACGCCGAGCGAGCACGGGCCCGACTACGGGTACCTGTGGTGGCTGAATACCAAGCAGAAGCAATGGCCCAGCGGACCCGCTTCCGCCTTCGCAGCCATCGGCCACGGCGGCAATACGATCTGGATCGACCCGGAGCACGATATCGTATTCGTCTGGCACTGGTATAACACCAAGTCTATGGACGGCATGGTGCGGCGCTTGATGGCGGCGGTCACCGGCAGTTAAAGACTGAGCAAGCGCATGAATGAATGCCGCGACGCGGGTCCCGGCGGCTTGTTATACTGATATTTTGCTCGGTCCGCCCCGGCCTGCCGGAGTGTGTGCCCTGGGGCAGGAGTTCGCCGTGTTCTTTCATCTTCGGGACCTGGATGTCCGTGCGGTGCGTTTCGATGTTGAAATCCCGCCGGGGGACATTGATTTTCAGTTGGGTGCGAAGGATAAAGACACCAATCTGCGCCAAGCCGGGCCGCTCCGTGCGCAAGGCAAGGCGGAATTGGTGATGGGATCGGACGGCGAGATCCGGGTGTCCGGCCATTTAGCGGTCGAGATGGAAGCGGATTGCGACCGCTGCCTGGAAGCGGCGCGGTTCCCCATCGATTCCGATTTCGCGCTGTATTATCGGCCGGTGGCCGATGGATATGGCGATGAAAAAGAGATCGACAGCGGCGAGGCCGAGATGGGTTTCTACGAAGGCGACGGAGTGGAACTCAACGACGTGCTGCGTGAGTTTATTTTGTTGACGCTGCCTATGCAGCGGGTTTGCAGGGAGTCCTGCAAGGGGATCTGTCCGTTGTGCGGGCAGAACCGCAATCAGAAAGAGTGCCAGTGCCATGCGGAAACCAGCGACGACCGCTGGGCGGCCCTCAAAAGTTTGAAATCTTAACGAAGGTAGAAGAACGTGCCCAATCCAAAACGACGTCATTCCAAGCGCCGCACCTCCGCGCGCCGTACTCACGATTCGCTCACGCGCTCGGTGCTCTCCGAGTGCCCCAGCTGCCACGAACCGAAACTACCTCACCGGGTGTGCCCGCGCTGCGGAAAATATAAAGGGCGCGAAGTAGTAGAAGTTGTCGAAGAATAGCGCCGCGCGCTCCCATGCTGACGATTGCGGTAGATGCAATGGGCGGCGACAACGCCCCTAAAGCGGAAGTCGAAGGAGCCATTCACGCCGCCTCCGAGTTGCATTTGCGCGTGGTTCTGGTCGGCCAGGAACACCGGATCCGCCAGGAACTGGCGAAGCATTCCGGCGCCGGCACACTTCCGGTCGAAATCTGCCATGCCGAGGAAATCATCACCATGGAGGATTCGGCGGCCAAGGTAGTTCGCACCAAGAAGAATTCTTCCATCCATGTGGCGGCGCGCCTGGTGCGTGACGGCGAGGCGGACGGTTTCGTTTCCGCGGGCAACACCGGCGCAGTCATGGCCACCGCAAAAATGATCCAGGGAATGATTCGCGGAGTACAGCGTCCGGCGCTGGCCTCTGCATTTCCCACTCTCAAGGGAACGCCCGTCGTGGTCGTCGATGTGGGCGCCAACGTCGATTGCACTCCGGCCATGCTGGCGCAGTTCGGTGTGATGGGCGAAATTTACTCGCGCTATATTTTCAAGATTCGTTCGCCGCGCGTAGGGCTGCTTTCCATCGGCGAAGAGGAGCATAAAGGCAACGATCTTACCCGCGCCGCGACTCCCCTGCTCAAATGCCTGCCGCTGCGCTTCATCGGCAACGTCGCGCTGAAGGTGAGCGAAGGCTTGGTCGAGATGCTGCAGAGCATGCTGCGCGAATCGCTCGAAGCCACCGTCACGCGCAAGCTCGGCTATGTGCTCTCGAAGGAAGCCTACCGCGACTTCCGCAAGCGGGTGGATTACGCCGAGTATGGCGGCGCCCCACTGCTGGGCGTGAAGGGTGTGAGCATTATTTGCCACGGACGCTCCAATGCCAACGCGATCAAGAACGCGATTCGGGTAGCCTCGGAGTTTGCCCACAGCAAGATTAATGAGAAAATAGAAGCGGAGTTGGATCGCAGCGCGGCGAAAAAAGTCGCAGTGCAATGAAACGTGTAGTGAGCCTCGCGTTTGGCTTGGTGGCAGCGCTTGCCGCCGTATACGGCCAAAAGCTTGACCCGATCCAGTGGACCCTCACTTCGGAGATCGCTAAGGCGCCTCCCGGCG
>DATJEI010000262.1:0-4884 GCA_035496735.1 Bryobacteraceae bacterium | reverse complement strand
TGCACGACTATGACTGGCCCGGCAATGCGAGAGAGCTGCAGAACGTCGTGGAACGTGCTCTGATTCTCGCTCAGGGGGCGCCGTTGCAGTTTGACCTTCACGGCGCCCGAAATCATAAAGGATCGCCGGCTGCGCAAGATCGCGCGGAGTTTTATACGGACGCCGAGTGGCGTGAGAGGGAGCGAGAGAATCTCCACAATGCGCTAAAGCGCGCTGGTGGCAAGGTATCGGGCGCGGGGGGAGCAGCCGAGCTTCTCGGAGTCAACGCCAATACGCTTGCTTCACGGCTTCGGGCGTTCGGAATCTCGCGGAACTACACTTCGTGAAGTAGCGACGCCAGACGTGGGAGTCGTCTTGGCCGGAGGGGACGGCAAACGTCTACTTCCTCTGACTCGATTGATCTCAGGCGATGATAGGCCTAAACAATTCTGCGCGCTGACCGCGGTGAAACTTTGCTGGACCAAACGCGGCGGCGCGCATCAGGGATAATCGCGGATGAACAGACTCTCTCGCTACTGACGCAGACTCACGAGCGCTTTTACGCCGATCAACTGGAAGGTGTCGTCCCGTCAGCTACTGCTAATACAGCCGCATAACCACGGTACTGCGCCGGCCATCGCGTTCAGCCTGACGTATATTCATGCGATCGATTCTGAGGCTGTTGAAGATTTCTTCCCATCGGATCATCATCTTGCCGACGACGAGGCTTTTACCGCGCGCATGGAACTCGCCTTCGCCCAGGCGGAACAACACGCAGAACGCGTCCTGCTCCTGGGCGTCGCCCCCGATTCACCTGAAGAAGCTTATTGGAATCGGGTGGCCAAGGCATTCGGCAAGCCTGGAAGTTCCCGCTTAGCGTGCTTGGTTTAAGAAGCGCACCAACGGATCCAAGAATAATGCGGGTTTCACAAACGCCATAAAGTGGTTCCCATCCAGCACCACAAGCTCACTTTGAGGCACCAGCCTGTGATGCTCCACGGCCGCTGCGAGGGGCACGTTTCGATCGTTCGCGCCGTGAATGATCAGCATGGGTCCACGATAGTGCTCCAGAACCGTGCGCAGCGGGCGCTGATCTGAATCGTAGAAGTTGCGCGCATATTCCACAGTGAATGGGAGTTTCGCGAGAATCCCAAAGTGTGGCAGACCATTATCGAGCAGCCACAGCACCGCCAACTGCGTGCCGTGAAGGATGTGATTCACTTCGTAACTTCCGGTGAGCTCATGTTCCTGAACACCAATCGCCGATAGCATCACCAGAGAGATCACGCGTTGCGGGGCCGCAGCGGCCATCGAGAGCACTACTCCTCCGCCCATGCTGAAGCCGAGTAAGTGCGCATTGGGTATATGGAGTGCGTCCATGAGTTCGATAAGATATTCGCCGTGGGCGCGAAAGGAATATTCCGGCAAGTCTCGCGTAGATGAGCCAAAGCCCGGCAGATCGGGCACGATCACGCGAACTTTGGGACTGAGCAAATCGGCGAGCGCACGGAGAACTTCGCCTGAGCCGGGACTTCCGTGAACCAGAAGAACCGGCGTTTGGATGGAATCGGGTGCAGAATCGCGGTACGCCAGGCGAATAGTGCGTGGCTCGACCATGCCGTGGTTTACGGTGTTTACCCTCGCAAAACGAAGGCCTTCAGGGGGCCTGGCAGGCGGCTGAAACTTCTCGATGGCGTGGGACGCAATTAGCAGGGCAATGTAGCTGGCAGCGATGCGTGTCTTATGCATCCGCGACTTCACAGTACACTTTGATCGCTCCATTGCCGTTCAGCAGAAGATGGAAGAGTTGCTCGTAGTTCTCCAACCCTTTCACCGGGTGCGTGAGCAACCGTGGAAGCCAGCCTGGATACTCGGCCTCGGCCTTCGCCATGTCGCGCACGCCTTCTTCAAAATGTTCACGCGCGGCGTTGACCGTCCCGACCATGACCTTATTGCCCAAGACGAAATCCAGGTTGATCCGATCGGCCGGGACCTCTATCTTGCGATCGCCGCCCGTGATGCTGGAGAGCACTAGTACGCCGTTCTTTGCGAGTGCCTGCATGCTCTCAAAGACCACCGGTGAGAATCCGGTCGCCTCGAAGATGAGATCAAAGAGCCCGTGCTGCCTTGCGCCCTCGAGAATCGTCGAGTCCTGCACCGAAATGTAGCGCGCACCGGTTGACTCGATCAGTTCAGCGTTGCGATTGGGTTTACGGTCGCGGCTGAAGACCGTCACGTCTAACCCGCGCAGGCGGAGCACAAGCGCGGCCAGCAAACCGATAGTTCCCGCCCCCATCACCGCCGCTTTGCGCGGGCGCCAGACTTTCATACGGCGTTGGATCTCGTACGCTTGCGCGATGCCTTTTTCGACCACGGTCATGGGCTCGAGAAGAACCCCAACGTGTTTCAGGCCGCGCGGAATCTTGATCAGATAGTCGGTGTGGTCAGCGTAGTATTCGGCCAGATATCCGTGGCGGAGGTTTATGCCACGCTCAAAGTAGGTGTCATCGGTGGTCATGTCCTGCAACCCGATCCGGTCATAGATGCTGAAGCCGGGGCGGCGGACCATGGCTACGACATAATCGCCGGGCGCCAGCTCAGTTACGTTTGCGCCAACCTCTTCCACCAGGCCAAAACTCTCGTGTCCGACGACCAGGAAATTGAAACCCTCCGGCGCAGTGCCGTATTCCGCGGCATTGATCTCTTTGTCCGTGCCATCGACACCGACTCGCAGCACTTTCACGAGGGCGCCGCGGCCGTCAGGAATGTCGCTGGCCGAAGGCTTGGGCATTTGAGCCAGGTGAATGCTATTCGGCTGCCCTGGAAAGACTGCAACTGCTTGCATCATGGGTCGGTACCTCCGCTTTCACAACAGAATGCCGTTAGCCAAGCAGGATATTCCGTACGCGAATCAGTGAACCTTCACGACCAGTCCGCCGCCCAGGACGACGTTGTGCTGGCCTCCCCCGACCGAAGTCGCGTTATAGGCCGGACCACCGGCATAGAAGTCGCGTATCTCCGCGCGGAGACCAATGAACCGCCAGAACTTGAAATCCACGCCGCCGCCATAGCCGAACGCACCATGATTGACCGTTCGCGGAGCGGGATTCGATGCACCCGCGACGGTCATGGTGCTCTGCTCATAGTCGGCCCAGCCTCCGCCGATCGCGAGATAGGGCGCGATACGGCCGGTGGGACGGAATTTAAGACGAATTCCGGGTGTCACAAACAGCGTAGCGATATTGCGAGTCAGGGCTGAATCTACAGAACGAATATCGCGCAGCGGATTCGCCAATAGATGCACTTCGCCGTATAGCGCAGTTTTTTCGCCGCTCCAAAGGCGGTATCCATAGTTCGCCTGAAACGCCACGCCGGACCCTAGGTCCAAGTGCGTCGAACCGCCATCTCTCTCGCTACTCAGAAGGCCCCCGAGGGTGAGTCCAATTTCGTGTTTTGGTGGAATCTCTTGAGCTTGTCCTGCGCAGAAACTCGAAAGCGCCAGTGCCGTGACAACGTAGACACGTTTCATGCCTGCGTAATCGCACATGAGATAGAGATTATTCCGGGAATAACTTGCGCCCACTGGCGGATCTCCTAGTGCAAGTTGGAAACGCGAGAAAGCAGTGCAGCCATGTACGCATGCGGCCAAGTTGAGGAGTTGTCGGACCCTTACGTCGACGGCGAACTCCCGGCCGGTGTGCGGGCTCAAGTTCAGCATCACATTCGCAGTTGCGCAGAGTGTGCGGCGGCCATTGACCGAGCACGTGCGCTAAAGAATTTGATACGTGCCAGCGTCAAGCATTTAATGGCGCCCGTCACCCTGAGGGACAACCTACGAATACGAATGGGGACCTAAGACGAATGTCGAAACTACAAGGAAAAAATGTTTTGATCACGGGCGCATCCTCTGGGATCGGCCAGGCCATCGCGGTTCGCTTCGCGCGAGAAGGCGCTAACGTGGCGATCAACTATCGCAGCGGCGCGGAGCAGGCCGAGTGCACCAGGAAGATGGCTCGCCAAGCCCGTACGAATGGTGGCGGGAAGGAGCTGCTGGTGCGGGCAGATGTCTCCGACGAAGCACAAGTCAAGGCCATGTTCGCCAAAGTCATTGAGGAGTTTGGCTCGCTCGACGTTCTGATCAATAACGCGGGCATACAGAAGCCGGCGGCAAGCCACGAGATTGACATCCAAGACTTCGACCGCGTGCTGGCCGTGAACTTGCGCGGGCCGTTTCTGTGCTCGCGCGAGGCGATCCGGCACTTCCTTCCGCGAGGCACAGGCGTGATTCTTAATAATTCTAGCGTGCACGAAACGATTCCGAAGCCGAAGTATCTGCCTTACTCAATCAGCAAGGGCGGCATGGAGAACTTGACGAAATCATTAGCGCTGGAGTACGCAGGCGACGGCATTCGCGTGAATTCTGTGGGACCGGGCGCGGTGGTGACGCCGATCAACAAGGCGTGGATCGACAACCCGAAGGCTAGGGGCGAAGTGGAGAGTCACATCCCGATGTCGCGTCCGGCGGCCGCAGATGAAATCGCATCGGTGTTCGCGTTCCTGGCCTCCGATGATGCGTCATACGTCACCGGACAAACAATCTTTGCATGCGGCGGACTGACGCTCTATCCGGAGTTCCGGGTAGCGTGGTCGTCGGGAGAGTAGCTCATGGACCTGCACAACAAAGTAATCATTATTACCGGTGCAAAGGGCGGCCTAGGAACTTTTGTCACGAACTCGTTCCTGGAATCAGGCGCCCGCGTGGTTGGTGTATCGCGATCCATCGCGCGGGCGGATTTTCCGCGGGAAAACTTCTTGGCGTCGCCGGCCGAGCTTTCTTCGGGTGAGAACGCGCGAAAACTCGCCGATGGTGTGGCCGCTCAATGGGGGCGCATCGACGGCTTAGTC
>DATJEI010000261.1:0-6677 GCA_035496735.1 Bryobacteraceae bacterium | reverse complement strand
TGCAGGTGCTGGTTGGTGTGGTCTTCAAACAAGACTCCGTGGATGGAGTTGGTTCCGCTCTTGATGGTTATGTTCACGGCCCCACCACCGGATTGCTGCTCGGCATCGAAGGAGTTGCCCGACATGCTCACATTCTCGATTTCTTCCAGGGCCGGAATGAACTGGGGTTCGGCCAAAGCAGTCATGTCATAGGTGCCGGTTCCGTCCACGCGGACGGTGTTGGTACCGCTATTGCCGCCATTGACGGTTATGATCAGACCACGATTGGAATTGGCGGTAAAGGAATTCGAATTGGTCGGCGGCGAGACACCCGGCACCGTAACGAATAGCATCTGATAGTTGCGCCCTACCGGTACCGGAACATTTTGCAGAGTACGGATGGTCACGTCGTCGCGGATGTCGGCCCGGTCCGTCTGCAAAGCAATCGCGTCGGCCGTGACTTCCACATTTTGAGTCAGTTGACCGATCGCCAAAACCACATTGGCTCGGGCTACTTGTTCCGGCGCCACGCGCAAACCAGTTGTCGTGCTGGTCTGAAACGACGGGGCCGTCACCGTAATCGTATAGGTGCCCGGCGGCATGGTCGGCAGGTTGTATGCTCCGGCCGAGTTGGTGGTTGTGTCACGAGTGAAATTGGTCTGTTGCTCAACAGCCACGACCTTCGCGCCCACCACCGCAGCTTGACTTGCGTCGGTTACGTTGCCGGTGATACTGCCTTGCAGGAGTTGCGCCTGGACCGGTTCAACCCAGACTATCAATGCCCCTAAAATGGCAAAAAAAGCCGCTAAAAACACACCCTTCTTGTAAAGACGCTGCATATACTAGCCCCCTTTGCTAGTCTTGCTCTACCTTACTCTTGCCCCATCCGGGAACTTCTTAACCTAAAATCCAACCGCTAACGTCTCACACCGCACGTTTGAATGCAGCGTCAGTCACTGCACTCGCCAATTGGTGATTTCATCCACCACAATCATGCTTCGCGGGAACCAAACTAGGGCTTGATCGATTTTACGACCAGGTAGTCGATAGTTCCGTTGACTTTCTTAAACCAATGCGGCGTCCCCGCCGGGATCACGATCACATCACCTTTTTTGAGTTCGTGGACCTCGGGGTTCTGGATGTCCTTAGCAGTCAACTGCAGCGGACGGTCGGGCCGCCCTGGATGAGGATCGACCGCGGTACCGCCCATAAGGAAGGTCGCGCTTCCGTCCATCACGTAGAAGATGTCGGTCTCTTTTACATGGATCTCAATGTTGCCGTCCTTGACACGGCGGTTAGTCTGGACTTCGTAGGCGCCGTCACCGGGAACCAGCAGCGCCTTTTTTCCAAACTGGTCGAGCACCTTCTGACTGTCGACGTAGGTGGGCCCGCCCTTGCCCATCTCCGCGGCCTGCCCCGAAGTCTGAACCATTGCGAGCGCCGCGAACGCGGTCACGCCCAAAACTACTGTTCTCATCTTTACTTCCTCCTCAGGAATTCTTAGCTTTCGACTTCGGCGACCGAAACAGCCCGCTATATGCACAAAGAACACACTGGCCCACGCGCGACTGGGATCTCAAGGCCCCTAAAACCGCAACACCCCTAACCCAGAACAAAGTACGAGTTCTTGCCCGCGAAGCGCAGTTTACGCCTGGTCTCCCCAGCGAGTCCTTTGAAAGGTCTAAGTAAATCCAGAGAAGGCAAAGTGGACACGACCGTAAGTGATAGATTCTTAAATTGCTGGATGGTTGATGGAAAAATTCTAGTTTGACTCGTTCGAAACTGCTGATGGCCTCGTACAACCAGAATCGTTGCCTACTCGAAGGTCAGGGGTGCTTACGAGACCTTCCGCATTCCATAGCGGTTGCTCTATCCTTACTCAACCTAGCCGGTGTCAACGGAAGTATACTATTGAGAGCGTCGATTGGACTCCAACGGCGCTACGCCCCGCCATGAAGTAATTTCCGTTTGGGAGTGGTGTTGGTGCCAGTTTCTCTGGCATCATAACTATTCTCGAATTGATAAGTCCAAGATTTGACTGAGGAGTTGAGATCGGTATGCGGCTGAGAATTTCTTTGGGAATGCTAATCCCGGCAGCACTTGTATTGGCGCAGGGAGTGCAGAACCCCGCCCTCACGGGGGAGGCGGTACGCGGTAAGATCATTGCAGAAACCAATCCTTTTAACACTGAGGCAGATGTGCAGCAAGGCGCCGCGCTATTTCAGCTCCATTGCTCCTACTGCCATGGGTCTCATGGCGAGGGTGGGCGCGGAGCCGACCTGACCGCCGGCGTCTATAAGCAAGGCGGCAAAGATCCCGACCTCTTTAAAACTATTCGCACCGGTATCCCCGGCACCGAGATGCCGGCGGTACGCGTGAGCGACGACGAAGTCTGGAAACTGGTTGGCTGGGTGAAGCGTCTTGGATCGCAAGGTCTTTCGGAAAAGGCTCCCGGCGATGCCGATGCCGGCAAAGCCATTTACGCCAAAAGTGGCTGTGCCGGGTGTCACCGCGTTGGCAAGGACGGTTCGGACTTGGGTCCAGACCTCACTGACATTGGGCGGCGGCGCGGCTTGGCATTCCTCACGGAATCCATTGTTAAGCCGGATGCGTTCGTGCCGAACACTTATCGTGCCGTGCAATTGGAAATGAAGTCCGGTCCCAACGTTTCGGGCATCCGGCTGAACGAAGACGACCTTTCCGTACAGGTTCGCGACGTCGCTGGCAACCCACGGTCTTACATGAAAGAAAATATTAAGGAAATACACCGCGACAAGCCGTCGCTGATGCCCTCCTATGAAACCCGACTCAGCCAGAAGGAACTGGGCGACTTGGTGGCTTACTTGAATTCCCTGAAGGGGGCGCAATGAGAGGCGTTGAGGGCAGGATGAGAGCCGAAGGAGGCGCGACGAGAATGCATAAGTGGGGCGTACGGCTAGGAGCGGCAGTGTTCGCCGCAGCAGTGGCCTTTACCTTGAAGGGTCAGGCGCCCGGCCAGAGTTCCACGCCCCAGGGCCCAGTGACTTACGAACGGCTCCTCAAAGCCGCCGATGAGCCCGGCAACTGGCTGATGTATTCGCACAGCTACAATAGCTGGCGCTACAGCAGCCTGGATCAGATCAACCCGCAGACCGTGAAGAATCTCCACGTTAAGTGGATCTTCCAAGGCCGGCACGTGGAAAAGTTTGAGACCACGCCGCTGGTGGTTAATGGCATCATGTATCTCACGCGTCCGGAGAACGCCATCTACGCCCTCGATGCTGCCACCGGCCGCCAGTTGTGGAGTTACGAATACCGCAATCCGCCGCGAACCTATAACTGCTGCGGGAAAGTGAATCGCGGCCTCGCGATGCTGGGCAATACGCTGTTCATGAACACGCTCGACATGCACGTCGTCGCCGTCGACGCCCGCTCTGGCCATGAAATATGGAAGACCGAGATGGGCGATTACCTCGCAGCCGGCGGCTACGCGGCTCCGGGCGCGCCGTTAGTCGTCAAAGACAAGCTGATCGTCGGCATGGCGGGCGGTGAGCATGGCGTCAATGGCTTTCTCGACGCCTACGATACTAAGACCGGCACGCGCCTGTGGCGCTTCAACACCATTCCGCAGCCGGGCGAGCCGAATTTCGGAACCTGGGCCGGCGATTCCTGGAAGACCGGCGGCGTGACTACCTGGAACAACGGATCGTACGATCCTGAAACCAATACGCTTTTTTGGGGCACCAGCAATCCCTGGCCGGATTTGAACGACGACTACCGCGCTGGTGACAACTTATATTCGTGCTCGGTGCTGGCGCTCGATCCCGACACCGGGAAGCTGAAGTGGTTTTATCAATTTACGCCCCACGATCTGCACGATTGGGATTCGACCCAGATCCCGATTCTGCTCGACACTGAGTTCCGCGGCGAAATGAGGAAGACGCTGGCCTGGGCCAATCGCAATGGGTTTTACTATTTGCTCGATCGGACCAACGGCAAATTTCTCACCGCGAAAGCTTTCGTCAAGCAAACCTGGAACAACGGCTTCGACGATAACGGCCGACCTGAAGTGATACCGGGGAATGAGCCGACGCCGGAAGGCAACGATCACATCTGGCCGGGCGTCGATGGCGGCGCGAATTGGATGTCGCACAGCTACAGTCCGCTCACTAAGTGGCTGTATGTATTCGCGCGAGAAGAGCACCGCCTGTTCTCGAAGAACGCGGTGCCGCATCCGACCACCGAGGAGCCGGACCGGCCGCTCGCTCCGGGAGCTTTGCCCAACGCGGGCGCCTATGACCCGGCGCTGGGTGGCGCGAAAACCGCGAATTTCGGCGCGCCCGAGGAAAGCTGGGGCAAGGTCCTGGCGATCGAGCCCGGCACGGGAAATATCAAATGGGAGCACCGGGTCCTCACTCCGCCGTGGGGTGGCGTGATGGCGACCGGCGGAAACCTGGTCTTCGGGGGGACGCTTGAAGGTGTGATTTTCGCTCTGAATGCCACCACCGGAGATCGGCTGTGGACTTTCGCGGCCAACGGACCCGTGTTCGCGTCGCCTATCAGCTATCTGGCCAACGGAAAGCAGATGGTATCGATTCCAGCCGGCGACCTGATCGTTACTTTCGGTTTGGATTAAGATTTAGGTCGCGAAGCGCTACGCGCCATCCTGAAAGGTGCACGGAAGGATTCGCGCCATATCGTTCTGCCATCACCACCACGCTACATGACCCTTGCGACTTCGAGTAACTCGGCTGAAGTCGCTTCAGTGAAGGTGGTCCCAGAAGTTGTAATCGGCGTACCACAGACAAACAGCGACCCAGTGGTAACGAGGATTGTTGAACAATATTGAGACAGGATCGAATCAATTCCCAGCCCGGAGCAAATCCGGGCTTTCCCTTTGCGATAATACAGCCTGCCATTGTGTTTGATTTTATTGAGCCAGAGAAACCGCCAATCCCCTCGTTCGCGAAAGCAATGCTCGCCCTCTGGCTAATCACCCTCCCATTTACTCTGCTTGTTGCAGGGCTATCTGGTATGGTGATCATCCATTCTGAAGGCGACTGGTTTACGTATGCCTTCATCGGGTCGAACTATACCTATCCGATAAGCGTACTTGTGGCTTTCCTATTCCGACGCAAGCGGCCAGAGTTGGTTTTTCTGCCTTGCCTCAACATCGCTTTGTTTTTCGTTTTCGGAGCTGGCATGAGGTGACATGGGCAATCAACCAACATTTATCCGACAATCCCAGACCAACGCACCTTTCAGGCAGTACCACGCGCCACGGCAATCCCGCGCGTCAACGCCGCCTGCTATACTTGCTCGCCGGGAGGCAGACAAGCATGACTCGCAAAATGTTGGCGGTTTTGTTCGCATTCACGGTGGGCGCAATCGTGGGACACGTGGCCACTCCATCAGGCACTCCGTTGACGGGCGTGGCCCTGGCGCAATCTCACAAGCCCGTCTTCATGACTCGGCTCTTCACGGGTCCGGACAACCTGACACATTCTGAGGAAGTGCCGATCGACTTCCCCGGCGGAGTTTCAAAATTGCTGCCGATCACTTCGGGCGAGCTCCATCTGGCGTCGCCGGGCAATGTGATCGATTGGCATCGCGCTCCGCGCCGCCAGTACGTAATTACGCTGACCGGCCATGCGGAGCTCGAAGTCGCCGGAGGGAAAAAGATTCCGATCGGGCCGGGGCACGTTGACCTGGTCGAAGATGTCACCGGCAAAGGCCACATCACCAAAGTCACGGGGACGGAGGAGCGCATCACGCTCCAGCTCCCGCTCGCCGATCAGTCTGCAAATAGGGCCGGCAAATAGGGCCGGTTGACAGCCTCGTTCGTTCCGCACAGAATAGACAGCTATGAACGCTACTCGACTTCTCCTCGTGACCGCTCTCGGCGCGTCGCTGCTGAGCGCGCAGGGTAACGCCCCCGCAGGCCCGCCGAAACTCCAGGCCCTGATCATCACCGGTCAGAACGGCCATGACTGGCGCGGCACCACGCCGATTTTGAAGCAGGCTCTGGAAGACACGGGCCGCTTCGAGGTGCGCGTCACCGAGGAGTTCCGCGGCGCCGGGCCGGAGACACTCGCGCCTTACGACCTGGTGGTTGTCAACTATTTCGAGCGCAACCAGCCGGGACTGCTGTGGGGTGAGCGCGCCAATAACGCGCTGGTTGAGTACGTGCGTTCGGGCAAGGGCCTGGTGCTCTATCACTTCTCGATCGCGGCGTTCAACGGCTGGACCGACTACGAAAAAATGTCGGCGGGCAATTGGAGGCCGAACAAAGGTCATCATTCCGCGCGTCACGATTTCACGGTGGATATTAAGGATGCCAATCACCCGATCACGGCGGGGCTGAAGTCGCCGCTTGCGGTTCAAAACGACGAGCTGTACGCCAACCTGAAGTGGCAGCCGGAGGGGACCTATCACGTGCTGGCCACCGCCTATGACGACCACTCGCGCTACGACGAGAAGGCCTCCGACGCACGCAACAAGCAGCCCATGTCGGGAGCGGGCGTCGATGAGCCGATGCTTTGGACCACCCAGTTCGGCAACGGCCGCGTCTTCATCACCGCCTTGGGGCACGACATCGCGGCGGCGTCCGAAGAGACCTTCAAAGTAACCTTCGCGCGCGGCGCGGAGTGGGCCGCCACCGGCAAAGTCACGCAGCCGATTCCGGCCAACATGGCCAAGTAGGCGCGTTCAAGAAGGGC
>DATJEI010000260.1:0-6668 GCA_035496735.1 Bryobacteraceae bacterium | reverse complement strand
CCAGCAGGCGTGGCTCCATTTTCCCCGTAGTTTCTTGATCTGCCAACTCCGCACTCCTTTCATCGCCGCTCTCATCCCAATTTCTGTTCCTTCGATGCACTGCCCGCCCCAAGTCCAGACCCTTAACGACGGATTACGGTTTGTTGGGGGGGATGAGCCGACTAATCCATGAGAGTACAATGGCTAAGTATGACCTTAGCCCGGCAAATCGGCCAGGGGATTCATAATTGTCTCAGGCTGGTCGATACGAAAGCCATGAAAGCTGGGCCCGAGGAGGCACGATGAACATCAACCAGCCGAATCGCAGTGCTTCGAGTTCTTCGGCGGCCGCCGCTCGCGCTCAAACCGAAGAGTCGCGGGCTTCCGCATCGGGTGGGGACCTTGCGGAGCTGGTGCGCAGCTTGTGCGCGCTGGCGGCCGATTCGCCGGAGCGCCAGGCCAAGATCCAGGGCTTGATGCGGGCCTACGCCAACGGCACTCTGCAGGTGGATGCCGAGGCCACGGCCGGCGCTATGATCGACGAGGTCTTCCACTCGCGCTTGGCGCTGCGCTAGAGTCCGAACCCGGCGCGTAGTACTTTTCCCGAACGGTCCACAATGGCCGAGACGCTGGCAAAACCAGGGCGGTCGGGAGCGCCGAAACGCAGATCGATTAAATCCAGGCGCAGACCGCCTTCGACCGGCGTGACCCTCCAAAACGGCAATTGCGACCAACGGATGAAGACCTGAAAAGGAGGCGTGCGCAGCGCCGCATCCATGGCGGGAGTCGGAGCCGCCGCGCGATACAGCCGCCCGCCGCGGGCATTAAAGTTCTCTGCCAGATCCAGCGGCACAATTTCCGCGAAACCTGGGCCTTCGATTACGCCACGCCAGGCTAGGGGATTGAACGGGTCCGGCAACGCCGTGACTCGCTGCGGCGCCGCGCCTTCGTAGCGTTGCGCGGACATCACGTCAATGGCGCGGGAGTGAGTCACAATACGAGCTCCCTCAAAAACCAGCAGCACTGCCAGCGCTACCCGCGCCCAACCACTCCGACTGCCGACGCGCACGCGCCGGGCGAGCGCCATTGCAACGACGGCGCCCAGCAGGATCACCCAGATCCAAGGGTCAAAGATGTTGACGGTATCCAGACGGAAGCGATGCCAGGAAAAGGGCAGCGCCAGCGGAACGCCGTAAGCATTAGTCCAGTCGAGCAGCAGGTGGCTGAATACGCCGATCAGCGAAGCCAGAAAGGACGGCCAAGAAAATCGGGCGCGCGCCAGCAGCATCGGCAGCAGCGCCACCAGCGGCGCAAAAGCGAAGGCATGCGAGTAAGTGCGGTGCCATTCAAGATACGGCATGACCCCGCCGAACCAGACGACGGCGTCGATGTCGGGAGAGTTGGCAGCCAGCACCATCATGGCAGTGCCATGCGGCGTGGTCTTTTCCAGACCGGCGCGAGCCAGCATCAGGCCCACCAGGGAATGAGTTAGATTATCCATTACGACTAGCGATATGCGGCCGGCGCGAGCAGTGTCAACGCATCCGGCACCATCTCCAAAGTGGCGGGAATGCGGCCACAATATTCGCCGTCGATCTGCAGATCCGCGTCGCCCGAAAACGCGACCCGCCGGGCGCGCAGGGTCCTCACTCCGGGCATGGACTTCACCTGACGAAGCGTGACGGCAGTCATGTAAACGGCATAGCGCAGCGGATTCGATCCCTCGAATAACACTACTTCAAAGTCATCGCTCAGCAAGGACGCGCCGCTGGCGATTTCCATATCCCCGCCGTAATTGCGCACGCGCGAGACCAGCACGAACCCGCACTGCCGTCGCTCATCGCCGGCCTCCGCGTGAAACTGTCCGATGGTATGGAAGAATTGACCGAAGCCGGCCACCCAATAGGCGAACTTTCCGGCACCGGCCTTCAGTTCCGGATTCACCTGGGTCACGATGGTCGCATCGAGGCCCACGCCGCACATCATCAGAAAGTGGCGCGCTTCGCCGCTGCCATGGCATAACACTCCGACTGCGATGCGCCGCTCGATACAGCGTCCCAGGCGCTCGACGGCGCGCTCCAATGAATTGCCCAAGCCCAGTTCGTTCGCGAGCACATTCGCGGTTCCGCCCGGCAGCACGCCGAGAGGCACGCGGGAAGGGATCATTCCGTTAGCAACCTCATTGATTGTTCCATCGCCGCCCAGCACCAGGATCAGGTCCGCGCCGGCGGCCACAGCATCGCGCGCCAGTTCGGTGGCATGGCCGGCCGCCTCGGTGGGCGTGTGCGCCACCACAATGCCTACTTTTTTCAGGGCATCAATGGTACGTTGGAGAATGCGCGCAGGTTGCCGCCGGAATTTGCCCGCGACAGGATTGTAGATCAGGACCGGCTGCTGATATTTAGCGATTTCTCAAGTATAACGTTCCCGTGAGTTCCATCCCCCAGAAAATCGAAGCGCTGCGCAAGAAATTGCAGCATCACGAGCACCTGTATTACGTGCTGGACGCGCCTGCAATCAGCGACGCCGAATACGACGCGATGCTGCGCGAGCTACAGGCACTGGAAGCCGCGCATCCGGAGCTAATCACGGACGATTCGCCCACCCAGCGCGTGGGCGGCAAGCCCCGCGAGGGTTTCGTCAAGGTGGCGCATTCCTCGCCGATGCTGAGCCTGGACAATGCCTTGAACGAGAGCGAGCTGCGCGACTTTGACCGGCGCGTGCGCGATCTGCTGGGCCAAGAGGACTTCGCGTACGTGGCCGAACTGAAGCTCGACGGGCTGTCGCTGGCGGTGCGCTATCGCGAGGGCAAGCTGGCGCAAGCGGTGACGCGCGGCGATGGCGCGATTGGCGAGGACGTCACCGAAAATGCGCGCACCATCCGCTCGATTCCCTTTCGCGCGCCGGTGGAAGAAGTGCGCGGCGAAGTGGTCTTCAACCGCAAGGCTTTCGACAAACTGAATGAAGAGCGCGCGGCTGCCGGTCTGCCGGTGTTCGCCAATCCGCGCAACGCTGCGGCCGGATCGCTGCGCGTGCTGGACCCGACGATCACAGCTTCGCGCCGCCTGGATTATTTTTCCTATTTCGTGGTTCCGGCGCCGCCCACGCAGAGCAAGACTCTGGAGCAACTCACGAAGACGGGCTTTAAGGTGAATCCGAACTGGCGCAAGTGCGGCGGGATCGAAGAACTGCTGTCGTTCTGCAAAGAATGGGAAGAGAAGCGGGATACGCTGCCGTACGAAATCGACGGCGTTGTCGCCAAAGTGGATTCAGTCGACCAGCAGCGCCGCCTGGGCTGGAGGGCAAGAGCCCCGCGCTGGGCGATCGCCTTCAAGTTCCCGGCCCGCCAGGCGGAAACCGTCGTGGAAGAGATCGGAGTCAGCGTCGGGCGCACGGGCACGCTCACGCCGGGGGCCTTGTTTCGCCCGGTGAATGTGGGCGGCGTCATGGTTTCCAAGGCGACTCTGCACAACGAAGATGAAGTGAGACGTTTGGGCGTGCAGGCCGGCGACACGGTTCTAGTGGAACGCGCGGGGGATGTAATCCCGCATGTGGTGCGGGTCGTGAAGGAGGGCGAGCACCGGCGACCCTTTCGAATGCCTCGCGCGTGTCCCATCTGCGGCGGAGAAATTGTCCGGGTGGAGGGCGAGGCCGCCAGCCGCTGCATCAATATCAATTGCCCAGCGCGTTTGCGGGAAACCATCCTGCACTGGGCCGGGCGCGGCGTTATGAATATCGACGGCATGGGCGAGGCGCTGGTGGATCAACTGGTGAGCAACGGCCTGGTGAAGAACGTCGCCGATCTGTATTCGCTGACGCTGGACGATCTAATGGCGCTCGAACGCATGGGCAAGAAGTCCGCGGAGAAAGTGCTGGCCAATATCGACGCTTCGCGGCGCGCGCCGCTGCCGCGCATTTTGAACGGCCTAGGCATCCCCTTCGTCGGCGAACGCACCGCGCAGTTCCTGGCCGACGCGTTTGGCGATCTGGATAAGATCGCGGCGGCGGATGAAGACAAATTGCAGGAAGCCGAAGAAGTGGGGCCGAAGGTATCGCGCAGCATCCACCAGTTTTTCCACGAGAAGCATAATCAGGAACTGGTCGAACGGTTGAGCAAAGCTGGTTTTTCCTTCACTCATGCGGTCAAGAAGCGCGCCGGCGGGCCGCTGGCCGGCAAGACTCTGGTGCTGACGGGAACGCTCCCGAACCTAACGCGCGAGGAAGCCGAGCAGCGCATCGAGGCCGCGGGCGGCAAGGTGGCGGGGTCGGTCAGCAAGAAGACCAGCTACGTGGTGGCGGGCGAAGAAGCCGGATCGAAGCTGGACAAGGCGCGCGAATTGGGCGTCGTGGTTATCGACGAAGCCGGTTTACTCGCTATGATTGGTGACGCGGCCGAAAGACATGCTGGGTGAGCGGCCGGCCGGCGATGGCTCGCGTGGGGCAACCGGCGGCGCGACCGGTATGTAGCGCGGCCGAATAACGGATGCACCATTTTCTCGACATTCTAAAAGAGCTGGGACCGGTGGGGGTCCTAGTACTCGCAATGGTGGAGTCGGCCGGCATTCCGAATCCCGGCGGAACCGACGTCCTGCTGCTGTTCATCACGGCCGCGCGCCCCCAGGATGCGGTGCTGACCGCCGCGCTGGCAGTGGTGGGATCGCTGGCGGGCAGCATGTTCTTTTTCGAGGTGCTGCGCCGCAGCGGCGAAAAATTTTTGGCCAAGCACACGGCATCCGGACGCGGCCAGCGCTTCCGCGCGTGGTTCCTGCGCTACGGCATGATCACGGTATTCATCCCGGCCTTTCTGCCCATTCCCATCCTGCCGTTCAAAGCTTTTTGCGCCTGCGCAGGAGCAATGGGGGTGACGCGAAAGCGATTCCTTCTGGTGCTGGCCGCAGCGCGCATTCCGCGCTACGGCGCGCTGGCGTATTTGGGCGCGACCTTGGGCGAACATTCCGGCACATGGCTGCGCGATCACGGCTGGTATCTGCTGGCCCTAGGCGTCATCCTGGCCGTGGCGCTGGGTCTGGTAGTGCGGCGCGCGGGCCGCGAAGAGCTACAATTAGATTGAATCCTGGCAGGCCCGCTATTGTGACCCCCCTTATCGACACTTACGGCCGCGTCCACGACAACCTGCGCATCAGCGTCACGGACCGCTGCAACATCCGCTGCTTCTATTGCATGCCGGAAGAGGGCGTGAAGTTCCAGCCGCGAGAGGAGATCCTGACGTTCGAGGAGATCGAGCGCTTCGTGCGGGTCGCGGTGTCGCTGGGTGTGCGCAAATTGCGCATCACCGGCGGCGAGCCTTTGTTGCGCAAGGATCTGGCGAAGCTTATCCATCGGCTGGGCGCGATCGAAGGCATTCAGGACATGGCGCTGACCACCAACGGCGTGCTGCTGGCCAACCAGGCGCAGGAACTCTATGACGCCGGGCTGCGGCGGCTCAACGTCCACCTGGATACGCTTGACCGCGAGCGCTTCAAGCAAATCACGCGGCGCGACGATTTCGGCAAAGTGATGAACGGCATAGAGACCGCGCTGCGCATCGGCTACCCGGTAATCAAAATCAACGCGGTGGCGGTCAAGAATCTGGTGGAAGGCGATATCGTTCCGCTGGCGCGTTTCGGGCGCGAGCACGGCATCGAGATCCGCTACATCGAGTTCATGCCGCTGGACGCGCAGGGCATCTGGGATCACGACAAAGTGCTATTGACCGACGATATGATCGCAATGCTGACACGCGAGATCGGTCCGCTGCGCGAGATCCCGGACCGCGACCCGCGCGCCCCGGCCACTGAATACGAGTTCGCCGACGGGCAGGGCCGCATCGGCTTCATTGCGTCCGTGAGCAAACCTTTCTGCCTGAATTGCAACCGCATCCGGCTCACCGCCGACGGCAAGTTTCGCTACTGCCTGTTCGCGATCGAGGAAACCGACATGCGCGGGCTGCTGCGCAACGGCGTGCAGTCGCCGGAGACCGATCAAGCCATTGCCGACGCGATCCGTGGGTCCGTGAAGGACAAGTGGATCGGCCATCAGATCAATACCGCGAAGTTCATACCGCCGCCGCGACCGATGTATTCAATCGGAGGGTGATTCCGCGGCTTCGCCGCACCGATTTCCGCCATTCGCCCGTCCCTGCGCTAGAATGAAACACCGGAGCCGCCGCACCCTCTCGACCGCATGCTTAAGCCATTAATGGTCGAATCAACCACGGTCAAGACCAGCCGAGTAAGACTCACCATGAGGTCTCTTTTCTGGCTTTCGCTGGCGATTGTCGCGTTCTATTGGCAGATCGTTTTCACAAGCCAGTTTTCGATGCTGACGGTGGGAGAGACCGTCAACCAGGCGTACTCGTGGTTCCATTTCTGGGCGGAAAGCGTGCGGCACGGCAGCGTGCCGCTGTGGGATCCCTACGCCTTCGGCGGACACAGTTTCATTGGCGAGATGCAGACAGCGGCGTTCTATCCGCTGCATTTGGTGTTCGCGCTGTTTCCGGCCAACAGTAACGGCCTTTTGTCGACGCGGCTCTTTCATTTCTATTTCGTGTTCACGCACCTGCTGGCTGCGTATTTCATGTTCGCGCTGATACGCGAAATGGGGCTCAATCGCTTCCCCGCGCTGATCGCGGGCTTGAGCTATTCGCTGGGTGGATTCGTGGGAGCGGCTCCGTGGCCACACCTGCTGGA
>DATJEI010000259.1:0-2766 GCA_035496735.1 Bryobacteraceae bacterium | reverse complement strand
CCCGGGAGAGATCCACATCCGCACACCATCATAATCGGCTGATCTCATGCCTAAACCCGTGGCTTGCGCCGCTACCGTGGCTGCCGGAAACGATCCGCTGGCGACTCCTAACAAGTCCGGTCCGGCGAGTAGAATTTCCCTCGCATCGCGCAGGCAAGCGAGGTCCGGAAAGCCTAGCGGGCCGTTGCCGGAGAGTTCTACCCCAAGGGCGTCAGCCAGAAACGACTCGCGCAATTGCTGCCACTCGATACCTATAACTGCGCTCGAATCCGGCGCTATGTAGTTCCAAGCGCGAGGGTACGACTCGCCTCTCACCAGGGATGCAGCCAAGCCAAGTCCCACGGTGCCGATCCAAAAAGCTCGCGCGAGAGTGCCCACGCTAAGTCATCGGTAGAACAGACCAGGACTGTTAGAACCGGTAATTTTTACCATTCCCATGAACCGTTTCCGCAGTCAACCTGCTGAAATTGTGGACCGATGGGCTGGCACGCGAATTGCAGCGCTTAGTTACGATGCAAGGACCCGCCTACGCTGAAGCCTTTCAGAATGGATTTGGCGCCACCCGCCGTTTTCTCATTTCTCGCGGAGCGGCGATCGAGGAAGCCGAAGAGATCGCCCAAGCCGCCTGGGCGCGTGGTTGGGAATATCGTGAGCAACTGCGCGACCCCGGCCTGGTGAGCTATTGGGTGAACTCTATCGCCCGAAATCTATACCGGGCGCGCTTTCGCTCAGCGGCGCCGGTGCCGCTCGAACACATTCAGGAGCCGTCCTACGCTTTCGACACCAGCTCTATCGACCTGCGGAGAATGCTAGAGGCATGCTCGCAGCGTGACCGCGCTCTGCTGGAGCGGACACTGCAAGGCTACACCGCCGAGGAACTTTCGCGGAGCGCAGGCATCAGCTCGACGGGAATCCGCGTGCGGCTGTTGCGGGCGCGCCAAACTCTGCGCCAAAAATTGAGCATCGCCGCAGCCTAGCCGCCTCACCCGCGTGACAGCCTAGCGAGCGCAACGGCCATTCAGATTCAATTTCA
The DNA here is from genome assembly GCA_035496735.1 of Bryobacteraceae bacterium. Taxonomy (GTDB): domain Bacteria; phylum Acidobacteriota; class Terriglobia; order Bryobacterales; family Bryobacteraceae; genus Palsa-187. The sequence continues at coordinate 1,733 of DATJEI010000259.1, read as the reverse complement.
TTACGCGATACGGGTCCAATCCGTCCGTTCGTATTTCATTTATCATGTGACGAAGAAGCCTTCGTCACACCTCTTCGTCAAAACATTGGAATGGAAGTGATTCTGGAGCTCCGCGGCCTGTCGAAGGAATTCGCGACGTACCGCGCGGTGCATGATGTTTCGCTTACCGTCGATCGCGGAGCTTTTTTTTCGCTGCTGGGACCCTCGGGCTGCGGCAAGACGACTACGCTTCGCTTGATCGCCGGGTTCGAAACCCCCAGCGCGGGCGAGATTTGGTTAAATGGCTCGCGCATCGATGCATTTCCGCCTTTCCGGCGCAATGTCAATACCGTCTTCCAGAGCTATGCGCTTTTCCCGCACCTGACGGTTTTGGGCAACATCGAATTCGGATTGCGGCACGCCCCGGTGGCCGATGCCGAGCGGCGCGTCCGCCAGGTGCTGGAACAAGTGCAGATGTCGGATAAGCAATCGCGCAAGCCCTCCGAGCTTTCAGGCGGAGAACGCCAGCGCGTGGCTCTGGCCCGGGCACTCGTACTGGCGCCCGACGTTCTGCTGCTGGATGAGCCTCTTTCGGCGCTCGATCCGCAACTCCGCAAACAGGTGCGCGCCGAGCTGAAGGCCTTGCAGCGCGAAACCGGCGTCACCTTTCTGTTTGTGACCCACGATCAGGAGGAAGCGCTGGCGCTGTCGGATCGCATTGCCGTCATGCGCAGCGGTCAAATCGAGCAGGCCGGAACGCCGCAGGAACTGTATCAACAGCCGCGAACGCGTTTCGTGGCCTCTTTTCTGGGGGAAATGAATTGGGTCAACGGCGTGGGGATCCGTCCCGAATGCCTGCGCGTATCGCCCGACCCCGGCTCCAATACCCGCCCCGGCCGCGTCGCGCACACTACGTTTCTCGGGCCGCACCGCCATCTTACGATTCAGCTGCAGAGCGGGGAAGTGGTCACCGCCCAAACCGCGACGGCCGTCGACTTCAACGCCGCAGAAACGGTCCAGGTTTCCTGGGATCCTGCCGACGAATTGCGGTTCCCGTCATGACCCGCTTGCGCAGCATTTTCATCACGCCCGCAGCGGTTCTGATGCTGCTGACGATCGCGCTGCCGGCAGCCATCATCGTTGTGTATAGCGTCCTGAGCCGCGGCGCATATGGCGGAGTCGAACTGCCCTGGACCGTGGAAAACTATACCCGCTTAATCGATCCGCTATACGGTGGAATCTTGCTACGATCCTTTGCCCTCGCGGCCGCGGCTACGGCGCTGTGCATCCTGCTGGGATTCCCGCTGGCTCTGTTCATCGGGCGCTCGGGAACGCGTAAGAATCTGTATTTGAGCCTGGTGATCCTGCCGTTCTGGACCAGCTTTTTGATCCGCCTTTACGCTTGGATGTTCCTGCTGCGCGATACCGGTCTGATCAACACCGCTCTGCAATCGTTGGGGCTGATCCGCCAGCCGCTTCCGCTCCTCTACAACACCGGCGCGGTGCTGCTGGGCTTGGTCTACGGCTTCCTGCCGTTTGCCGTGCTGCCGATTTACGCCAATCTGGAACGTCTCGATAAAAGTCTGCTCGAAGCCGCGTCTGATCTGGGCGCCCGGCCCCTCGCCGTATTGACGCGCGTCACCCTGCCGCTGTGCGCGCCCGGGATTGGAGCCGCCGCGATCCTGGTGTTTGTACCGAGTTTGGGAACCTACATCACGTCTGATCTGTTGGGAGGCAGCAAGACCATCCTCATC
>DATJEI010000258.1:0-4439 GCA_035496735.1 Bryobacteraceae bacterium | reverse complement strand
AGCTTGGAGAGTTCGGCGAGGCTCGCGCGCAGGGTGACGCGCACGGCTTCGGAGGCGGCGTCGGGATCGGTATGTGCGCCTTCTCCCGGCTCAGGAATGATGCCGTCGATCAGGCCAAGATTGAGCAAATCCGGTGCGGTTATCTTTAGAGCGGCGGCGGCGTCGGGAGCGCGGGCCGAATCGCGATAGATGATGGCGGCGCAGCTTTCCGGCGAGATCACGCTGTACCAGGCGTTCTGCAACATATAAATGCGATTGCCGACGGCGACTCCCAGAGCGCCTCCGCTGCCGCCCTCGCCGATCACAACGACGATCACGGGCACACCCAGCCGCGACATTTCGCGCAGGTTATAGGCGATGGCTTCGGCCTGTCCGCGCTCTTCGGCGTCGAGGCCCGGATAGGCGCCGAGGGTGTCGATCAGCGAAATGATGGGGCGCGAAAACTTGGCCGCGAGTTCCATCGCGCGCAGCGCCTTGCGGTAGCCTTCGGGCTTAGGCATGCCCCAGTTGCGAAAAACTTTCTGTTTGGTGTCGCGGCCCTTTTGCTGGCCGATCACCATCACGGGGCGCTCCTCGAACCAGCCCATGCCGGTGATCATGGCGTGGTCGTCGGCGAAGAAGCGGTCGCCGTGGATCTCGTGGAAATCGGTGAACAGGCGCTGGATGTAATCCAGCGAATGCGGACGCTTGGGGTGGCGCGCCAAGAGCACGCGATCCCAACTGGGATTGGAGGGCGGGGGAGTTTGGGAGTCAGCCATTTCAGACATTAACGACAGCGGCGGTCGCGTCAATTAGCCAGAATTTCCATGGCTTCGGCTCCGCACAAGCGGGAGACTTCAGCGCAGAATTCCTTATCCGGCCGTACTTTGACGGTCACATCCAGGATAACCGAGAAGTCGCGGGGTTTTTCAAGGCGCAGGCGGACCTCGGTGTCGCCAGGCTTGGCGCGGAACAGGTTTTGGAGCGCGGCGGCGCAGTCGGCGGAAGCGGAACCATTAACCGGGACTTTTATCGAGATCAAGGACGGCAGGTTGACGCGAGCGACTTCGAGAGGCACGATCTCCTGCACGGAAATCTTGGGTGGCGCGTTTTCTTCGGGCAGCACCAATCCGCGGATGAGGACCGCTTTGTCTTCGTTCAGGGATGGGCTTAGACGCTCATACTGCGTGGAGAAGACCATTGCTTCGACGGAGCCTTCCAGGTCTTCGATCTGCATCGCGGCCCAGGGCTTGCCTTCCCGTGTGCGCTTGCGAACGATTGCGGTGAGGATGCCGCACAGCGCGACCTCCGCTCCTTTTGCGAGCCCTTCGAGATTCGAAGTGGTATGCGTGGCGAGCTCGGATGCTTTGTCTTTGTATTGATCGAGCGGATGGCCGGTGATGTAGAAGCCCAGCATCTCTTTTTCGCTGGCGAGTTTTTCGGGGCCGGTCCAGTCGGGAACTTTGGGGAGCGGGTGCTCGGCGGCGGGCTGCTCGGCGGTGAGCAGGGCGAAGAGTCCGGACTGGCCGCTGGCGCGGTCTTTCCAGACGCGTGTGCCGTTCTCCATGGCGCTATCGATCACGGCCATGAGCTGCGCCCGGGTGCCTTCGAGCGTATCCATGGCGCCGGCCTTGATGAAGCTCTCGATCATGCGGCGGTTGACGGCTCCGAGGTCGACACGCTCGCAGAAATCGTAGAGCGAGGTGAAGGGGCCGTCGGCGGCGCGGGCATTCGCGATGGACTCGACTGCGTTTGCGCCCACGTTCTTGATGGCGCCGAGGCCGAAGCGGATGCCTTCGTCGGGTCCGGAGACGACCGGCGTGAAATCCAGATCGGAGGAGTTGACATCGGGGGCGAGCACGCGGATATGCATCTCGCGGCACTCATGGATGTACTTGACGACTTTCGCCGTATTGCCGGTTTCCGACGTGAGCAGAGCCGACATGAACTCGATGGGATAGTGCGCCTTCAAATACGCCGTCACGTAGGCGAGGTAGGCGTAGGCTGCAGAGTGCGATTTGTTGAAGCCGTAGCCGGCGAACTTCTCCATCTGGTCGAAAATTCGCTCGGCCTTTTTGGCGGGATGGTTGTTCTTTCGCGCACCGGCGACGAAGAGTTCGCGGTGCTTGGCCATCTCCTCGACCTTCTTCTTGCCCATCGCGCGGCGCAGCAGGTCGGCGTCACCGAGCGAATAACCGGCGATGCGGTTCGAGATCTGCATCACCTGCTCCTGATAGACCATGACACCGTAGGTTTCTTCCAGGATCTCTTTCAGTTCGGGCACATCGTAGACCACTTCCTTGCGGCCGTGCTTGCGATCGACGAAATCATCGATCATGTCCATGGGACCGGGGCGGTAGAGCGCGTTGAGGGCGATCAAGTCTTCGATGCGGTCCGGCTGATAGCGCCGCAGGACGTCGCGCATCCCGGCGGATTCGAACTGGAATACGCCGCTGGTGAGGGCCTTGCTGAAAATCTGCGAGTATGTGAGCGCGTCGTCGAAGGGGAGTTCTTCTACGGTGAGCTTGATTCCGCGATGGCGCTCGATCAGCTTCAAGGCATCGGCGATGATGGTGAGCGTGGTCAGCCCCAGGAAATCCATCTTGAGGAGCGACAGCTTCTCCAGGCCGTTCATGTCGTACTGCGTGACAATTTCGTCCTTGTTGGTTTTGTATAGCGGGACGATGTCGCGCAGCGGCAGCGGCGAAATCACTACTCCGGCCGCGTGAACGCTGGCGTTGCGCGCCATGCCTTCCAGGCGCTCCGCCACTTCCAGAACTTCTTTTACTTTGGGATCGGTGCGGGCCAAAGCATCGAGCTGGGGCTCCATCTGGCGCGCCTGCTTCAACTTGATGTTGAGCGGCATGGTCGGGATGAGCTTAGTGATGCGATCGACTTCGCCGAAGCCCATGTCGAGCACCCGGCCCACGTCTTTGATCGCGGCGCGCGCGCCCATGGTGCCGAAAGTGATGATCTGGGCCACTTGCTCGCGGCCGTATTTTTCGGTGACGTACTGAATCACTTCGCCGCGCCCGCGGGTGCAGAAATCGATATCGATATCAGGCATGGAGATGCGCTCGGGATTGAGGAAGCGCTCGAATAGCAGACCGTAGGCGAGGGGATCGATATCGGTGATCTCCATGGCGTAGCTGACTAGGCTGCCGGCGGCGGAACCGCGGCCGGGCCCGACGGGAATGTTGCGCTGCTTGGCGAAGCGGATGAAATCCCAAACGATCAGGAAATAGCCGGAGAACTTCATCGACTGGATCATCTTGATTTCGCGATCCAGGCGCTCGGCGTATTCGGCGAGATCGTGCTTCAGGCGACCCTTCGCGGCCAATGCTTCCAGGCGTCCGCGACGCTTTTCGAAGCCCTGGCGCGCAACGTATTCAAAGAAGGTGTCGGTAGTATGATCCTGCGGAATCGGGAAGCGCGGGAACGGCTCGGCGACCTTTTCGAGCTTGAGCTGGCAGCGCTGCGCGATGTCCCAGGTGCGGTCAAGCGCGTGTTCGACTTCGCCGAACAGCGTCATCATCTCGTCGCGCGTCTTGATATAGAACGCTTCCTGCTCGAAGCGCATGCGGTTCAGGTCGGACATCGACTTGCCGGTCTGAATGCACAACAGGATTTCGTGAGCGCGGGCGTCGGTCTTGCGCAGGTAGTGGGAATCGTTGGTGGCGACCAGCGGAATGCCGGTGTCGGACGCCAGGCGATGCACCAGCGGCATCACTCGCGCGTCGGGTTCCAGGCCGTGGTCTTGCAGCTCCAAGAAGAAATTCTTGGAGCCGAAGAGGTCCGTGTATTCGTAGGCGATGCGGCGCGCGTCTTCGTAGCGGTCCTGCAAGAGGGTTTCGTTGATGTCGCCACGCAGGCAGGCGGAGAGCGCGATCAGACCCTTGGAGTGGCGCGAGAGCAGGTCTTTATCGATGCGCGGCTTGTAGTAGAAGCCATCGAGGTAGCCGGTGGAGACCAGTTGGATGAGGTTGCGGTAGCCTTCCTGGTTTTCGCACAGCAGTACCAGGTGGTTGTAGCGGTTGGATTCGCTCTTGACTCCGATGCCCTGCTGCGCGACGTAAACTTCGCAGCCGATAACCGGGTGGACGCCGTTGTCTTTGGCGTGATTGTAAAACTCGACCGCGCCGAAGAGGTTGCCGTGATCGGTCATGGCGACGGCCGGCATTTTCTGCTCGGCGACGACTTTCATGAGCTGCGAGATCTCGCAGGCTCCATCGAGCAGCGAGTAGTCGGTGTGGCAATGAAGATGCACGAACGGGTTCGCCATACGATATAAACCCGGGGGAGACTTTCAGTATAGCGGGTGGGTGGATCGGGTAGCTAATTTCCGGTGTACTCTAAAGCAGGGAGAGCGGTATGGCACACCTGGATTGGTCTCAATGTCCCGTACTCGAGAGTATCCCCGGTAAAGTCAGTGGCGCCTGGGTTTTTCGGGGAACCCGTGT
>DATJEI010000257.1:0-9476 GCA_035496735.1 Bryobacteraceae bacterium | reverse complement strand
CGATGTCAGCCACTTCGTGACCACCAGCAACGAGGCGTTCGCGGCCCACTTCTCGCTGTATGGCGTGCTGGCGGCTGGGACCGCTCCCAAATTCGGCTACAGCATGTATAGCCTGGCGTGCTCACTGGTGCCGCGGGTGCTGTGGCCGGAACGGCCGCGCGATATTTACCTGTATTACAGCGAGAGCGTGGGCGCCATCCAGAACCAGGGGTATTCGCTGCATCATGCCACCGGCTGGTATTTGAATTTTGGCTATGCGGGCGTGGCGCTGGGGGCCGTCGTACTGGGACTGATCTGGACCGCATGCCTGAACGCGCGGCGGCGCATACGGCGGCGCAGCGGAATGCTCTATCGCCTGTTCGCCATCATCGCGCCGTGGGTCCTGGTGGCCGGATTGCCGCCTTTGATTCGCGCCGGGCCGGAAGGCTATAAAGGCCTGATCATCGAAAGCTTCCTGATTCCGCTGGGGGTTCTGCTGGCGGCCTGCCGGCCCCGCCGACCGCCGCCTCGGGCTGCGCGACGGCGCGCGTGGGTAACCTCATGAAACCGTTTCTCTCCGTACTGATACCGTGCCGCAATGAAGTACGCAGCCTGGGGCGGTGCCTGGCGTCGGTCATTGCCAGCGATTATCCGGAGGACCGAATGGAAGTGCTGGTAGTGGATGGCGCGAGCACCGATGGCACGCGCGACGTCATCTCGCACTGGGCTCGCAGCCATGCGCGCATTCGCATGCTGGAGAATCCACGGGGAACCACACCGGCGGCCCTCAATCGCGGCATTGCCGCCGCGTCCGGCGACGTGATCGCGCGGCTGGACGCGCACGCCGCGCTAACGCCCACGTATCTTTCGCGCGCGGTCGAATATCTCGAATCGACGGGCGCGCATCAGGTGGGCGGCGTAATCGAGACGCGCCCGCAACGGGACGGACCCTGGGCGGGCGCAGTGATCGCCGCGCTCACGCACCCGTTTGGCGTAGGCGGATCCCGCTTTCGCATTCAGCGGCCGGAACCAGGAGAGGAACCGCGCTGGGTAGACACTGTTTTTTGCGGCTGCTGGCGGCGCGAGGTATTCGAGCGGATCGGCGTCTTCAATGAGCGACTGGAACGCGGGCAGGATATGGAGTTCAACCAGCGTTTGCGCAGGGCCGGCGGCAAGATTCTGCTGGCGCCGGAGCTGGTCATCGTATATTACGCGCGCGCGGAGCTGGGGCCCTTCTTGAAGCACAACTGGACCAATGGGGTATGGGCGGTGCTGCCATTCGCGCACACTCGCGGAGCGCCGGTGAGGGCGCGGCATCTGGCGCCGCTGACGCTGGTGCTGACGCTAATCGCGGCTCCCTGGACGCTGGTGGTTTATGCCGCGGCGAATTTGACGGCGTCCGCACAGGTGGCGTGCGCGCAAAGAAGCTGGCTCTATTTGGTGCAGATGCCGGTGGCTTTCGCGTGCTTGCATCTGCCCTACGGGGTGGGCAGCTTGTGGGGCGTGGCGCGTCTGGCAGTCGAGGGGCTGGGAAAGCCGGGAAAAGGGAAGAAGACCCGATGAGCGCAAGTAAAGTGGTGAGGGCTCCGGATTTCTCCAGCGTCACCGAGTTGCCGCGGCAAGGCGCAACGCGAATGCAGATGTCCATGCTGCGGACGCGCTACGGCTGGGCCGCACAATACGCGGCGGGAAAATACGTGCTGGAGGTGGCGTGCGGAGCGGGCCTGGGGCTGGTGTGGCTGGCCCAGCGAGCGCGCCGGGTCGCGGCCGGCGATATCGATCAAGAGAATTGCCGCATCGCGCGGGAGGCGTGTTGCGGCCAAGCAAATATCCGCGTCGAGTGGATGGACGCGCTGGAGCTGCCGTTCGAGGCGCGCTCCTTCGATTTGGTGGTGCTGTTCGAAGCTCTGTATTACTTGACCGATGTTCCGCGATTCCTGGCAGAGGCCCGGCGCGTGCTGCGGCCCGGCGGCGCGCTGCTGATTTCGACGGTCAACTGCGAATGGAGCGGGTTTCATCCCAGCTTTCTTTATACCCGGTACTGGAACGCGGCAGAGCTCTTGCAGGCGCTCAAAGACGGGGGATTCGAGCCGCGTCTCGGGGCCGGTTTTCCGGAGCCCGATAGCAGCGGGCGAGGTCTCCGCAGGCGGCTGAAGAGGGTGGCGTCGCATTGGGGCTGCATCCCGCGGAGCATGCGCGCGAAGGCGATCCTGAAGCGCCTGTTCTATGGGCGGCTGGAGCTTATTCCGCCACGTCTGGGGGCGTACGCGCCGTCGCCGCCGGAAGCTACGGAGTCCATCGTTCCCGTCGATGGCGGGACCGATCTGGCCCGCTACCGAACGCTATACTGCGAAGCCCGGAGTTGGCGATGATGCCGGGGCTCGCGCGCATGATTCCCTTCTTCCCGTATCCGCAGGTTTTTTTGCAGGATGAAGAAGAGTTGGTGGGGATCTTCCGCGATGTCGGCCGGCGCGGAGCTTTCATCGAACAGGAGGATCTGCGCCGGTTTGAAGAAAACCTCGCCGCGTACCTCCAAGCCTGGCGCGTAATTGGCGTCGCCAATGCGACCGACGGTTTGCAGATAGCGCTGCGCGCCGCGGGAGTGGAACCGCGGACGGAAGTGATTTTCAGCTCGCATACCATGGTGGCGACAGCGGCGGCGATTCATTTCGCGGGCGCGATTCCGGTGCCGGTCGAGTGCGGCGCCGACCACTTGATGGACCCGCAGGCGGCGGCCGCCGCGATCACGCCGCGAACTTCGGCGATCCTGCCCACGCAGCTCAACGGCCGAACGGCGGATATGAAAGCTCTGCGACGGCTGGCCTCGCAAGACGGCCTGCTGCTGGTGGAAGACGCGGCGCAGGCGCTGGGCTCGCGCTTCGAAAGGCAGTGCGCGGGAACCTTCGGCGCGGCGGCGGCGGTTAGCTTCTATCCGGCCAAGTTGCTGGGCTGCTTGGGCGACGGCGGCGCAGTGATCGCCAACAGCGAGGAGGTAGCCGAACGCGCGCGGGCGTTGCACGATCACGGCCGCGACGGGCGCGGAAACGTGACCGGCTGGGGATTCAACTCGCGCCTCGACAACCTGCAGGCGGCAATTTTGAATTACCGGTTGTCGAAGTATGACGCCGTGATCGCGAGGCGGCGCGAACTCGCGCGGGCCTACCATGCGGCGCTCGAAGGCGTGACGGAGGTGGTGCGCCCTCCCGCACCTGATGAGAATGAGATCCACTTCGATGTGTATCAGAACTATGAAATCGAAGCCGTCGAGCGTGAACGTCTGCGCGAATTCCTGACGGGGCGTGGCGTGGGGACGCTGCTGCCGTGGGGAGGGAAAGCGGTCCATCAATGGAATGCGCTGGGTTTCGAGGTGCGTTTGCCCGCCACTGAAAGATTGTTCGAGCGGGTGCTGTTGCTGCCGATGCACGCGTGGCTCAGCGATGACGACGTCACGATGGTCGCGGCGGCTGTGCGCGAATTTTACCGGGGGCGGTCATGAGATCCGAAACCGCGTGGCTGGTGGAGCGATGGCAGACGATGACGCTGATCCGGCGCGCGGAGGAGCGCATTGCGGAGATGGTCGAGACCGGCGAAGTGCGTTGCCCGTGTCACCTATATATAGGACAGGAAGCGGTGGCCGCCGGAGTGTGCGCCGCGCTTACGACTGCCGATACGGTGTGGGGAGGGCATCGCTCGCACGGCCACTATCTGGCGAAAGGCGGATCGCTCGCGGGCTTGTTCGGCGAAGTGCTGCTAAAGGCTACCGGATGCGCGGGCGGACGCGGCGGGTCCATGCACCTGGCGGCTCCGGAGGTGGGCATTCCAGGCACGGTGCCGATTGTGGCGGGAACGGTGTCTCTGGCGGGGGGCGCGGCGTTCGCCTATAAACTGCGCGGGGAAGACACGGTGGCGGTCGCCTTGTTCGGTGACGGCGCGCTGGAAGAAGGTCATGTGCATGAGTCCATGAATCTCGCGGCGCTCTACCGGCTGCCGCTGGTATTGATCTGCGAAAACAATCTCTACGCTAGCCACCTGCACTGGAGCGAGCGGCGCGTGGCAGACAACCTGTATCGCGCAGGCGAGTTTCATTCGGTGCCGGGAGAACGTGTGGACGGCAACGACGTGGTCGCGGTGCATGCGGCGGCGCAGACGGCCGTCAAGCGGGCGCGGAGCGGGGACGGTCCAACGTTGATCGAGTGCCGGACCTTCCGTTGGCGAGGGCACGTAGGCGCGAGCTTCGATCTCGATGTGGGAGTAGAGCGGCGCGGAGAACTCGCCGAATGGTTGCCTCGCGATCCCCTGCGGCGGGTCGCGGATGAGTTGATCGAGCGCGGGGTGCTGGATCTGGAGCGACGCGAGCAAGCCATCAACGATCGGGTGAATACTGCAGTGGAACAGGCTCGTGCGGCGCCGCAGGCGGAGCCGGAACCGTATATGGAACGACAGGAGGCGCTATGCGCACGTTGACCTACGCACAAGCGATTCGCGAGGCGCACGCGCAATTGCTGGCGCTCGACGCACGCGTGTTCGTCATCGGGCAGGGCCTGTGGAGCCCATGGTACGCGGGATCGAGCCTGGAGGACCTCGACCGTGAATTCGGGCGCGCGCGGGTGGTGGACACTCCGGTATCAGAGAATGCGGTGACGGGCATGGCGCTAGGAGCGGCGCTGGCGGGCCTGCGGCCCATCGTGTTTCATCCGCGCATGGATTTCATGCTGCTGGCGATGGACCCGATTGTGAATCAGGCGGCTAACTGGTCTTATTTGTTCGGCGCGCCCGGCGCCGGCCGCAGCGGCGTGCCGCTGGTGATTCGCGCCGTGATCAATCGCGGAGGCGAGCAGGGCGCGCAACATTCGCAGGCGCTGCACGCCATGTTCATGCATCTACCGGGATTGAAGGTGGTGATGCCGGCGACGCCGGCGGACGCCAAAGGCCTGCTGATGGCGGCGGTGGCGGACCCCGGGCCGGTCCTCTATATCGACGACCGCTGGCTCTATGCGGAGAGCGGCGAGGTCTCCGCCGAGCCGTTTACGGTCGCGCTGGGCGAGGCGGCGGTGAGGCGCAGCGGCTCGGACGTAACGCTGATTGGAATTTCCTGGATGGCGCGGGAATGTTTGCGCGCCGCCGGCATGCTGGAGCGTGAAGGAATCGACGCCGAGGTCATTGATCTGCGCAGCCTGAAACCTTGGGATAAGGAGAGGGTGGCGGCCAGCGTGGCGCGCACCGGACGAGCGGTGGTGGCTGATGGGGGATGGCGCACAGCGGGAGCGTCCGCCGAGATTGCCGCCGAGATCGGCGAGCGTGTTTTCGATCATTTATTGGCCCCGGTTGCAAGGGTGACTCTGCCCGATACGCCCGCCCCCGCGAGCCGTACCGAAGAACAAGCATATTATCCGGGGGCCGAGCAGATTGCCGCCGCCGCGCGGGCGTTGCTCGAGCGCGGCACGGCGGGCCGGATAAAACGAGCGGCCGCTTGAAACGGATCCTGGACCTCTCGATCGCGACGTGCGCCCTGCTGCTGCTGGCGCCATTGCTCGCGGCAATCGCGGCTGCAGTCTGGCTGGAAGACGGTGGCTCTCCGTGGTATCGCGGCCTGCGCGTGGGGCGCAACGGGCGCGAGTTTCGCATGCTGAAATTTCGCAGCATGCGCCCGGGAGCGGCGCAGAGCGGCGTGAACTCGACCGCGACCGGCGATACACGCATCACAAGAGTCGGCCGGTTTCTGCGCGCCCTGAAGCTGGACGAATTGCCGCAACTGGGGAATGTAGTCGCCGGTGAGATGAGCCTAGTGGGCCCGCGGCCGCAGGTTCCGCAGGACGCGTCGCTCTACACCGCCGAAGAGCGCCGCATGCTCACAGTGCGGCCAGGCATCACGGATCTGGCGTCTATTGTGTTTTCGGACGAAGGCGAGATCCTGGCGGGGAGCGCGGACCCGGACCTGCTCTATAACCAGATCATCCGCCCGTGGAAGAGCCGGCTCGCGCTGCTGTATCTGGAACGGAGCTGCTGGATTAGCGATGCGCGAATTTTGCTGTGGACCGCGGGCGCGCTGGTCTCGCGGCGGTGGGCGCTCGCGCGGGTGGCGAGACTTCTCGGACAGTGGAGCGTGGGCCAGCCGCTTTCTGGCATTGTCCGGCGCGAGGCACCCCTGCCGGCATTTCCGCCGCCGGGGGCGGGTGAAGTGGTCGCGGAATATCAAGTGGGAACCGTATGATCCGCGCTCTATCGCGGCATCGGCGGGCAGCGGCAGCGCTGTTTCATGCGCTGGTGGTGGCGGCGGCACTGGGCGCCGCGTTCCTGCTGCGTTTTGAATTCAGGCTGGACGAGCGCTATGGCCGCATGCTGGCGCTGGCGTTGCCCATCGCGCTGGCGATGAAGCTCGCTGTCTTCCGCGGATTCGCCTTGCGCGATTTGCCGTGGCGCTATATCGGCCTGGAGGGTGTGACTCGGATGACCGCCGGAAATGCGGCGGCGAGTCTCGCGATGACGCCGCTGCTGGTCTGGCAATGGGGCTCCGGGTTGCCGCGGTCGATTTACCTTTTGGATTTCCTGCTGTGTCTCGGGTTCATGGCCGGAACTCGGCTCGCGGTTCGAGTCACATGTGAGCCGGGCCGCGCGTGTCAACCGGTCCACCGTTTTGAAGCGGGCCAGGGGGTTGCCGCGCCGCGCCGGCGCATTCTGATCTACGGAGCCGGACGGGCCGGAGTCACGCTGCTTTCCGAAATCCGCGAGCATCCCGAGCTGGAATATCAAGTAGCGGGATTCCTGGACGACGATCCGCAAAAACGCGACCTCCTTCTGCGCGGCGCACGGGTATGGGGCGGACGCGCGAGGCTCGCTGAAGTAGTTCATCGGCAGGGCGTCGACGAAGTGCTGCTGGCGCTCCCGCGAGCGCCAGGGGCGGAGATCGAATCGATTCTCGAACACTGTCGCGCGGCCAGGGTAGCGACGCGGCGGATCCCGCCTCTGGCCGAACTGATCGAAGACCGTAGCTTAATGCGTCAGATCCGCGAGGTGCAGGTGGAGGATCTGTTGGGTCGTCCGCCAGTGCACCTGGAAGAGAGTGCGATTCAGGAGGGCCTCGAAGGCCGAATCGTGCTGGTGACCGGAGCGGGCGGCTCTATCGGTAGCGAATTGTGCCGGCAGATGGCCCACTATCGGCCGGCGGCAATTGTGGGTCTGGATCACTCCGAGGCCGCACTCTATCAGATCGATCGGGAGATGCGCGAGCAGTTTCCGCGAACGGTATTCCGCGCGGAACTAGGCAGCATTCAAAACCGGCGGCGCCTGGACGAAATCTTTGAGGCGCACCGGCCTCACGCGGTGTATCATGCGGCGGCTTACAAACACGTGCCGCTGATGGAAGCGCATCTGTTTGAAGCCGTCGAGAACAATATCCTGGGGACCCAGCAGGTGGCCCGGGCCGCGAGCGCCGGGGGGGCCCAGACAGTGGTGCTCGTCAGCTCCGACAAGGCCGTGCGTCCGGTCAATATCATGGGCGCCACCAAGCGCATGGCCGAACTGGTTTGCCTGGGGGCGGGACAAGCGGAGCCGCGCGTACGGTTTCTGGCGGTGCGCTTCGGCAACGTGCTGGGATCGAGCGGCAGCGTGATTCCGCTGTTCCGGCGGCAGATAGCGGCTGGAGGGCCGGTGACGGTCACACACCCGGAGATGCGGCGCTTCGTGATGACCATCGCGGAGGCGGCGCAGCTGGTGCTACAGGCGGCGGCCATGGGGGCAGGCGGCGAAGTGTTCGCGCTCAATATGGGCGAGCCGGTGCGCATTCTGGATCTGGCGAGAAGAATGGTCCGGCTCAGCGGGCTGGAACCGGATTGCGATATTCGGATCGAATTTTCCGGGATGCGTCCGGGAGAAAAGCTGTGTGAAGAACTAAGCGCGTATGAGGAAAATACCCTGCCGACGCCGCATCCGCAGATCCGCGTGTTTGCCGGTAAGGGCGTGGCGCGCGAAGCGTTGGCGCGCTGCCTGCAAGATCTGCGGCAGGCAGTCGAGACACGCGATGCCGCCGGAGCGGTGCTGTTGTTGAAGGAGCTGATTCCGGAATACAATCCGAGCGCGTACGTGTTGGAGCGGGCATTGGGAGAGCCGCCGCTGAGGGCCCTCGCGCGGACCCGTTTAGAGCAAGCGCATTGCTCACCGAATACCCGGAAGTTTAGTGCAACCCAAAATTGTGCACTGCCAGCCCGGTAGTGGCGCCGGCCGTGACCCAATTCACGATGGTGAAGAACTTCGCCGACGCTGGGTGCTTTCTGACCACGAAGTATTCGGCTGCCGCCAGCGCGCCTACCACTCCAAACTTAATGCCGGCGGCCTTCATGCCGAAGCCTCCGTTGGAGCCGGCCAGCAGCGGGTTCAATTCGCGCATGCCGTAAGAGCTGGCCGCGTCGAGCGCTTCGCTGGCCAGTAGCGGAGCCAGGCTGATGGCCCACTGGCGGCGCCAACGCGAGTCGTGGCCGACGCGCTCGGCGGCGCCGGGCGCGGCAACGAATTCGCTGCCCGAGAGCTGCCCGACATTGAGCGGTCTGGGGGGAAAGATAGGATTGGACGGAACAATAACCGCCGTCGTGGCGGGGACCAAGGCGCTAGTTTGAAAACCAGATTGGGAACCGGTTTCGTCGGCCCATACGCAAGGCGAGATTGCGTCCAACAATACTCCGGCGGTAAGAGCGGTGGTAAGAAATGCGATTAAGACTTTCATGAGTTGTTTCCTTTATCCCACTGTGGGCCGGTCTTAAGTAATGAGAGTAACCCTAACGGGAAAACCCTTCCACCGCGTTGGTTTCAGTACCGCGTGGATCGCGAGTACTGCCGGGCTCGCAGCAAGGCCGTTAGGAGTTGGCGCCATTGGACTTTTTGTCTTGGCGGGGGCCGCGAGCGTAACGATTTTTACAAGTGATCCACTTGTGACTTGGGGGTATGAGGTCGGGATATTCCTATTGGCGGGATACTGTTCCATCAGAGAAACCCTGAGGGCAGACACTTCAAGCACCACGATTACGGGACTGGCGATTGCTGCGATCTCACTTTGGGGCTTTGCGCAACTAGCGATGGGTGCGACGGTATATCGCTACGCTACCTGGGAAGCATCGCTGCGGACCATGGCCTTCGGGGCGACGGCCTGGGTAGCCGCCAAAACCTTGCGCGATTCCCGGCTGCGTTGGCGATTTCTTTCCGCGTTCGCATGGTTCGGTTGCGCGCTGAGCCTGCTCTCGGTGGTCGCCTATTTCACTTCTCGCGGGCGCATCTTGTGGGTCTTCGCGAGTCCGTATCCGGACGTTTGGGGCCCTTTTTTGAGCCGTAACGATTTCGCGGGATTCATGGAACTGAGCTTTCCGGTCGCCCTCGTGCTGGCCTTGGATCGGCGGACGCAAGATGCCCGCTCAGTTACCAGCGCAATTCCGAATTGGGTCCCGGTGCGATTCCCGTTATGGGCTCCAGCTTGCATGTTGGCAGTGGGGCTGGCCTCCGGATCGCGGGCC
>DATJEI010000256.1:0-2220 GCA_035496735.1 Bryobacteraceae bacterium | reverse complement strand
CGGCACCGTAAGCCCCAGTCGAGCCGTGCGCCGGGACGGGTCCGGGTTGGCCAGGCAAAAGACCGCGAACAGGGGACCGGAAAAGCGGATACCGTTATCATAGACGGCTCGAAATTCAGCAGAGCGCAGGATCCGCGAAGCGTGCGGAAACTTCAGCGCGCCGCCGGAGGCGGATTTAGCTGCTGGCCTTAGCGTACCGGACAGCTCTCTCGTCGCTGACAGTCAGTTTATGGCGGCCGCGCGCGCGGCGGCGGCTGAGCACAGCGCGCCCGTTCTTGGTCTTCATGCGCTCACGGAACCCGTGTACTTTAGCGCGCTTGCGATTGTTCGGCTGAAATGTGCGTTTCGGCATCTTTATTCCTTCTTAGACGCGCGCAACGCAAGCAGCGAAGGCGCAAGGGCTAGGAATCAAATTTGAGTATAGCAGACGTGCGGTCGGTGAGTGGGATATACTCCCACTCAAAGGACGCATGGATAGTCTATTCCAATTCGTTACAGAACACCCGCTGCTAGTGCTCGCCGCAGTCGTGGTAGTTCTTTTTGTGATGTACAAGTTCAGCCAGCCTAAATAGCCAAACTTGACCATTGCCTGCGGCCCCTGCCAATGAGGTCTACCTTGTGACGAGCAGTTTCAGCCAACTGGTGGCGAGCATGTTACTGGTAGTGGGCGCACTGTTCCCCATCGTCAATCCGCTGGGGAGCGCCCCCATCTTTCTCATGCTCACACGCGGACTCTCCGACCTGGCTCGCGCCAAACTCGCGCGCGCGATTGCCGTAAACGGCCTGGTGCTCATGCTGGTATCGCTGTTCATTGGCACGCACATTCTCGGGTTCTTTGGGATTTCGCTCCCCGTGGTGCAAGTGAGTGGCGGGCTGGTAGTGATCGCGACCGGGTGGGCTTTACTCCGCCATTCAGATGATGACGACGGGAGCTTGGACGCGAAAAGGCCCTGCAACGAGACCAATTACATGCGGCAGGCTTTCTATCCGTTGACACTGCCGTTGACGGTGGGCCCCGGTTCGATATCGGCGGCAATCACGGTGGGGGCCAACCGGACCGAGGGAGCGGAGTGGCGCTGGCCGCTGATCGTAGGGCTGCTGCTCGGGGCCATTTTGATCGCCGTATCGATCTATCTCAGTTATCGCTTCGCCGAGCGCATTGCAGCGGCGCTGGGGGATGCGGCGATGAATGTTGTGATTCGGCTCTCGTCTTTCATCCTGGTGTGCATCGGCGTGCAGATTTTATGGAATGGATTGACCGCGCTGCTGCGCTCCGCCCTGGCCCGGTGATGGCGCTGCCGGGCTGCGTAGAGCCGCGGCAAAATGCGGCATCCCGCTGTTGCTTTGACGGTCGCCGCCTACATCTCCGGCTTTCCGTCCAGCATCATGTCTTTCATCTTGAAAGTGACGGTCCGGTACGGCCCCGGCACGCCCGGCAAATACAACGCGAAGCTCAGGTCCTTGTCGGAGGCCGCCACTGGCTCGCGAAGAAATGCCAGGTACAGATGCGGATCGGTTTGCGTGGGCGGGAACGTGGCGCTCACCTTCACCTGGATGTGCCCCGACTCCATGACGCTCTCGCGCTCCATGCGGCGGGTTTCCTCGCCGCTCGAGAAGGCATCGTTGTTTCCGACGCGCGCGGCGACGATAATGTACGCGGCCCGATAGTCGGCGAACCACGCAGCGCGCTCTTCGGACAAAGGGTCCTCTGCCAGCGCCTTGGTGATGCCCGGACGCCTCAGTTCCATGCGCCGGCCGCGCTCGGCGAGAGCTTTCACCACCGGCCTCGCGGTCGCCAGGTAGATTTGCACCGGTTGCCCTTGTCCTGCGTTCTTGCCCACCTGGGCTTTGCCCGGCTGCGCGGCCATTTGAGCCCACGGTGAATCCGCCAGAAACTGCGAAAGCTCGGCGTCGGTCCATTCCAGCGCCGGCTTGGTCTGCCAAAACGGATCGGCGCAGAGGAGCGCTGCCAGGATCATCCAAATCATCTTTCAATTTTTCCACGAACGCAGATACGGTGGGGACCAGATATCGATATATTGGATGCGGCCATGCGACGCTACACTTCTTTTTTTGCCATTACAGTCCTGACCCTTGCGCCGGCGCTGGCGCAGCTTGCTCCTCCGAACGAAGCCGGCGTCACCATGGGACACGTCCACTTGGCAGTAAAGGACGTCGCCGTCCAAAAGCAATTCTGGGTTTCGATGATGGGCGGCAAGA
>DATJEI010000255.1:0-4323 GCA_035496735.1 Bryobacteraceae bacterium | reverse complement strand
TTATATGCTCTTTACAAAAAAGGGCCGAGTACTGGAACTAAGGTTCCGCAAATACTTCCAAAAACCGCGCAACTGAGACGATTTCCGAGTCACCTTAGGCCTAAAGCCTGATTCTTCTAAACCGGGGGCGATGTTAACTTGGACTCAGCGATAGAGACTGTCGCACACAGTAGGGAGAGGAAAACTAGGAGACAACATGAAGAACTTTATTTTGAAGTTGAAGGCGATCAAAGATACCCGTGGTCAGGACCTTATCGAATACGCTCTGATGGCCGGCTTCGTCGCCGTTGCCGCAGGCGCCGTGATGCCGGGCGTTGCGTCCAGCATCAGCACGATCTTCTCGAAGGTCGCGTCGGTGATGGCGGTTGCGTCCACCCAGGGTAGCTAATTATTCTCTTGCCGAATTGGGGGAGCGGGCGAAGCCTGCTCCTCTATTCGTATTTCCGTGATTCCCGCCTAATTCTCGTCTGTTCCCACCAGCGTCATCCAAATCATCCCAGGCATAGGTCACCCAGGTATTTCAGCGGCACTATCGAACGCGGTAAAGAATGCCGCCTTTTTCTTCGTGAACCGGCTCCAGGTTAGGATTGGCGGCGGCGTCGCGCAGAACTTGATCGTTGTGGCGCAGGCCGATCTTCGCTAATAAAACGTAGTCCAGGTGCTGTTGACGGGCGTATTCGGCGATCCCCTTATAGCGCGCGGCTTCTCCGGCATCTCCGCCGGTGGCTTCAAATTCGCGGGGAGGAATTACAAAACTTACAGCATGGCGCCCAGTGGCGAGGTATAGCGCTGTATCGTCCTGCCACAGGATATTCGCATCCGCCGGCAGATGGTTGGCGATCCATGCGTAAATGCTGCGGTAAGCCAATGTGTTCGAGCGATCGTCGCGAAAAAGGTTTGGAACCACGGCGACGTCCATGGAAAGCTGAAGAACCAGGCCGCCCGTCAGGACCGTGACGACGCAGCCGGCCGAGCTGTAAGCCGCCAAGCGCCGGGTGCGTCTGGGATGGGCGATCGCCTTGCGAAACCGCTCCGCCATATCGACCATCTCGAAACAAAAGCCCGCCAATAGAAGCGGCGCTAACGGCAGGACGAAACGTTGATTGGGCTGGTAGTGCCAGACCAGAAGCATGGCCAGGGATATTCCCCCATATAACGCGTATAATCGTCCGCGGCCTTGCCGAACCATGCGGACGCAGCCCAGCATCATCACGACAGCCAGCGGCCACAGGATCAGCTTCGCCAGGGGGCCTTCTTCCATCGCCTGCGGGAATATGAGCGAGCCCATGGACTCGAGCAGGGCACTCAGGTTGCGCCACAGGATGTAGCCCAGGTTGTCCCATCCTACATTCATGAAATAGTAGCCGAGATAGTTGGTGTAACAGAGAGTAACGACGTCGTGTGCGGGCGCGGCGTGGATCCGGCTCCACAGCGTCCATCCCGCAATCGCCGGCAGCATTCCCAGGGTGAACCAGAGTGCACCCCGTGGTTGCTTCTTCCAGAGATAGTAGGCAATGGCCGCCGGGAGAAGCGCTACGCCCGAAGTGCGGGTCAAGTAGCCGGCCCCGGCGATTACGCCCGCAAGCAGCGGTCCGCGCCATCCCTGGGACCAAGCTCCGGAAACTTGCCGCTCCGCAACTAAAATCGCGCCCAGCAGGAATACCATAAACATCATCTCGGAGCCCAGGTTCGACACGAAGAACAAGACGTATGGGTTCAGTGCGAACGATCCCAATACCAGCCAAGTGATGGGAACCGGAAACCCATGACGCTGGCACCAGAAGTAGGCGAGCATCAAGACCGCTGGAAAATTGAACCAGGAGAGCATAATCGCCGCGCTGAGGGTCGCCGGGAATGCCGGGATCGAGCGCCATGCCAGCGATAAATATAGCGGGTAAAGAGGCGGATACCGGGTGTCGAAAGGCTGCGTTGGAAGACTCAGTATGCGGTAGCCGGCGCCTTGCGCAAGGGCCTTTCCGTCGATCAGATAAATGCCGTCGTCCTGCAGAATTCCGAAGTGGGGCGCGTCGCGGTTATGCCAGACAAAGAGCAGAGAGGGCAGGCTCAGTAGGATCAGAATTGCGGCAGGCACGAAGCGGTGCAGAAATGGACCGGTTTCGCTCCGGGAAGCTTGGACTTGTTCAACCAGCATCAGAATGCGAACCCACAATATGAATCGGCCGCTTTGCCGGACCACTTTAGCTGGTATCTATTGAATTTTCAGGGCTTTCCGTAGTTCTAAGTATCGAGGGTACACCAGGGACTGCAGCAAGGAATCCGATGAGGATTCAGGCAGCGGCCACAGTTTCAGCAGTGCGCGAGCCTCATCCGTTTTCCCGGCTTTCACCAGCGCCGCCGCGTAAAGCGTGCGCGGCAGGCCATCCGCGGCCGGATTCGTGTTCTGATAGACAGTCCTTAGCTTAGCGAGGTCGTCCGGAACGTGAGTCTCACCACGCCATACCGCGCGCTGGCGCTCCATAGTAGCGGCTTGGTCAGGGGGCGCCTGCGCCAGCACGGCGATTGCTTGCTCCTGACGCCCGGTGGCGTACAACCAAACGGACTGGCGCCAGACCGCCAGCGGATCGTTTTGTTTGGCCAGAAACGCCAGGTACTTCTGCATGAGTACATCGGCGCCCGCCAAGTCTCCGCCCAGCCAGTGCGCGTACGCCGCTTTCATCATGGGCGCGCCTTTCAGGAAATTCGGATCGCGCGCCGATACCTGCGCAAAATATTTCTCCGCTTCCGCGAAACGCCCGTTCATGAAATAGACTTCGCCCAAGGAGTCCAGTGAGTTGACCGCCTGATCCGGCAGTTGGCCGTAGGCCTCGAAAGACTTCTTGGCGGCGTCGAGGTTTCCATTCTCGCCCTCAACATAACCCAGAGAGTTGAGCGCGCCGGCGTTCCCCGGATCGATGGCCAGCACGCGACGATATAGTTCCTCGGCTGCCGGATATTTCCGTGCTTGCTGCTCGATCGCAGCCAAACCGAGCAGCGGGCCGGTATCATGTGGGGCGAGCCTTGCGAGCTCAGTGAGTGCCGCGGCGCGCGCAACTTCGTCCTTGCGCAGCGTGGCGTAGCTAAGCTGA
Source organism: Bryobacteraceae bacterium (assembly GCA_035496735.1). Lineage (GTDB taxonomy): Bacteria > Acidobacteriota > Terriglobia > Bryobacterales > Bryobacteraceae > Palsa-187. Next base: position 1,237 of record DATJEI010000255.1, on the reverse strand, counting down.
ATCTGCGCCTTATCCAATGGCGTGCGGAGAGAGGCGCGCGCCAGAGCCCGACCGGCCATCTCCATCGCCAGATCCGGCTTCCCGGACTGAGCGGTCTGCGCGATCCACGAAGCCAATGCGGTCCCGAAATCCGGGTCCAAGGTTACCGCCCGCTCAAATTCGCCGCGTCCCCACGCCGCCGCTGCATCCGGATTCGGCGTCGAAAATGGCCGCGCGCCGTCCGCGTCCAGTATCCGGGCGAGCGCGCTAACCGCGAATAGCGCCGTGCCCTCCACCGAACCAGTAGCAATCATGCGATGGCGCTCGGCGTCTTCGAGCGCGTACTGGATCTGCAGCGCACCTCCGCGCCGCGTGAAGGTGCAATGCAGGAGCTGGGTAGCTCTTTCTAGAGCGGCGGTTCCAACGCTCGACGCCCGCTGTGGCAGCAGGTGCGCGCCGCTCGCAAGCTCTTGGGCTAGGATGGCAGGTCCGCCATTCGTGACCCAATCAAGTTGCGCGTCACCGGTTAGATTGGAAAAGGGAAGGACAGCTACCCTTTCCATTCCACGCGGCGCACGCGAGCACGCGGCGAACAGGGCCATTACCGCCAGAAGGAAAAAGCGCTTCAGAGGACCTTGGGCTCCGACTCCATGATTTTTTGGAACTCGGGGTCTTTCTGCAGGCCGGCGAACTCGGGATCGTCGATGAATTTCTTGCGCTCTTTGAAGCCTTCCTCAAGCGACTTGCGTATATAGCTGAGCGCTTGGTCCTTCATCCCGGCCTTGGCGAAGGTTTTCGCAAGGTAGTAAAAGTATGTTGGCCGGTCGCCTACGGACTGGTCTCGCACGGTGGTCCCAACTCCGCTCCGGTGCTCCAAGATGCCAGGATCGATCATCACCGCCTTTGAAATATATTCGGAGGCGAGTTCGTATTGCTTCCGCGCAAAGTATGCCGAAGCCAGATTGGCCAAGGTTGAGGCCGAATCGGGCGTTATCCGCAAAACCTTTTTATACTGACTGATCGCACGCCGGTAAGATTGCCGCGAGTAGTAGATAGTCCCTAAATTGTTAATCGCTTGGCTGAATTTAGGGTCTAGCTTAATCGCCCGCTGATAACACCTAGCGGCAGTATTCAAATCCGTAAGCTGATGATAGGCGATGCCGATTTTGTTCATGATCATCGCTGTTTCAGGAGCTTCCCTATAGGTCTCGATGGCCTCGCGATACATCTTGCGCGCCATGAAGATATCGCCGCGTTG
>DATJEI010000254.1:0-5109 GCA_035496735.1 Bryobacteraceae bacterium | reverse complement strand
GTGCTAGCCTGCGCGGCTTTTTTTCTGCATCCTTTTAACCTGGACGGACCGGTCGCCGCCGCAGTGGGCGCAGTGGTGGGAGCCGGCGTGGTGGTGTTCGAATTCCGTATCCGGAAAGTCAGTCTTAAGAAGCTGATCGGGGCGGTATTCGGCAGCATCCTCGGCATTCTGGGCGCCTACCTGATTTCGCTGGTGCTGGATCATGCCGTTCCGGATAACAAAACCACGGTTCCATTCATCGAAGTAGCGCTGCTCGCCTGGATGACCTACTGCGGCCTGGTAGTGGGCGCGGCCAAGGGCGACATGCTCAACCTGGCGGCGCTGGGCGGGTTGTTTGGCGGCGATGGCGGATCCAAGCATTCTTTCAAGATCCTGGATACCAGCGTGATTATCGACGGCCGCATCGCCGATATCGTCGAGACCGGCTTTGTCGACGGAGCGCTGGTGATCCCGCAATTCGTGCTGCACGAGCTGCAACTCGTGGCCGATTCCTCGGATTCCATGAAGCGTAATCGCGGGCGGCGCGGGCTGGACGTCCTGCAGCGCATTCAGAAAATGCCGCAGTTGACCGTCCAGATCGTGGAAGAGGATTTCCCCAACGTCCGCGAAGTGGACATGAAGCTGATTGAGCTGGCCAAAGTCTACGCATGCAAGATCGTGACCAACGATTTCAATCTGAATAAGGTTGCGCAACTGCACGGCGTCGAGGTATTGAACATCAACGAGCTGGCTAATGCGTTGAAGCCGGTGGTGCTTCCCGGGGAAGTGATGCGGGTCTTCATTCTCAAGGAAGGCAAGGAATACAACCAGGGCGTGGCGTACTTGGACGATGGCACCATGGTGGTGGTGGACAACGCGCGCAAAATGATTTCGAAGACCATCGACATCGCCGTCACCAGCGTGCTGCAGACCACCGCGGGCAAGATGATTTTTGGGCGCTTCGACGACCGTATCCATGCGGTCCACACTGCAGAGCAATCCGCGCTTCCGGCCAAGGAACAGACTGCGCACGACAAGGACCGCCCGCTGCGCGAGCAGATTCCTGTAACCGGAACGGGTTCGTAAGCCGTCCCAACGGTTACAATCGTACCTACGACCATGAAAGTCTCCGTCATTCTGCCGGCCGCGGGTTTGGGAACCCGCATGGGCCGGGAAAAAGCCGGCACTAGCCGCAAGCAGTTCATGCTGCTGGAAGGCGCGCCGATCCTGGTGCATACCACGCGCAAATTTGCCCTATGCCCTTCGGTTTCTGAAATCGTAGTGGCCCTGCGCGGCGAGGACCTGGAATGGGCGCGCGGTTTGATTCAGCAGCAGCATCTGAGTAAGCCGGTGCGCTTTGTCGAAGGGGGAGACAGCCGCCAGCAATCCGTCGAAAATGCGCTGGCGTCGCTGAAGCCGGATACCGACTTCGTCGCGGTACACGATGCGGTGCGGCCCTTTATCGATTCCGAGCTGGTGGAGAAGGTAATCGCGGAGGCTTTCCGGACGGGCGCGGCGATCGTGGGCATCGTGCCGGTGGATACCGTGAAACGGGTTCACAAGAACAAGATTCGCGATACGCTGCCGCGCGAGAACCTGGTGCTGGCGCAGACGCCGCAAGTATTCCGCTTCGACCTGCTGAAGCGCGCGTTTGAGAGCGCGCGGCGGGATGGCTTCACGGGCACCGACGAATCCAGCCTGGTGGAGCGCATGGACGAAGTCGAAGTGAGCGTGGTGCAGGGCACTGACCGCAACATCAAGATCACGCGGCCGACGGATATGGATCTCGCGCGGCTGTTTCTTTCGGAAGAAATGGGGCGGCGGGACGCCTCGTGAGCCAAACTGAGTTTCGTACTGGCCTGGGCTGGGATGTGCACCGCATCGCGCCGGGGCGTCCGCTCATTCTGGGCGGGGTGACGGTTCCCTGCGATTTCGGGCTCGACGGGCACTCCGACGCCGACATTCTGCTGCACGCGGTCACCGACGCATTACTAGGCGCGGCCGCGCTGGGCGACATCGGCATGCACTTCCCGGACACCGATCCGCAGTGGAAGGGCGCCGCCAGCGCGCGGTTTCTGGAGCACGCCGCCGCACTGGTAAAACAGGCGGGATTTTCGCTGGTGAATGTCGATACCACAGTGATCCTGGAAAAACCTAAGCTCAAGAACTACCGCGAGGCCATCCGCGAGTCACTGGCGCGGGCGCTGGGGCTGCCTCTGGAGCGCGTGTCGGTGAAATTCAAGACCGCGGAAGGCGTCGGGCCGGTGGGGCAGGGCCAGTCGGCTGAGGCGCAGGCGATTGTGACCATCGCGCGTTAATTCCATCTGGCTGCACAGCGGACCGGCCCATGGCCGGTCGTTCCTTGGCTCGACAGGTCATGGACCTGTCCTACTCAAACCGTCAGTACCAGCTTGCCCATGGTCTTGCGGCTCTCGAGGTCGCGGTGGGCCTGGGCGGCGTCGGCCAAGGGGTAGACGCGCTCGATCAGCAGTTGCAGCTTCTTGCTGAGAATCCAGCCCAGCACATCGCCGGAGCGCCAGCGGATCTCGTCGGGCGATGTGTAGTTGGCGAGTGTCGGGCGGGTGAGGAATAACGATCCCTTGGTGTTCAGCAGCAGCGGATCGAAAGACTTCACGGGGCCGCTGGATTGCCCGAACAACGCCATCATGCCGCGCGGCTTCAGGCTATCGAGACTCAGCATGAAGGTGGCCTCGCCCACGCCGTCATAAACCACATCGACGCCTTTGCCGGCGGTGAAGCGTTTCACTTCAGCCACCAGGTCCTGTTCGCGATAAAGGATCACTTCGTCGGCGCCGGCCGCGCGCGCGACCTCGGCTTTTTCGCGAGTGCCGGCAGTGCCAATCACACGGCCGCCGCGCAGCTTCACCATCTGCGAGATCAATCGTCCGGTGCCGCCGGCGGCGGCGTGCACCAGCGCGACGTGGCCGGGTTCGATGGGGAAAGTGGAGTGCGTGAGATAGTGCGCGGTCATGCCTTGCAACATGGCGGCAGCGGCTTGCCGCAGGTCGAGACCGGAGGGCACCTTCACCAGGAATTGCGCGGGCACCGCCGCGTATTCGGCGTAGCTGCCGCGCGACATGGCCCAGGCGACGGGATCGCCCACCTTGAATCCAGCGGTATCTGGACCGAGGGATTCCACGGTGCCGGCGCCTTCCATGCCCAGCACCGCGGGCAGCGGAATCTTGTAAAGGCCGGAGCGGTGATAAGTATCGATAAAATTCACTCCGGCGGCGGCGAGTTTCACCAGCACTTGGCCGGGCGCGGGCTCGGGCTTGGGAAAATCAGCGTAGCGCAAGGCGCCGGCGTCGCCGGGTTGTTCGATGAAGACGGCTTTCATGATATGCGAATCCTTCGTTTAGTATGCACTATGGCCGCGAAAAGCAGCAGATAGAGGAGCGCGAAGGGAAACAACAGGAGGCGCACCACGGCGGGCGTGGCGGCAGCGCCGCTCAGTCCCAGACGGGCCCGCGCGAAGGCCGCGAGGTTGCGCACGTTGCCCCAGTCTAGATAGAGGAAGCCGGCGAATTCATTGATGACGAAAACCTTGGCCGGCAGGCGCGCCACGAGCGCCCATTTCCACTTGGTCATGATGGGCTCGCCCGAACAGAGGACGCCGAGGGCGGCGTATTGACTCGACGCGAGTTCGCGGAAGAGGCGCCGGCGCGCGGCCGGGCCGGAGTAGTCTTCTACCCGATAGACGCGGCCGCGGAAACCCACGGGCGTGGTCGGGTGGCAGGTGATCAGATCGAGTTCCATGGATTCGCCATGAATCTGGTAGAGCAGCGGCACTAGCGCGTCGAAAGCGCCGCGCGATCCGCTCTCGACCAGGAGCACGCGCGTGAAGGGGGGGATGTAGCGGCGGAAGAAATAGCGCAAGTGACCATTTTACGGGATTGCGCAAGCAGGCATAGGTCGCCCGGAGCGGCACTCGCGGCAGCCGAGAGGCCGGGCATCATTTGGGCGCGTGCTGGACGTCCTTCTCGTTGTCGCAGATGCTTTCGATCAAATCCGTGTCAGGAAGCAGCTCGAGATTGAAGCTGAAGGACCATGGCTTGGCGTACATCTTGCGGTCGTCGATGATGATCTGGAGATCCATGTGACCGAAGTCGCGGCGCTGAAAACGCTCGGTGGCCATCAGCGCATCGCTATGAGGATGACCATAGTCATCGAGCCACGATTTATCGTTGAACCCGCGGGTTTCCACCACGAACGTATCGCCGTCCCATTTCCCGACGGAAGAACCAAACCAGGCAGGTTCCAGATCTTTGGGGAACGGACGGCCATCCGTAAAAATCTGCCGATAGTGATTGAACTCCTCATAGAGGATCAACGTCAATCCCGGATTCTGAACCAGCTTGAAATCACTGATCGACATGGCATCCGGGATTCCATGCGGCAGGCAATGCTCAGAGGGTCGGCCGGCTCCCAACTTCTCGGAGCGCTGTTGGTAGAGCGTCGCGCCCTCGGGCAGGAAAGGAATGTCAGCACCGTCGGGAATAAAATCGAGCAGGTTGGGTCCAACATCCGAATGCCGCGCCAGCGATTTCTTAGTGGGTACCAGGTGCCAAATCCCCGACAAATCCGGTTTGCCATCCGCTGTTCGCGGAGCGCTCGCGGTCAGATTCGGCTTTCCGTCCTTGGTTCTGGGAGTTCCCGGAGTCGGGTAGTTTAGCCACTGGGCGGCACCTGAAACCGCCATTGCGCACAAAAATACAATCAACGCCGCAGTCTTCATTTGTTCACCCAGCCTGCCAGTCTAGTGTTATGGAATCGAGCGCGCATCGCGCGACGCGCGCAGAAAACCTCCAGTGCCGAAAGCTACGTTAACACAGGAATGGGACGAGCGCGCGGGCAAGCAGCGATTGTAAACACAATCTCGCCGTGAGGGGACGCGGGGAAGCGCAAATCCACGCCGTCGTGCCGGTTCTTGCTGCCGTTTGATTTTCGCTTCCGTCCGCATTTCAAAGATCCTTCGAGGGCCCTCTCATGGCGGCATTAACCCGTGAGGCCTGCTGTGAGTGACGCACAACGCTGATAAGCCGCTGTACGCTCATTTCGCAAACCCGGCGATCTGGGAGAGACCGCCTACCGAGCGGGACGGAGTTCCAG
>DATJEI010000253.1:0-15419 GCA_035496735.1 Bryobacteraceae bacterium | reverse complement strand
AGTCCACCGTGCCGCGCTTTTTGCGATTGTGTGCGGCGGGGTGACGTTTCTTTCCATGGCCGTCACCCGCAATGCCGGGTATGGAATTCATCACAGTGTGCTAGTTTGGCCCATGCCGCAGTTGCTGGTGGGCGCGACGTTCGGCGCGCTGCCTTGGCGCTGGCTGCGCATTGGGATAATCGCGCTGCTGGTGAGTTCGAATTTATTGGTCATCAACCGCTACATCGCCCAACTCGAACGGAACGGTACCGTCGGAAGTTTTACGGATGCCGTGAGACCCTTGGCCGAATCGCTGGCCTACCATTCTGGCGACACCATTTATATCATCGACTGGGGAATATTCGAGCCTGTCGATTTTCTGCTGCAAGGCAAGTCGCACCTTCGCGAATCTTACGCCTATTTGATCCAAGCCATGCCCGACCCAAGACAGCGCCGCGAGATTGATGCTATGCTCGCGGACCCCCATGCATTGTTTGTAAGTCATATTCCCTCCCGCGAAGCTTTCCACGGAGTTGGCGAACATCTGGAAACATTGGCCCGCGCGGCAGGATACACCGAGGTCCCAATCCGGACCGTTGCCGATCGCAACGGACGCACGATATTTAAAGTGTTCCGTTTGCAGCGTACGCTGGGCAGTCCCACCAAAGGGATAGCCCTTGGCCCTGCACTCCGGCTGCGTCCCTAAACCGAAACACGTAGAATGGGTAAATATGCACGCAACGCTCAGTGCTTCGTTAGACAAATTATCATCCGTGGGCCGAGCGGTGCTCAGCAGAATGCCTTTCTCTTCAGCCTCCGCTGTGCCGCTTCACGCGGCCCTGGCGGCGATTGACGCGAAGATAACCGTTACGTCCTCAACCCAGGACGTTCTTGCAACCCTCGACGAATGGCAAGGCCCACTGTACAAATCGCTGGAGAATTCTCTGGCTCCCTTGGTGGCGAAAGCGCTTACCAGCAAGATTCAGAATCTGTTTCTCTCGAAATACCATTTCTTGACCCGTGGCGCCAGCCTTCTGTCTTCGCCCTACGGTCTCATCGTGGACCCCATGAATGCTTGCCAGCTAGCCTGCCCCGGATGCGTGCACTCAGTGCGCTCGAAAGAATTGAAGATATTTGACTGGGGACCCGGAATACTCTCCGAAACCATGTTTGCCGATTTCATGCGCCGCTATGGGCCCTACGCCATCGAAGTCGAGTTTTGTAATTACGGCGAGCCCCTTCTGAATCCCAACACCCCCAAGTTCATTCGCCTTGCGAAGACGTACTTGATGCGTACCATGCTCTCCACCAACATCGGCGTGAAACGTTTCGACGCGGACGCTTATGTGAACTCCGGCCTCGACTACATGACCGTCTCCATCGATGGCGCGACCCAAAGCACCTATGAAAAATACCGGCGCAAAGGTGACATTGAAACTGTATACAAGAACGTCCGCAGTCTCACCGAGGCCAAGAAACGTTTGGGAAGGCGCACGCCAACGGTATCCTGGCAATACCTCGCGTTTGAGCACAACGAACACGAAATCGACGACGCCATCAAGTTGGGGCAACAGCTGGAGGTCGATCAGCTGATCGTGGCTACGCCTTTCGATGTCAGTTGGGATGCTCCGGAGGTTCGCCCGTCAAAGGTAGCGCCGCGAACTGTCCAGTTCCACTCTGGCTGGGTCGACGAGACCATTGATAATTGGAACCCGTTTCCTTCCGAACTGCAGGCGGAAGCCATCGAGCAGGAGTTTGCCTCCCGCTGGAGCGACCGGTTGGTTGACCATCGCGATGCCGGAACCCCGGATCCGGAAGCCGCCTCGCGCCACACCTGTCACTATCTCTACAAGAACATGGTGATGGATGGCAGAGGCCGCATTCTGCCCTGTTGCGCCGCCCCGCAGCCGGGCCTGGATCTGGTATTTGCGGATGCTAAATCGGGTGAAGACGTCTACAACTCCGAAAAATATCGGCTCGCCAGGTTATCGTTTGCTAACCCTGAACTGTATCAAGTTGAACAGGCCGCGAACGCTCCCGCCCTGGGTCCGTTCTGCGAAAAATGTGAGTGGAACCAGGATAAGGCGCAGATTGATAATGAACACCTGAGCACTTACTTTCAAGCGGTGGGACGGGGAATTTTCAATCCGGCCAGCCTTGCGACGCTCGCCTCCTGGTAAGCCCGTTTATGCCGTGCCGCGTCTCCTAAATACGAAAGGCCGGACCTTGCGGCCCGGCCCTCGCTAAAATCAGCGCATCTGATAGGTCAGGCGACTTTCGCCGCCCTATAACGGGCCATGATTTCGTTCATCTGGTCCTTCACGCGAAGCTTCAGCTTCTTGATGCGATGCTCTTCCACCTCGTCTTGCGGGGTCACATGAGGCTTCGCTTCAATAGCATCCAGCAGCCGGTCGTACTCGGCGTGCTGCGCGGCCAGCTGGCGGAATTCTTCGCTGGTCGCCATCAAATGCGCTTTCAATTCAGTTTGTGACTGCTCCATTGAATGCCCTCCTAAGGGTTAAAGTACCTTGGCAGCACCATGACGATATCATGAATCAAACTTCATGACAATACCCGGCTCGACGGGATTGCTATAGTACGGTTCACGCCGCCCGGCCCGGCAAAAGCCAGCGCCTTCATACAGCCTGATGGCAGCGGAGTTCGATGCACGCACCTCCAGAAACCACCGGGTTTTCGCTCGCCGCAGCTCGGTTTCGAGCAGCGTTCGAGCCACACCGCGCCGCCGCTCGGCCGGGTCCACCGCCAGGTTGAGGATCTCGCGCTCATCCGGCGCGATTTGGCGCACAACCAGAAATCCCACGACCCGGTCGCCGCTGGCCGCGACCGAACATTCGTAGTCAAGATAGCTGGCCGGGGCCCACTGGGAAGCTTCTGGCGACACCTCCTGGATCGCGGCGATGGCCGCGACGTCACCGCCCGTTGCAGCACGCACCGTCATCGCGCGCTCGCCCGTAAAATACCGATCCCGGCCAGTGGCATCACCGAGAGCGAAACACACACCACCGCAAATCCGAAGTGGTCCACCATCGAGCCGATCAGCGGCGATAGCACCGTCTGCATCAGTCCATAAGACGCGGTGAGGATCGATACCGCGAAGGCCGCATGGCCCGCGCCGAAAAGGTCGATGGGGATGGCGTAGAGGTTGGTCGAAATCGCCAGGCACCAGAAGAAGCTGAAGCTGATCAAAGCCGCTGCCAGAGCAGGTGTAGGCATCAGCGGGACTGCGGCCGTCAGCAGTAGAACCGCCGCCGCCAGCCAGCAAATACGTAGCCGGGCTCGCAACGCGTCCGCTGCCGCGCCACCGCCCTGGATCAATCGGAAGGCCATCCACCCGCCCGCGAAGCCACCCAGCGTGGCGAATACCGGCGGAATCCACGCGAACTGTTGGTTGGCCTGGATCTCCGTCAGTTGATGTTGCTCCACGAAATACACGGTAGTCCAGTTCGTCCAAAGTGTGTAAAGAGTCATCACCAGAGCGTTCGCCGCGGCCAGTCCCCACATGCGCCGGTCTCTTAAAATGTTGGCTACGCCTCCACTCGCCGCCGGCCGTTCAATTGGCTTCGCGGGAAATCTTCTCGTAGTGGCCCACCACACCGGAATCCAAACGAATCCCAGCGCGCCGCACACCACGAACACGCTGCGCCAGCCGTACACCGGAGCCATCGCCGCCACCATCAGCGGCGCCGCGATACTGCCCATGGTGATCCCGACCTGGTTCAGCGCCGTGCCGAAAGCCAGCTCGCGCGCTTGCAGGTACACGCCGTTGGCTTTGCCCGCGCACGGGATGCCGGCCGCTTCGCCGATCCCCAGCACCGTGCGCGACGCCAGCAATCCGCCGAAAGACCGCGTCAATCCCGTCGCCATCCCGGCCAGTGACCACACCGCCATCGAGACCGTGATGCCCGCGTTCAATCCCACGCGATCGATGAACCAGCCCGCCACCGGCGCCGCCAGCGCGTAAACGATCGAGAACACCGAAATCACGCCGCCGTATTGGGTGTTCGAAAGATGAAACTCGCTCTTGAGCGTGGGAGCAAGCGCGGCCAGCAGCAGCCGGTCGAGATAATTCAAGGCGGTGGATAATACGAAGATACTGAGCACCAGCCACCGCAGCCGGCTCGCCATTACGGGAACTTCACCACCAGGATATCGCCCATGGTGCTGAGCCGGGCGTCGGCTTTTCCGTCGTGCTGCACTTCGATCTTGCGCGCCGGCTTCTGCACCCCGCAGCCAAACTCGGCTTGGCCGGAATCGGCCGCCACCGTAAGCTGCTTCGGATCGCGGATCAGCAAGCGGATGGGAAACCCAGCCTGCTGGATGGTCAGGCGCAGTTGTCCGCCTTTGAGACACTCGACGCGCGTCAGCGTGCCCGAAACTTTCTGCCCGTTGGGATCGCCAAACCACGGCACCGCGCCTTTGGTATTCCCCGCGTTGGCGGACAGTCGCTGGTTGGCGGCCTGCTCCACGGCGTGAATCTCCGCCGCCGCATTATCTTTCACGCGTTGCAGGTCGCGAGCCTCTTCCTCTTGCTGGCGGCGTTTTTCTGCGGCTTCAAATTCGGCCCGGTTCTCTTCCAGATTCAGCTTAGCCTGATGAATCCGCGCCCTTTCCTCCGGGCTTCCGGCCGCGCGTTCCGCTGCGGTCCAGGATTTCTCGGCATCCGCGTACAAGTTGGCGGCAGCCTGCGACGTAGCCAGCGTCTGCCAATAAATTGCATTGCGCGGAGCCAGTGTAGCGGCCATCTTTAGTTGGGCGATCTTCCGTGCGGCATCGCTTTCCAGCGCGGCGGCCTTGAAGTGCGGCTCGGCCCACTTCGGGTTCGCGCGAATCGCGAGTTCCAGCGCGGGCAAGGTATTCTTCGCCAGCAACCCCCGCGGACTGTCAGGCGGAAAGTTCTTGTCCCGCGCGTCCAGCTCCGCCAGTAGCGCATCGACCGCAGCTTTGTCCAGATTCTTCTCGATGAAGTCGCGATTCGGATTCAGCGCCCTTCCGTTCACCGGCGCGGCTTCAAACTTGCCCGCCCTCAGATACGCCTCAGCCTGCACCGCCAGCTTCGCGGCGTTCATGTCGAAGGCGTTGCGCGCCGCCTGATCCTCTTCGCCGGCATTCTGCATATTGTTAATGTACGTGCGCAGTTTGCCGCTATATTCCGGCTGCGTCGCCAGCATTTGCAGCTTGGCCCATCCGCGCAAGCGTTCTCCTGCAAGCTCGCCGGCCGGTAGCGGCGCGCCGATTTTCACACGCGTCGCATTCACATCGATGGTCGAAAACAGGTCGCAGATTCCGTTCTCGATTTCGTCCGGCATGCGGCCCGCGTTGTCGTCGAGCAGGAGCCGCGTGATGGCGCGCAGCAGATCGCGAGGAAGCGCCACGTCCGCCGGCCACGCCGCCAGCTCCGCGGACCCGCCATCGGTCAGCGGCTGCGGCAGCGCGTGCGGGCCGTATTGTTTCTGATTCGCGAACAGCACCAGGTCAATGGGCCACACGGTGGTCAACTCGCTCTTGCCCAGCATCGCGCCCAGCACAAAGCGGATCTGTTCCAGCTGGGTAAGGCGTTCCCGCGCCGCGCGGTCACCGGCGTCGCTGAAGATGTGGAACGGCCCCGAGCGATACTCCACCCAGTCTGCCGCAAACGCGGGCGCGGCTAGCAAAGCAAGCGTGAGGATTCGCCGGAACACCTGCTTATATCATCACAAAAAGAAACGCGGCGCCCGGCCTTTGCCAGGGACGCCGCGAAATAAGGAGCTGCCTGCGCCCTAAAACGTAAACCGTCCGCTGATCTGTAACTGCCGCGCGCCGTACAAGCCATTGTTGGTCGCAGTAGGCGCCAGGAACGTCGACGACTTGGAAAGCGTGGTGGTGCCGGAGCCCAGCGAGTACTGCGTGGTATTCACGCCGAACACATTGGTGTGGTTCAGGAGATTGAAGGCTTCCACCAGGAAAGAGAGCCGGTAACGCTCCTTGATCCTGAATTCGCGGCTCACGCGTGCATCGATGTCCCAGAATCCCGGCCCGCCGTAGAAATTACGCGGCACGCTCGGATCCTGATAGGTAAAAGGAGCGGTACCTGAATTATTCACCATGCCGCCGGTGAGTCCGCCATCAATAGCGCCCGCCGGGGTGCCTGAGATCAGGCCCGTCACGGGTTGCCCGGACGCAATTGTGAAAATGCTCGACAGCGTGTATCCGTTCACAATCATCCTGGCGGCCCGGTTCGACCAATGCGCCGCGAACTCGGGCTTCCAGATTGCGTTCGCCACCAGGCGCTGACGCTGATCCAGATCCGAGAGTCCCCACATCGCTTTTTGATTGTAGGGATCGACGGTGTAGTCGGTTCCGTTGAAGGTGCCGAATTGTCCCATCACCTGGCCGTCGTCCTCCGCTTTGCTGAGCGTGTAGTTAGCGACAAACTCCACGCCGTGCTGCATACGCTTGCGAACCGTCAGCACAAAACTGTTGTAGAGAGAATTCACCACGCTGCGCCCGGTTAGAATCGGACCGGTGGGGTCTACGCGATTCGCGCTGGTGTAGAAGGGGACGGTGAAAGTGCTACCGCCGGGATAGGTGTAGGTCTTGGTGGCGGTGGTCGGCGCCAAGTTGGCGTCCGTGAATACGGGCAGATGCAGCGCCCGGCTGAAGACGTAGGAAGCGGAAACACCGACATTGCCCGGCAGTTGCTGCTCGACGGTCACCTCGCCCTCGTGCACCAGCGGATTCTTCCACCCTGGATCCTGGCCGCGCGTGGTGGCGGTGTTGGACGACAACGTGATGGGCGTTACGCGTGGCGTCAATGCACCCGGGAAGGGAGCAACTGGCGCCCCACCCGGCGGCGTGAAGATCACGTTTGGGAACGTCAGGCCGGCGCAAGCGATCGCTGAGTTAGAGGGGTTGCAATTATACGTCTGCTGAAACTCGCCGTTCTCGACCCGGGTTGCGTAGTAAGTGCTGTTGCTGGTCTTCCCATAGAAGATCCCGTAACCCAGGCGGACCACAGTCCCCTTCCGGACCTCCCAGGCTGCGCCGAGACGCGGCGCGAACTGGTTCTTGGGGATGTTAATGGTGGACGTATAGAGCTTGGTTAGAGGAGTGGATGTGTTCGGCTTGGGTGGTTGCGGGATCAAGAAAAGATCGTAACGAACACCCAGGTTGAGAGTCAGATTGGGCCGTACCTTCCAGGAATCTTCCGCGAATCCAGCCCAATCGTTGTTGTAAAAATCATCCTTGCCCACGCCCGTCACCGGGTCGGTGACTTGGACAAAGCTGCTGTAATGCCGGCCGGTGTTGCCGTCTCCCAGGTTGACTCCCATGACGTCGGCTACCCAGTTAGAAAATGAAGCGGTGACCGATCCGTTGTAGCCGTAAACACCCCCGCCTTGAAACAGATTGATGAGTACCTCGTGAATCGCGTTGAAATCGACCCCCGCTTTGAAGGTATGCTTGCCTACCGTCTTTGAGAGGACGTCCGCGAATTGCAGGCGATGCTCATTCGGAAACGCTGGGCGGGGTAGAGCGTTCGGCATACCGTAAGACATAACCACCCCGGAGTCGACAGTCACGCTTGGGGCTGTGCCATTAGCACTGATAATTTCCAGATCTTGCGACCATTGGAAACGGAAGTTATTGATGGTAGTCGGATTGATAGTAGAATCCCAGTTCGCGACGAAAATCCGTTCGCGGGTTACGGCGGTCCCATTCGACGAATTCGACTTGGCGGTGGACGTAATGTCGGTGTTGTAAGAATTGGGCGCCTTGAAATTGTCAAGGTTGAACGACGCACTTACGCGATTGGCGGGACTAAACAGATAATCCAGTTTTCCGAACCCGACATCCTGATTCTGGAAGCGTGGATAGGCGCCCAACAGGCCAGAGAAGTACTTGTTCGCTGCCGCGCACTGCGCCGGGGTAATCTGGCTGTAAGTGCAGGCAATCGGGAAGGTGGCCGAACTAATATAACTGATGGGGTTGACCTTGCGCGAACCGTCATATGTGAAGAAGTAAAACAGCTTGTCCTTGATAATGGGTCCTCCGACGCTGCCACCGAACTGCTGCTGTTGATGAATCGGTTGGGTATAAATCCCCTTCGATTTTTGGAGCGAGTCGAGTGCATTGAGCGTTGGATAACGCAAATAGTAGAACAAATCGCCATGGAGGGTATTGGTCCCTGACTTGGTCACGGCATTGACCACACCGCCGGCCGCCTGCCCCAGTTCCGCGCTGTAATTGCTCGATGCCACCTGGAATTCCTGGATGGAATCCATGCTGTAGATGTAAGGAATCGTGGTGCGGCCTTTCGTCTCGGAGAAGAAGGCCTGGCTGTTGTTGGCGCCGTCGACGGCACTGCTGTTATAAAGTCCTGAAATCCCGCGGTACGAAATCAAACCACTTCCGCCGTCGGTCGTGACGTTAGGCGTAAGCAGCGCAAAGCTCTCCCAGCGCCGCCCGGCTAGCGGCAGGTTTTCCTGCTGGGCCTGACTGACTACTTGGGACATATCGGTCTTTTGCGTGTCAACCACCGAAGGTTCACCGCTCACCGTCACCGTCTCGGTGGTGGTCTCCAGCGGCAGAGCGATGTCGATGGTCAGCGTCTGTCCCACTTGCAGAGTCAGATTTGTGCGTGCGATTTTACCGAACCCCGTCTTACTCGCGGTGATCTCATACATTCCCGGTGGAAGAAACGGAGCGACATAAATTCCCGCTCCGTTGGTGGTCAATGCAAGCGTGGCCCCGGTATTGGTATTCCGCACCGCAACCGCGGCGCCGGGCACAACGCTCCCGGTGGGATCAGTCAAGGTACCTGTAATGGTGCCTGCACCCGTAGTCTGTGCCAAAGCTGCGCTCGCGAAGAGCGCCATTGTAAAAATCCAAAGCCCCACAGAATACACTGATTTGTTGCGCTTCAATATTAGTCTCAATTGAGCCTCCGTATGAACGCCGCTGCCAACTGTCCCAGACTGACGTGTTCTTAGGACTACTTGATGGACCCGAGGGAAGTTACTTACTCTAAGAATAAGCGATTCGCAGAATGCTTGCAAATGAATATTTGATGTCAAGAAACAGAAATGCGGTCCTTTAATAACCGCCCTCCTCTGCCGCCCGGCTCAACTGTGACACTCTAATAGTTCGGGCCCTCATTCATGGCGGAGACATCCTTTTCCAAAGACAAAATGAAAGTCGTTCTATTTGAAGGCGTCCACGCCAGCGCAGTGGATGCCTTCCGCTCGGACGGCTACTCCAATATCGAAATCCACCACAAGGCGTTGCCCGAACCGCAGCTCATCGACGCCATTCGCGACGCTTATATCGTGGGTATCCGCTCGGCCACCCAGTTGACGCACAATGTGCTCGAATCCGCGCGGCACCTTATCGGGGTCGGCTGCTTCTGCATTGGCACGAACCAAGTGGACTTGGCGACCGCGCAAGACCGCGGCGTCCCGGTCTTCAACGCGCCCTTTTCCAACACCCGCAGCGTGGCTGAGCTGGTGCTGGCCGAAATCGTTCTGCTGATGCGCGGCATCCCGGCGCGCAACGCCGCGGCACATCGCGGCGGATGGCTCAAGAGCGCCGCCGGTTCGCGCGAAGCCCGCGGCAAAACGCTGGGCATCATCGGCTACGGTCACATCGGCACGCAGATCGGCGTTCTGGCCGAGTCCCTGGGCATGCAAGTGGTGTTTTACGACATCGAAATGAAACTGGCCCTCGGCAACGCCCGCCCCATGCCGACAATGCAAGCGCTGCTCGAAATCGCGGATGTCGTGACGTTGCACGTTCCCGAAACGCCACAGACCAAGAACCTGATCGACGCCAGCGCGCTGGCGCATATGAAGCCCGGTGCCAGCCTCATCAACGCCTCGCGCGGCCACGTTGTCGATATCGACGCACTGGTTCGGGCGCTCGACTCCGGGCGCCTCAGCGGCGCGGCGATTGACGTTTTTCCCAAGGAGCCGAAAAGCAATACCGATACCTTCATGTCACCGCTGCGCGGACGCGACAATGTGATTCTCACGCCTCACATCGGCGGCAGTACGCAGGAAGCCCAGCATGATATAGGACTCGAAGTATCCAGCAAGCTGCTCAAGTACAGCAACAACGGATCGACCCTCGGAGCCGTCAACTTTCCCGAAGTCTCGCTGCCCGCCTATCCCGGACAGCACCGCCTGCTGCATATCCACCGCAATCAGCCGGGCGTGCTATCGGAAGTGAACTCCGTGTTTTCCGAGAAGCGCATCAACATCACCGGCCAGTTCCTGCAGACCAATGCCAAAATCGGTTACGTGGTGATCGACATCGAAGCTCCCGAGCGCGCCGTATCGATGGCGCTGCGCAAGCGCCTCGACCAGGTGGCCGGCACCATCCGTACTCGCATCCTGTATTAAGCCGCTCGGCTCTACAGATAATGCTGGAGCCAGGCCAGCACTTCCTGCATGTGCAGCCGGCTGTCCTCGCCTTTGAGAACCCAATGCCCCTCGTCGGGGAAGATGACCAGACGCGCCGGAACTTTCCGGCGCTGCAGAATCTTGAACGTGGTCATGCTCTCATTCAGCGGCACGCGAAAATCGATTTCTCCCTGGGTGAGCAAGGTAGGCGTGTGGAACGAGCCCGAATAGCGCAATGGGCTTTGGTCATTCCACTGCCCTCCGTTTTCCCAAATGGGTCCGCCCATGCGGAGTTCGCGGTCGAGACCGCCATCGTTCACACCATACTGCGATTCATTGCTGATGGCGCCGGCATGGGCCACAATACACTTGAACTGGTCGGTGTGGCCGTTCAACCAGTTCATCAAGTAACCTCCGTAGCTCGCGCCGGCGGCCGCCTGGCGATGCTCGTCGATAAAGGGGTAGCGGTGAACCGCTTCGACGATCGCTTCCAGAACTTCCTGCGCCGGACCGCGTAACACGTCTTTCTCGATGTCGTCGGTGAATTTTTCTCCAAAGCCGGTCGAGCCAGTGTAATTGGTTTCCAGCAGCACATATCCCGGCGACGTCAGTAAATAATTGTTCCAGCGCGTCGAGAAGATATCGCTCGACATCGCGTTCGGTCCGCCGTGTGGAAAAATAACCAGGGGATAGCGTTTATTCGCGTCGAATTGCGGCGGCAGGAACATAATGTTGTGAATATGCTTGCCGTTCTTCGCCGTGAACCAGAAATGGATCGGCGCCGGCGCGTCGATTTGGGACGCTCTTTCCGCGTTGAAGTCCGTCAGCAGGGTGTGCGTGCCCGCCGTGGGATTCAAGCGCACGATCTCAGGCGGCTGTAGTGCGGTTTGATACAGCGCCACCAATCCATCCGCCGCGGGACGCACGGCACTGTATCCGCCGCTTTCCACCTTGAGCAGACGTTGCACGGCGCCGCCCTGCGCCGGGATCTGAAACACTTGATCGAATCCGTCATCCTCCGCGTCGATATACACAGTCTTCCCGTCCGCGGCTACCGAGAATCCCGCTACCGAGCGATCCCACTGGCCCGTGACGACAACCGGCTTGCCGGACGAGGGCCATGAGAACCGCGTTAAACGCGTCAGCGAATACAGGCGCCCGCCCGGTGCGGCTTTCCGCTCCTGCAGCGCATACAGAGCGTCGCCGCTGGGAGAGAATTTCGGTTCGGTGAACTTCTGGCCGTTCTCGGTGACCTGGCGCGGTTCTCCTCCGGAAGCCGGCACCGCGAACAGCGCCGAATACGTCTCGGCCGACATCATCTCGCCCCGGTTCACGTACGCGGCAAACACCACCGATGCGCCATCCGGAGTCCACACCGGCTGCAGCGTCTGCCCGCCTGTGGCGCTAAAGATTCCGCCGAAACCAGCGCCTTCGGCCAGCTGCCAGCCCTTCAGTAAGTCCACTGCCTGGGCGCCGTCTTTTAATTCCTGCGTGAAGACGTGCAGCCTTTTTTCGTCCAGCCATGCGTTCCAGAAGCGCACCGGCATGGAGTCGTAGATGCGTGCATTCGATTTGCGCAGCTTGCGCTCGGCGGCGATCGGATCGTACTCGCTCTCAAACAGAATAGCTTTGCCGTCGGGACGCCACTGCGGATTGGCCGCGCCTCCGGCGATGCTGGTGATGCGCTGCGCCTCGCCGCCGCTCATCGGCATCACGTAAACCTGCGGCGCCTCGTCACCCTCCCGCCGCGTCACAAAAGCCAAGCGGGTGCCGTCGGGCGACCATACGGCTCCGCTCTCGGGAGCTTTCGTGAAAGTCAGGCGCCGCGGCGCGCCCCCACTCGCCGGAACCACCCACAAGTCCGCTGACTGCTTAGCAGAATCATAGTCCGGCTCGGTCAGAGAAAATAGAATCGACTTGCCATCGGGACTAACCACTGGCTCGCCAACCCGCTTCATCAACCAGACGTCTTCGTGAGTAATGGGCCGTTTTTGCGCGAAAGCCGCGGCCGCCACGAGTAACAGAAGCGCGAGTTTTCTCATGGCGGGATTATAACTAATTCCGGCCTGTGTACGCCGCGATCACGTGCACCACCCAGTACGGAGTCGCCGTTAACGGATCCGGCGCAAACCACTCGCCGCCGTCGGCCTTCAGAATTTCAAAGCAATATTGCGCATCCCAGTTGCCGGTGATCTCCCGGCCAGGAATGGTGAAAGTGAGGTCCACTTTCGCAGCCTGCTCGATCACTTGGGTCCCCGACGCGTGATCGGTGGGCCGGAAGTGCAGCCGCGCAGCGCTCACCGTCTTCGGCTGCGCAATATGCAGCGCCAACGTCAGTGGCTCCGCCGCTCGCACACTCCCCGCAGACCGCAATTGCGCCGCCTGTTCCGGCGCGACATCCGTACCCGCATCCTGTATTAACCAGGTTAGTTGCGCCCGGTGTGCGGCGCGATGATATGCACTACCCAGTAAGGCGTTGCCGTCAGCGGGTCCGGCTCAAACCAGCCGCTGCCGTCCGCGTGCAGAATCTCGAAGTGATATTGCAGATCCCAATTGCCGGTGATGTCGCTGGCCGGAATGGTGAAGGCGACCTCGGCCTTCGCCGCCATCTCAAGCACTCGCGTCGCCGCCGCCGGATCTGTGGGCCGATAGTGCAGCCGCACCGCGCTCACCGTTTTCGGCTGCGCAATCTGGAGGGCCAGAGTGAGCGGCTTTTCTGAAGGAGCCGACGCCGGTGGAGTGTGCGTCCATGAAGATGGCGCTGGCCGCGCCCCCCTCGCCAAAGCAGGAAAATCCCCAGCCGCGCGCTGCTGCGCCGCTTGTTCCCTCGCGAGCCCCGCCAGCAACCGCAGATCCGCGTCTTCATTGCGGTCCAGCTGCGAGGCAGCCGCGTCCAGTCGCTCCGCGATGTCGGACGGCGTGAATTTCGCGGACGCGATGTGCTCCTCGCGATTGTGCGCCGCTTCTGCCGCCGACGCCACAAAATCCGATCCGCCCAAGTTAGACTGCTGCGCCGCCGCGATCCACAACCCGACCTCGCGCGCCGCCCGAAACTCCGGCTTGGGTTTTGCATCGTAACTCAACCGCCCCATTACTTCATAGAACAACGGATGCGCGCCAGCCTCCGCCGCGTCGATGGGCGGCGTCACTTCGAAGCTCGGCGGCCACGCCGCTGCCGGACGCAATACCGGAATTCCGCTCGTCAGCGCCTCCTGCAACACTCCGGGCTCGGCCGTAGCGCCGTCCAGATCCAGCGTGACCCGGCGCCCCGCCACCCGCAGCGCGGAAAATGTCGCCGCCTGCTCGCTCAATCTTTCAAGTGCCACCCCGCGCACCGCCGGACAAAGGATCAGCATGTGGGCTAGTTCCTCCGCACTGGCATCGCCCTCCACGCCCAGCGTGAAATCGATTCCATACTCCGCCGCGGTATGCGACAGGAACTGCGGCAAATGGTACGGCGCCTCGATCCCCTGAAATACCACATGCGCACGGTTGAAGCGATTCCGCGCCAGCATCCGGAAATACGCGTTCCAAAATTCCTCTGGTGCCTTTTCCAGCTCGGCGTTCAACACGATGCGAACTCCCCGCAGCGAAGCCGCCGGGTTGCCGATTGTCTTGCTGAAGTGTCCGCTTGTGCGAATCTGTTCGGCCGCCTCGAGCAGTCCATACATCAGCCCGCGCAGATCGCCGCCCGTGATGTGCGCCCCGCCGATCGAGTAGGGCTCGATGCGAAAAGTCTCGGGAGCATCCAGATTCAGTTCCACCTGATTTTTCCATTTGAGCTTGCGCTCGGCCATGGCCGAGTCCAGCTCGGCTTGCGCAAATTCCACCGGACCGGCTGCCGCCAGGGTGGATAGCAAGATCAAGCTACTGAGTAACCGCACTCCAGCCTCTCCGCGATAAATCGTAATAAATCACCGCGCCGCCCGCCACGCCGCACGCCAGCAGCCCCGCTCCCAGCCAGGTTTCATGCAGTAATAGTTTGCCCGTTCCGAACAGAACGCCATAAATCAATACCAGGCCTGCGATCCAGTCGACAGCGTTCGCCCCCAGATCGTTCACGGGTTTTATTTCGGGCGCGAGAACCGCGATCGGCCTCCACCCGGCCACCGACGGCCGCGTGCGGCGATAGAACGCCACCAGCACATCCCGCGGCTCGGCCGGTGTGAGGAACGTCACTGCCAGCCACACCGCCGTGGTGATGCTCACCGTGATAATCATGATCCACGCGAAACTCCGCGGATCGTCCGAATCCATGTGCAGCGCGCTTTGCAGCGTGATCGATGTGATAAACGCCGCCACCATGGCCGATACTTCGCTCCACGCGTTAACCCGCCACCAGTACCAGCGTAGCAACAGCACGCTGCCGGTTCCCGCGCCTGTCACCAGCAGCATTTTCCACGCGCCGGCGATAGAGTCCAGATAGAACGTCACCACTGCCGAAACAATCGTCAGAAATACTGTCGCTACTTTAGATGCGTTTACATAGTGCCGCGGCGATTCTTCTGGTTTCAGGAAGCGCCGGTAGAAATCGTTCACCAGGTAGCTCGCCCCCCAGTTCAGCTGCGTGGCGATGGTAGACATATAGGCTGCCGCGAACGCAGCCACCATCAAGCCGCGCAGCGAGGGCGGCAGGTGCGCGATCATCACGCGGATATAGCCTGTCTCTGGATCTTGCAATCCCGGGAACAGGATGAGCGACGCCAGAGCCACCAGGATCCACGGCCATGGCCGCACCGCGTAATGCGCCACGTTAAACCACAGCGTCGCCAGCAGCGAATTCTTTTCGTCCTTGGCGCAAAACATGCGTTGTGCGATGTAGCCTCCGCCGCCCGGTTCCGCCCCCGGATACCAGGTCGCCCACCAGTTCAGCGAAATGTAAACGAAGAAGGTGATCAGCGGCATCCATGCGGAATTCAGATCCGGCACGAAGTTCAGTACTGAACCCTGGCTGCCCCGCGCGGCGTCCAGCGCCGTCAATTTCGACTTCATCGCGTCAATTCCGCCCACGGCGTTTACCGCGTACACCGCCAGCACGATCACCAT
>DATJEI010000252.1:0-4861 GCA_035496735.1 Bryobacteraceae bacterium | reverse complement strand
CGGGAAACGCTTCAAGTCATCCATGGTGAAAACCAGCGGGCGGTCCACCATGCCGTGGATCATTAAGCGATGCTCTTTAGGATCGATGTCGGGGACGAATGCGCCTCGGTGGGTAGCCGTATAGTGCAGCGAGCTGGGAGTGATAAACCCAGTCTGATCCTGAAGCGGAGTCGCCACATGGAACACTAGTCCAAACGCATCTGGCGAAGGTCTGCCTGGCGCGGGCTCGCGTAGAGAGGTGACAAAATGAGACCGCTCGCCGTAGCCGATCAGTTCCTTCTTTGAATACGCTGCAATTGCCGGGGCCTGGCCGCGCACGGATTGTGCTGCTCCCGCAGCCGCACCCACTATCGCTGCGCCACCCTTTAGAAATCCCCTGCGATTAGGTTTTTTCGAGTTCATGGGTCTCTCCTTCGAACATCAGATTGCGCGGAATTTTCCGTTGCTTTAAAGTGTACATCCAATTCAGCGAGCCAGCGAAGATGGCAGTTACCCGATGCTGATCCTGTTTGCCGTTCTCCGTTCCAGTCTGTTTAGGTCGGCTGCTTTTTACTTGATCATCATATTCCGGTGTTGTCACAACGTCAAAGGACCGCCTTTTGCAGACACTTCGAATCACGTCCCGCAGATTATTGAAGTGCTGGCAACCGGTGGTTTGAGTCGGATCACGGCGCATCCGGAAGTCGCAAGAATTAGGCCCAGCCACGGAAGTGCCAGTCTGCCACTACACGACGGGCGGCTCCGCTAATGGTGTTATCAGGCTTATGTTTCGATTAAGGAAGCGTGCTAGCGACGCCAGGATGCGAGCGAAATCGACGCCCAGCAACTACCCCATCCCGAACTGTAATGGTCGATCGGCCGTCTAGTAGTCACGACGGTCGCAGGAGGACCCAGCCGCGACGATCAATCTGCGTCGCATGAGACCAGTCAGCTTCGGCATTCTATTTTCTGCGAGAGGCGTAGCGATCGCTTTCCGTCCAGTGCTGGACGACTCCGGTGACCGCACCGTTCGCATCCTTGATGAACTCGACGATGTTCCCTTCCATGCTGAAGCTGGTTTGCGAGATCGCGATCAATTGAATTTTTCCCATGCCGCCCGGATCGATCATCAGATGGTCCCCTTCCAAAGTAACTTCGACGACTGAGCGGGACTCAGACGAATCGTATTTTCCGACGTACTGGCTCAGGACGTCCTTGGAAATTCGAAACTCCTCCGGCCGTTTGCCAACGAGGTGCGGCTTGGCATTCTGATTTTCACACACGAACTCGATCAATTCCCCGTCCGGCATCAAATCAAGATCGACCGGAAGTGTCCATGCTTGGTTGTAGGCTTTGGGATCGTCCAGCGTCACCTGGAGGTCCATATGACCGGCGTCGCGGCGGCGGAAGCGCTCCGTCATGCGCAATGCCTCTGAGTGAGGATGCCCGCCCAGGTCAAGGGACGTGCGGTCGTTATAACCGGTGGTCGTGACCACCAGGGTGTCTCCTTCCCAGTGCCCGATCGAATACCCCATCCAGGTCGGGTTGGGATCTTTGGGAAGCTCGCGGCCATCGATAAAAACTTGGCGGAAAAGGGTCTGGTATTCGTAAAGAAAGATAACAACATTCGGCGTCTGAACGATCTTCATGGGAGAGCCGACCGACGTACTGGCTTTCGGGCCGGGCGGCAGACAATTGATTCCGTCCGTGTCGTTGCGGTAATTCTCCGCGCTTTGTTTGTAAAGTGCCGCCGCCCACGGCTGAATGTCGGCGGGCTTAAGATCCGGCGCGGCGTTGAGCAGGTAACTCTTGTGGATACGCCAGAGACCGGAGAGATCGGGCTTGCCATCCGCGGTTCGCGGAGGAGGGGCACTGAGGTCGGGCTTGCCGTCGGGCGTTCTGGGCAATCCCGGAGTCGGGCGGGCAGCCCATTGCGCTGTCAGCGGCGATAATGACGCGGAAAGGACGATCAGGCTGGCAAGTGTTCTCATCTGCCATCTCCCTCCTATCGGATTGCCTCGCAAGCATCCACCGGGAAAGTACGCGGAAAAACACCGGCGCGATATGCAAACAACAGTATCGGCGATTGAACTCAGTATATCGCCACGCTGCCGAACGTGCACTATTGAGATCGCATGCAAAACTAGTCGCCGCGAAATCACACGGCCAGCGGGCGGAGCGAGTATTGGACGTCTTACGCGCCCACTACCGTCACGTTTTGTGCGCAAATACCAAGCGCCCGGTATAGGACACTGGAAAATCCATACGTCTGCTGACCCTCGATTGTGTTTAGCGGTTGATCATTCGCTGAGCGGCCTCGCTGTAGCGAGCTCCCTGGACAGTAATCTCGGAAGCGGCGCTCTCAATTTCGCGGAGATCTTCTTTGCTGAGATCGATGGATGCTGCCGCTATGTTCTCCCGCAGCCGATGCAGTTTCGTCGTACCTGGAATGGGCACGATCCACGACTTCTGCGCGAGAACCCAAGCGAGTGCGATCTGAGCAGGTGTCGCCTTCTTGCGCTGAGCGATTGTATCCAGCAAACTCACCAACGCGCGGTTCGCCTTCCGGGCCTCCGGCGCAAAACGCGGTACCGTGTTGCGGAAGTCGGTGCTGTCAAAAGTAGTATTCTCGTCGATCTTGCCAGTGAGGAAGCCTTTTCCCAGCGGACTGAAGGGAACAAAGCCGATTCCGAGCTCTTCGAGAGTCGGCATGATCTCAGCTTCCGGCTCCCTCCACCAAAGGGAGTATTCGCTTTGAAGCGCCGTGACTGGCTGGACGGCATGCGCGCGCCGGATCGTTTTCACGCCAGCTTCAGAAAGGCCGAAGTGCTTAACCTTGCCCTCCCGAATCAGCTCCTTCACGGCTCCCGCCACGTCCTCGATGGGCACGTCCGGGTCAACACGATGCTGGTAAAACAGATCGATGACACTGGTTCTGAGGCGCTTGAGCGAGGCCTCGGCGACCTGCTTGATGTGCTCTGGCCGGCTGTTCAGCCCAGCCTGTTTGCCGGCTGCATCGAACTGGAAACCGAACTTCGTGGCTATCACCACCCGCGCCCGCACGGGAGCGAGGGCTTCCCCCACTAATTCCTCGTTCGTGAACGGACCATAGACCTCGGCGGTGTCGAAAAAGGTAACGCCGAGTTCGACGGCTTCCCGGATGACCGAGATCATCTCCTGCTTGTCTTTGGCCGGACCGTACCCAAAGCTCATTCCCATGCAGCCCAACCCGAGGGCTGAAACTTCCAAGTTACTTTTTCCAAGTTTGCGCTTCTGCATAATTTCTCCTGCGAAACTGTTTCTTTCAACTCCAGGTTAGAGCCGAGCGCCCAGAGAGCGGTATCCCGATCGTTCCGATTCCTTGCCTATTCCTCTCGTTGTCCGCTGAAAACGGTTCACATCCGCCGAGCCAGCAGGTATTCTGGATTTGAGGGAAGTGAAGCCGTGACTATGGCGAATCGCAGGGAACCTGCCGCTCCGCTGCCAAGCCGGGCGCGCGAATTGTTGCGGGCGGAACTGGCTCGAAAGATTGCCGCGCGCACGGGCACGGCAGAGAATCGGGCAACGGAAGTTCCCGGAATGACGCTCCACCGTCGGACCGCCCCGACCGCTCCCTGTTCGGCAACCTACGCGCCCGGCGTGACCGTCATCGCTCAGGGCCGAAAGCGGGTAGACCTCGGACGAAATACCTTTATCTACGGTGAGTCGCAATACCTATTGACGTCTATCGATTTGCCGATCGTCAGCCAGGTCATCCAGGCCAGTCAACAGGCGCCCTGTCTCGCGCTGTCGCTGAAACTTGAAATGCCCGTGATCCGGGAGCTTCTCGGCCGGGAAGAGATTCAGGTAGCCGAGGCGCCGGCTGACAGTCCTGCCATGGCGACCGGTGAAGCCACCGTGGAATTCCTCACGGCCTGCTGCCGGCTCATGGACCTGCTGGACACTCCGCAGGACATTCCCTTTCTGAGCGGCCTGATTCAACGCGAGATTATTTACCGGATTCTGCGGGGACCAGAGGGCGCACGCCTGCGAGCGATCGCTACGCGGGGCGGTCGGAGCCATAGGACGGCGAAAGCAATCGCATGGATCAAGGCGAACTTCGCGCAGCCGTTGCGCGTGGAAGAGCTCGCACAAATCGCGGGCATGGGCGTGTCCACGCTGCACCACCATTTCCAGGCGATGACCGCCATGAGTCCACTTCAGTATCAGAAGCAGCTTCGGTTGCAGGCCGCGCGCGGACGCATGCTCATCGATGGTCTGGATGCCGCAAGCGCCGCCTTCGCCGTCGGATACGAAAGTGCCAGCCAATTCAATCGCGAATACAGCCGGCTTTTCGGGCAACCACCGATGCGGGATATCCGGATCCTTCGCTCGCCCGGCGCTTCCCCGCTCGAGTCAGTTCAGCGTCGGTAAAACACTTCCGCTTTTAATCGATTGCCCCAGCGGTGCTGCGGAGCATGCAGGCCATCCTGGGCGCTGCCCTGTCTGGAGCGCCTACTCACTAATCAACGTCGCCGTCGGCTTAAAACTAGGAGAATTTTGTTCCAAATTCTGCGCTTCCCGGCATAATCTTCCCAGCGCCCAAAGCCGATCAATCTGCTTGGAGGCATTCGCTTATGTCGACCACAGTTGTGCGCCCGGCTACGGAGCGCCCCCGCCCGTGCCTCAGTCTGGCTTCCGTACGGGAACGGATAGGCATCACGCTGGAAGAAGTGGCTCAATCCACCCGGATCGCGCCCCATTACCTGTGCGCAATTGAAACAGAAGAATTTACCAAACTCCCGGCCGGCGTCTACGCCACCAGCTATATCCGACAGTACGCCCGTGCCATCGGCTACAGCGAGACGGCGCTTCTCGACCACTACCGCGCCCGGGCTGAAGA
>DATJEI010000251.1:0-8075 GCA_035496735.1 Bryobacteraceae bacterium | reverse complement strand
TTCAGGCTGGCCTGCGGCAGGGCCAGTCCCGCGCGCACGGCTGCGTAGTTGGCGTAGGAATTGGCAGGATTGCTGTTTGGCGTCGAGATGGGAATGACCAGGTTGTTGCCGTCATTGCCTCCGAACAGGAACACGCATACCAGCGCCTTATAGTCGGAAGGGCAGGCGGTCTGCGCAAGCCCGCTCACCTGGCTAAGGCGGCCGGCGAGGCTGGCGGCGCCAATCGCGGCCAGCGAACGCCCGCCCAGTGCCAGGAACTGTCTTCTGGATGGCAAATGGCTGAATGGATTCCGCATGATCTTAGTGCTCCACATTGTAGTAAGAGGATGAAACCGTAAGGTAGACCGCAGCCTGTGCACGCGCCTTGTACACCGCCGCCGTAGTTCCCGTGAATGCGTTGACAGCCGAAAGAATCTGCGTCCGCATCGCGTCTGGCATCTTACCGTGCATAAGGGCGTCGCTGACAGAATCCAGCAGCG
The DNA here is from genome assembly GCA_035496735.1 of Bryobacteraceae bacterium. Lineage (GTDB taxonomy): Bacteria > Acidobacteriota > Terriglobia > Bryobacterales > Bryobacteraceae > Palsa-187. The sequence continues at coordinate 7,596 of DATJEI010000251.1, read as the reverse complement.
CCTCTGGCGTTGCCGCCAGACCAGCTAAATACGTCCAGTCAATGATCGCGCCGTCGCCCAGATTGCCATACAGCATGGCGTTGACCATGTTTGCGCGCGCCACCGCCGCCGAGGGAGACTGCAACTGGAACTCGGGACCCAGCAGCGTAGCCCCGGGCGTGAACTCCGCGGGAATGGTATATCCGGGCGCGAAGTAATTGAATACAGTGGGCGGCGCGAAAAGCGTTTGTCCCAAATTGGCCGCGCGGTTGCTTAGATTGTTGGTGTCATTCACTGTGGCTCCCAAGCCGCGGAGAATCGAGGCAACCGCGAATACCGGTTCGCGCAGGTGACCGCTGGTATCGGGAGGCGAAAGGGACGGGCCTTCGTCGCCGGCCCGGGCCTCCGGGTCGAGCAGAATCGCTTTCACTACGGCCTGCAGGTCGCCGCGAACTCCCGCCCCGTTATCGTTGAAGACCGCGGCAATGCGTCCCACGTAAGCGGGCGAGGGATTGCTGGTCACCAAGTGCTGGATCAGTTGCTTGCCGATGAACGGGGCGACATTCGGATGATTGAAAATATCGTCAAGCGCGGCCTTGAGATCGGATTCGGCGGTTCCACCCGCCGGCACCACCAGACCATTTAGCAGAGTCTTCGAAGTAGTGTCGTGGTTGGATTCATCAGGCACCATGGGCCCGATGTAGTAGGGCGGGTTGTGTTTCCGCGGTGTCGCGCCGGGCCTGGTTGGATACGTCCAGCCCGTGTAGACCTTGGCGAAATTTTGGATGGTGGTTTGATCGTAAGTCGGAATCGGATTGCCGCCGGAATCCAATTGCAAGGTGCCGTCCTGATTGAGCTGAAACAGGCCGATCGTGAACAACTGCATCAACTCACGAGCGTAATTCTCGTTGGCGCGGGTGTCTTTGGCGGGGTCGGCTTTGTCATTGTTCCGCATGTCCAGGTACTCGCCCATGGTGGGACTCAAAGTTACGTCCTCCATGAGCGTGCGGAAGTTGGCAAAAGCGTCGTTCTTAAGGAGTTGCAAGTACGGCACCAACTGCGCGGGCGTATTTTCTTCCACCGCGGAAGCTACAAAGATCTGGCCAAGAGCGAAGGCCACACGCTGGCGAAGCTGATCCGTGCCGTGCACCGCATTCGTGAAAAACCGGGCCTGTACCTGTCCGATTCCGAAGCCAGTGGCGTCTGGATCCGGGTAAGGCGAAATGGGCGCCGCGAATTGCTCGTTCAAGTAAGCCTCGAGCCCCACCGCCTGGACATGCGCGCTGGTAACGGCGTCGGGCCCGAAGGCGGCTTGATCCAGGAAACGGGCGGCGACGTTGTAGGTAACCATATTTCCGGTAGCGGGCGTTCCGATCAGAAGACTCACAACGTCCACCGAGGTTTCCGCCCCCGGATCGGGATTCATCACGGCTAGCGGGACCTGCTGGCCGGATTGAGCCTGGTCGGCGGTGCCGGTCGCCATCAGTCGAGTTGCGGACCAATACGTGGTAGCAAGCGGCACGCCGCCGAACAGCACCTGTGCTCCGGGCACGAATCCGCTCCCATTCATAATCAGGGTGAAGGGCCCCACGGCGACATTCGCCGGATAGACGGATGCCAGGGTGGGATAAGGATTGACCAGCGTTACCATGGCGCTCGCCGAAACCGCGGGCGCGGCGGTGCTGGTGGCGGTGATGATTACGGTACCTGTACTCGGCATCGCGGCCGGCGGAGTATAACGCCCACCCGCGCTGATGGTTCCAGGTGAACCCGTGACGTCGGGCGGCAGCGCAACCGTCCACCCGACTGTGGTGGGAGAAATTCCGGCGACTTTAGCTGCAAATTGATAGAACGTCCCCAGATGCACGGAGGCGGCCGCCGGCGACACCGTCACCGTTTGCGCTGAGGCCGGCAAAAACACACAACACCCGGCAAAAATCAGACTGATTGCACTTCTTCGCATTCTTCGCCTCACCTCCGACTTCTCCAGGGTGCGCCGGCTAGCCTGCCAGCCGGCACACAGCTACGGATGAACTGATCCTACTACCGATCCAGACGAAACTTTCGCGGCTAGGTTGACAAGGGGAAGCGCCTTAGGCACACACCTTAGGCTTATGCCGAACCGCTCGCTCTTGTCGTCACGGTATCTAATTTTCATTGAAACGGCCAAGATTCAAGATTATCTATACTGAGTCGTCCATTCGGACGGAAACAAAGAATAGGAGAAAACACTATGCGAAAGTCATATATCTTGAGGTTTGCGCCCCTATGCCTGGCGCTGCTGGGGACCATGGGGACCGCAGTCGCGGATGACGATTCCGATTCAAAAGGCCACAACAGTTGTGCCGGGCTGCCCAGCTACGCGGATCTGAAGAACGCTCTGACGCAAGCTGTGTCCGCGGAGACCAGCGGCCTGAATATGCATATGTGGGGTACCATTGTGGACCGCGATGGCGTGGTATGCGCCGTGGCGTTTTCCGGCACCGGCCGCGGCGCGCAATGGCCTGGCAGCCGCGTGATCTCCGCCCAGAAAGCCAACACGGCGAATGCGTTTAGTCTGGATAGTTCTTCGAACAGCAATGGCTCGGGCCAGGCGACCGGTCTGGCGCTATCCACGGCCAATCTGTATTCCGCCGTGCAACCCGGCGGCAGTTTGTTTGGCCTGCAGTTCAGCAATCCCGTGGATCCTGGCGTTGCCTACAAAGGACCGTCTATCCTCTACGGCACTAGTAACGACCCTATGGTCGGTACCAAGCCCGGCGGTGTCAACGTATTTGGCGGCGGCCTGGCATTGTATGCAAAGGGACAGAAAATCATTGGCGCTGTGGGCGTAAGCGGAGACACCTCCTGTGCCGATCACAATATCGGCTGGCGCGTACGGAATTTTTTGGGACTGGACCATTTGGCCGGCGTGGGCGGAGTTTCGGGCGACGCGGCGCGTCCGGATAACATCATCTTCGACATCACCCCCAATGCGGCCGGGGGGACGGGCGTCAGCGCCGGCGGTTTCGGCCACCCAACTTGCATCAACACCGGAGGTTCTGCAACGCTTCCGGCGGTCCAACCGTAGGGAGGCAGTTCGTCCGGCGTCGTCGGTAGTGTCCCAAAAGTGCGTTGACTTTTAGGACACTACCGCGTCGTCCACGGGGCTCGCGCTGTTATCCTAAGAAGTTAATGCTGCGAGTTCGCTTTGCTCCCTCGCCGACGGGCTATCTGCACATCGGCAGCGCGAGAACCTTCATTTTCAATTGGCTGTATGCCCGGCATAACCAGGGCACGATGATCTTGCGCATCGACGACACCGACGTCGAGCGCAATACCCAGACGTCGCTCGATTCCATTTTCGATGGATTGCAGTGGCTAGGTCTGGGCTGGGACGAATTTTACCGGCAGTCCGAGCGGCTGGATCTGCACAAGAAACTTGCAAACCAGATTTTGGCCAGCGGACTCGCCTACCGGGATTTCACGCCGCTGGCGGTGGAGACGGAAGAAAAAACGCATATCGAGGGCCACTGGATATCTCATCCGGCGATGCGCGAACTGCCGCGGGAAGAGAGCGACAAGCGCGCCGCTGCCGGCGAATCGTTTGTGGTGCGCTATCGGGTGCCGCGCGAATCGCGCGAGGCGGTGGCCTTCACCGATCTAGTCTACGGAGAACAATCGAAGGCCACGGCGGACATTGAAGACTTCGCGCTGCTGCGCAGCAACGGCCTGCCGACATATCATATGGCGTCCTGCGCGGACGACGCGGATCTGCGCATGAGCCATATCATCCGCGGCCAGGATCATCTGACCAACACCTTTAAACACGTCTTGATCTTCGAGGCCCTGGGCGTCAAGCCGCCGCAGTTCGCGCACCTTCCGTTGCTGATTGCTCCCGATGGCTCGAAACTCTCGAAGCGCAAGCACGGTCCCGTGGTCAGTGTCACCACGTATCGGGATGGCGGCTTCCTGCCGCATACCTATGTCAATTTCCTGTGCCTGCTGGGCTGGTCGCCGAAGGACGATCGCGAAGTGATGTCGCGCCAGGAACTGATCGACGCGTTTACGCTTGAAGGCGTGAACCGCTCCAACGCGACTGTGAACTTCACGGAAGAAGATCCCTACGATCCGAAGGCGGTCTGGCTGAATGCCGAGCATATACGCGCCCTGCCGGCGGAAGATTTGTCGGCGCTGCTGCTGCCGTTCGCTCGCGAGGCTGGATTTGACGCGGACGCCGCCCGGATGGCTGCCATCACCCCGCTGATTCGAGAGCGCATCCGCACCTTGCGCGAGGTCGCGACTGCCGCCGATTTCTTTTTTGCGGTCGAGCTGCCGCCTTATGACAGCAATGAACTGATTCCGCAGAAGGGCGACGCGCGCATGGCTTTGGCAGTTCTCGAAAAAGCCGGTGAAATTCTGCAAACCGCGGAGTTCAGCCACGACGGACTGGATGCAGCCCTGCGCGCCGGTGCGGCGGAACTTAAAGTCAAGACCGGCCAGATGTTTCAACCGATCCGGGTGGCCGTGTGCGGCCGCAAAGTCGCGCCGCCGCTGTTTGAAACACTGGTGGTGCTGGGCCGTGAGACCTGTCTCCACCGCATCGAACGCGCCATTGAACAGTTGCCGGCGGGAGCGATATCATGAGCGACAATAGTTCCATCGCAGCCACGCCGGTTGCGTCCAACTTCATCCGCGACATTATTCAAGAAGATTTGCGGACCAACAAATACGGTGGCCGCGTGGTCACGCGATTCCCTCCGGAGCCTAACGGATATCTGCATGTCGGGCACGCGAAAGCCATCAACCTGGATTTTGGCCTGGCTAAGGAGTTCGGCGGCAAGTGCAATCTGCGCTTCGACGACACCAATCCCTCCAAGGAAGAGACCGAGTACGTCGAGGGGATTATTGAAGACGTGAAGTGGCTGGGCGGCGATTTCGGGGACCGCATCTATTACGCATCCGAATATTTTGGGCAGTTGTATGAGTGGGCCGTGCAGTTGATTAAGGCGGGCAAAGCTTACGTCTGCGACCTGACCGGCGATCAGGTTCGCGAGCAGCGCGGCACTCTCACCGAGCCAGGCAAGGAGAGCCCCTATCGCAACCGCTCGGTGGAGGAGAATCTGGATTTGTTCGAGCGTATGCGGGCGGGCGAATTTGAGGATGGCGCCAGGACGCTGCGGGCGAAGATCGACATGGCGTCGAAGAACCTCAATATGCGGGACCCCATTATGTACCGCATTCTGCATGCCGAGCATCATCGCACCGGAAATCAATGGTGCATTTACCCGATGTACGACTATGCTCACGGGCAATCTGATTCCATCGAAGGCGTCACGCATTCAATCTGCACTCTGGAATTTGAAGACCACCGGCCGCTGTATGACTGGTTTGTGGAACAGCTCGGCATCCATCATCCGCAGCAGATCGAGTTCGACCGGCTGAACCTCACCTACACCATGATGAGCAAGCGCAAGCTGCTGCTGCTGGTGCAGGAAAAATACGTGAACGGCTGGGACGATCCGCGCATGCCCACCATTTCCGGAATGCGCCGCCGCGGATATACGCCTGAAGCCTTGCGAAATTTCTGCGGCCGCCTGGGGGTATCGAAAACCAATGGAACCACAGAGCTCTCGCTGCTCGAATACTGCGTCCGCGAGGATTTGAACCGGCGTGCGCTGCGCGTGATGGCGGTCCTCAATCCGCTGCGCGTGGTGATCGACAATTATCCTGACGGGTTGGTGGAACAGATGGAGGCCGTCAACAATCCTGAAGACCCTGGGGACGGCGCGCGCAATGTGCCCTTCTCGAAGGTCCTCTATATTGAGCAGGACGACTTCCGCGAAGATCCGCCGAGGCAGTTTTACAGGCTATCGCCCGGGCGCGAGGTCCGCTTGCGCTACGGTTATTTCGTCACTTGCACGAGCGTGGTGAAAAATGCGCAAGGGAACGTGGTGGAGGTCCGCTGCACTTACGATCCGGAAACCCGCGGCGGCAACTCTCCTCCGGACGGGCGCAAGGTTAAGTCGACCATCCACTGGGTTTCTGCGGAGCATGCGATTGACGCCGAAGTTCGGCTGTACGAAACGCTGTTCACGAAAGAAAGCCCGAACGACGTCGAAGAAGGGCACGAGTTCACGGATAATCTGAATCCACAATCGATGCAGATCCTGACCGGATGCAAACTCGAACCGAGCCTGGCAAATGCGGCTCCAGGCAGCCGCTATCAGTTTGAACGGCTGGGCTACTTCTGCGTCGACCCCGACTCCACTCCGCAACATCCCGTCTTCAATCGGACGGTGACCTTGAAAGACACGTGGGCCAAGATCGAGAAGAAAAAATAGCATCATGATTATTCTCGGACTCGGCGGTCTACAGGGTGGCGGCGCGTGTGCCGTCCTGAAAGATGGAACAATCGTGGCCGCAATCGAGGAGTCCAAGCTTAGCCGCACTCCGCGGCCGGGAGTCCCGGAGGCTGCGGTGGCGGAATGCCTGCGCCTCGCCGGTGTCAGCCGCGAGGCGGTGGATTGCGTTGCGGTAGTGCGGCCGGTGGATCCGTCCTTGCACTTCTCGCTGCGCGAGTTATTTCCCAGGGCTGAGGTTGCGGTGGTAGAGCACCACCTGGCTCACGCCGCATCAGCTTTTTTCGCTTCGCCCTTTGAACATGCGGCAGTGCTCACCTTGGATCATACTGGCGACTTCGGTTGCGGGGCACGTTGGAACGCGCAAGGCAATCATCTGCAGCTCGAAAGGGAATGGCAGTATCCGGATTCGCTGGCCTGGCTGTATAGCGCCGTAACCGAACTCCTGGGCTATCACGCGGGAGCCGACGAACACAAGGTGCAGTGGCTTTCCACGTCCGGCAGCGACCGCTTTCATGAACTGTTCCATGAAATCGCAACGCCTTCAGGACGGCTTGACGCCACGTTCTTCGACGGCCATCCCAGCGCCAACGGCGGCTTTAGCGCCAAGTTCTTCGAGCGACTGGGACTGGAAGACGGAGCCGCGATTCCGGCGGCTATGGCTCCCGCAATCGCGCGCGGATTACAGCGCGCCGTCGAGGACACGGTCTTGGCCATGGCAGGCGAGGGGGAAAATCTATGCGTCGCGGGCGGTTTGTTTTACAACGCTCTGCTGGTGGAATTCCTGGAACGCAGCGGCCGCTGGAAGAACGTCTTCGTGCAACCGGCGGCGGGCAACTCCGGCACCGCGCTCGGCGGAGCGTTCCATATGTGGTATCAGCGGCAAGCGAACCGGCGCCAGACCGGCGTGAATTCGCTGCTGCTGGGCCCCAGCTATGGACGGGAAGAGATCAAAAAGGTTCTGGAAAACTGCAAGCTGCGGTTTCAATATCTGCAATCTATTGACGACGTGCTGGCGAAGGCGGTGAGCATGTTGGGGGAGCGCAAGATTGTGGCGTGGATGCAGGGGCGCATGGAGTTCGGGCCGCGCGCGCTGGGCAATCGCAGCATCCTGGCGTCGCCGTTGGATCCGTATTCCACCGAAAACCTGAACGTATTCATCAAGCATCGTGAACCGTTCCGCAAATTTGCCGCGTCGGTGCCGGCGGAGTTGGCCGCGGAGTATTTCGATGCCGGTCCTAACGCACGAAATCTAGCGACGGTGGGCCGGGTAAAG
>DATJEI010000250.1:0-12515 GCA_035496735.1 Bryobacteraceae bacterium | reverse complement strand
GCCACTTCGTCGAGCCGCGTGAACAGTTCGTCTTTGCAGTGGAAACAGCGGTCTGGATTGTTGGCGACGTAGTCGGGATTGTCGAACTCCCGCGTCGCGATGTACTCGTGGCGAATGCCGTGCTCACGGGCGAAGGCTTCGGCATCGCGCTTGTGAGATTCGGGAAGAGACGCCGAGTCTGCTGTGATCGCAACCGCTTTAGCGCCCAGAACGCGGCTGGCGGCCCACGCCAGGTAAGCCGAGTCGGCGCCGCCCGAATAGGCAACGATAACGCTGCCCATCTGCTCCAGCGCGGCGAAGAGCTGGCGTTCCTTCTGCTCCATACTCCTACTGTAGCGGCAAATCTTCCTGCGATCCGTTGGCTTCCGTTTCCGGAATGAGGCTGGCGGCGGCCACTTGATCGCCGGCTTCGACGTTCACGAGGCGCACCCCTTGCGTGGAGCGACCGGCTTGGCGGATTTCGCCGGAGTCGATGCGGATGATCTGGCCCTGCTTGGTGATGATCATCAGGTCGGAGTCTTCCTTCACGGATAGAATCCCGACCACCTTGCCGACGCGCGGCGTGGTCTTCATGTTGATCACGCCCTTGCGGCCGCGGGCGGTGAGGCGGTAGTCGACCAGCGGCGTGCGCTTACCGAAACCGTTTTCGGAGATCGAGAGAATCAGTCCGTCCTTTTCGACGATCTCGACGCCGACCAGGTAGTCGCCCTCTTCGAGCTCCATGCCGCGGACACCGCGCGCTGGGCGGCCCATGGGCCGTACGTCGGATTCCTTGAAGCGGCAGGCCATGCCTTCGTGCGAGCCGAGGAAGATGTAGTTCTCGCCGTTGGTCAAGCGGGCGGCCAGCAGTTCATCGCCCTCATCGATACCCAGCGCAATGATGCCGCGCTGTAGCGGATGGTCGAACTCGGTAAGCTCGCACTTCTTGATGACGCCCTGCTTGGTGACCATCACAATGAACTTGCCGGCGACGAAATCCTTGACCGGGAGGAACGCGGTGACGGATTCGTCCGGCATCAGGTTGATCAAGCCGGAGCTGTGCTTGCCCTTGCCGGTAGTGGTCGCGTCCGGGATGTTGTAAATCTTCAGCCAGTAGACGCGGCCCTTGTTGGTGAAGATCAGCAAGTAAGCGTGGGTGGAGGCGATGATCAAGTGCTCCACCACATCCTCGGCGCGGGTCGACATGCCGATGCGGCCTTTGCCGCCGCGAGTCTGGCGGCGATAGGTGTCGACGGCGGTGCGCTTGAGATAACCTCCGCGGGTCACGGTGACGGCGACGTCCTCCACTTGCACCAGGTCTTCGAGGCGGATCTCACCGGTGTCTTCGACGATTTGGGTACGGCGATCGTCGCCGAAGTCCTTTTGAACTTCTTTCAGCTCCTTGACGACTACAGTCCGCAGAACCTTTTCGGAGCCTAAGATGTCGAGATACTCGGCGATTTGCCTCTGAATGTCGGCGAGTTCGTCGATGATCTTCTGCTGCTCCATGCCGGTGAGGCGTTGGAGTTGCAGTTCGATGATAGCTTGGGCTTGGCGCTCGGTGAAGCGGGGGCCTCGCGGGTCGGCGTCCACCATCTTGGCGTAGGCGGCGGCTTCGGCGGGCGTGATGAAATTCATCAACGCTTCGCGGGCTTCGCGCGGGGTCTTGGCGGCGCGGATTAGCGCGATGACGGCGTCCAAGTTGTTGAGCGCGCGCTGGAAGCCAAGTAAAATATGCTCGCGGTCGCGGGCTTTGCGCAGCAAGTAGTCGGTGCGGCGGCGGATGACGTCGATGCGGTGCTCGATGAACCGCTTGAGAGCATCCAGCAATCCCAACTCGCGCGGCTGCCCGTTGACGATGGCCAGCAGGATGACGCCGAAATTGACCTGCATTTGCGTCTGCTTATACAGGTTGTTGAGCACCACTTCGGCTTGTTCACCGCGCTTGAGTTCGAACACGATGCGCATGCCGTCGCGGTCGCTCTCATCGCGAATTTCGGAAATTCCTTCAAGCTTCTTTTCGTTGACCAGGCCCGCCGCATACTCGATCAGCCGGGCTTTGTTGACCTGATACGGAAGCTCGGTGACGATGATGGCTTCGCGGTCCTTGCCCATCTTTTCGGTGGCCGCCTTCGCGCGCACTTTGATGGAGCCTCGGCCGGTCTTGAAGTAATCGTAGATGCCTTCGCGGCCCAGGATAATGCCGCCGGTGGGGAAATCGGGGCCCTGCACCATCTCGATCAGCTTGGGAAGCTGGATGGCCGGGTTCTGCACCAGCGCGATGCAGGCTTCGACGATCTCACGCAGATTGTGGGGCGGAATCTTGCTGGCCATGCCCACGGCGATGCCTTCGCTGCCGTTCACCAGCAGGTTGGGGATGCGCGTCGGCAGGACTTCTGGCTCGAATTCGCTTTCGTCGTAGTTGGGCTTGAAGTCGACGGTTTCCTTGTCGATGTCTTCGAGCAGCGCGGCGGAAATGCGCGCGAGCCGCGCCTCGGTGTATCGCATGGCCGCGGGCGGATCGCCATCGACGGAACCGAAGTTGCCTTGGCCATCGATCAGCGGATAGCGCATGGAGAAATCCTGCGCCATGCGGACCAAGGCGTCGTAAATCGAGGCATCACCGTGCGGGTGCAGCTTACCCATGACGTCGCCGACCACGCGCGCGGATTTCTTGGTGGGCCGGTTATAATGCAGGCCCATCTCCTGCATCATATAAAGGATGCGGCGGTGGACCGGCTTGAGGCCGTCGCGCACATCGGGGAGGGCGCGGCCGACGATCACGCTCATGGCGTAATCGAGGTACGAGCGGCGCATCTCGTCTTCGATGTTTATGGGGATGTGGCTCTTGTTGTTGCCGCCATCGCCGCCGAGCGGGATCTGCCCGCCGGGGGGGCCTGGGGGTTGCCCTGCTGGAGGCCCTTGAGGCGGGATGGTGGGGTCCTGAGGATCTGCCAATTGATGCTCCTTCGGGGGATGCGGCGGGGCCGCTAAACCTTTATTTTAGCATGAGGTAGGGCTAAAAAATGCGGTTCGTAAGCGGCTCCCGTGCGACATGTCAAATTACCAAACGAACCCAAGCGGCGACCTCCTGCCGAAATGCTGTACTACCAAACGAACCCAAGGCAAACGGGCGTCTACCGGATTGCAGGTTTCACTTCAGAAGATAGCGCTGGGAGATGCATAGAGGTTCCGAGTGGTATCGGTAAATAGTTGAAATAATGATGATGAAAACGGGTGGCGGAGAAGTGATTGGCTACGCCCGATCATCCAAGTATGTATACTTCCTAAGACGGTCCCCGAACAGTCGGAGTTCGGAATTACGGTGACAAAGAGACTCGCCATCGTCCTTGCCCTGCTTGCGGCTACCGCAGGCTCAGCCACTCCTCATCTCGCTCGAACAGTACTTGCACACCACCTTTCCGGACGTCGACCGGGAATACCGGGATGGCGAAATTACGGGTAGAAGCGCGCCAGACTATTCGCACGGCAGGGTCCAGGGCGCGATCGTTGCGTTCTTTTGGGCGCTGCGCACCGAGCTGGCGCTGTTTCCTTGCGTGGAGACGCGTATGAGGCTTCGTTCGAACCTCGTCCGGATTCCTGATGTCGCGGTGTTTTATCCGACTTAGCCATCTCTGGTGCCGGATGCGCCTCCGCTGTTAGTGGCTGAGGTGCTGTCCGTCGACGCCCCTCTCACTACGGTACGCGAGAAGCTTGAGGAGTATAAGGCCTGGGGAGTGCGGCACGTCTGGCTGGTGGATCCGCACGGCAAGCGATTGTACATATGTGACAAGGGCTTGATGGAAGTCGCCTCGTTAAACGTGCCAGAGCTCGGAATTGAGTTGCTGCCTGGTCGTCTCTTCGATTAAAGCTTCACGCTTCGGCCCTGCAATCCGCAGTGAGCCGCGGCGGCGAGGAGATGGCGGTCGTTGGTCCAGATTTCGTGGAACCCGGCGTCGAGGGCGGAGACGATGTGGATCGCGTCGCCGGCGCGAAGAAAACTACTGGTTGGCAGGGTACGCGTCAGAAGTTCAACACGACGCAGGATGAGGTTCGTCACCGGAACCAAAATCCATGTATCGCTTCCGACATCCTCCAGGAATGCGTCCCGAACCTGGGCAGCCGCCTTCCCCTTTAGCGTTCCCTCCCGGACGTGGCGGTGAAACACGCAGGCTACTTCGGCAATGGAAAGGGCAGATGTGTAAACAGATGGAGATGACCGGGCCAGCGCCCGCACGGCAGTCGCGTCCGTTTCATGGAGATAGCACTTCGCTATGTAGGCCGCGTCGAAATAATGACCGTTCAAATCCGGTCTTCCTCCAGAATTCGTCCAGTATCCGTTTTCGACCTGGGCAGCTTGCGAATGAATGCCTCGCGATCGGGCAGCTTGTTAGTCGGACGCCGCGCGGTGATCGGGCGTAGTTCGGCAACCGGCACGCCGCGGGACTCGATCACATAAATCTGGCCTTGGGCGACGTTCTTGATCAGCGCGCTGGTCTTCAGATGCAGGTCGCGGACGCTGGCTCGTTCCATGTGTCCCATTGTGACACATTGCGTCCTGCTGTAAAATAGGGCCCTATGCTGACCCGGCTCCTCCTCTTTATCGCACTCACGGCCTCGGCCTTCGCCCAAGGCAGCCCCGACTGGACCAAGCCCTTTCCGCCGTTCAAAATTCTGGGCAACATTTATTGGGTGGGGACCTGGGATTTGTCCACCTACCTGATCACCACGCCACAGGGCAACATCCTGATCAATAGCGGGCTGGCGGAAACGGTGCCGCTGATCAAGGCGGGCGTCGAGCAGCTCGGTTTCAAGATGTCCGACACCAAGATCCTGACGGCCACACACGGGCATTTCGATCATGTGGCGGGGCTCGCGGAATTGCAGAAGATGACTGGAGCGAAGGTTGTCATGTCGGAAGAAGACGCCGAGCTGCTCGAATCCGGCGGCAAGAAGGATTTTCGCTTCGGCGAGGAACTCCGCGCGCGCTTCAAGCCGGTTAAGGTGGACCGCAAGCTGAAAGACGGCGATAAGATCGAACTCGGCGGAACCGTGATCACGGCCCACCACCATCCCGGTCACACCAAGGGCGCCACCAGCTTCACTTTGGATGTGCGGGAGGGGGGCAAAACCTACCACGTGGGGATCATGAACATGGCGTCTATCAATCCGGGCGTCAAAGTGAATGGCATGCCGATGTTTCCAGGGATCGCCGCGGCTTACGCCCGCACTTTCCACGATCAGAAAGAGATGAAGATCGACGTGTGGCTGGCGTCGCACGCCGCGCAGTTCGGACTGCATGACAAGTACAAGCCGGGCGATCCCTACAATCCCGAGCGGTTCGTTGATCCCAAGGGCTACCACGCGGCGGTCGAAAAGCTGGAGAAGACGTACCAGGATCAGTTGGCCAAGGAGCGAGCAGCAAAGTAACCGCGGCGTGCAGGATGGCGGCCGGGCCAATCATTCCCCGATGATCTTGACTAGCGCCCGTTTCTTGCGGCGGCCATCGAATTCGCCGTAAAAAATCTGCTCCCAGGGGCCGAAGTCCAGTTTGCCCTGAGTCACGGCCACCACCACCTCGCGCCCCATGATCTGGCGCTTCATGTGGGCGTCGGCATTGTCCTCGCCGGTGCGGTTGTGCAGATACTGCGAAACTGGCTCGTGGGGCGCCAGCGCTTCCAGCCATTTGTCGTAGTCCTTATGTAGACCGCTCTCGTCGTCATTGATGAAAACCGAGGCGGTGATATGCATGGCGTTCACTAGTACTAAGCCCTCGCGAACCCCGCTTTCCCTAAGGCAATCTTCAACTTGGCCGGTAATATTGATGAAGCCGCGGCGGGTGGGAACCTCAAACCACAGCTCTTTGCGGAAAGTTTTCAGGGTTATCCTCCGATTAACAGAGTATGGCAGTTTCGGAAACAGATTACCGCCGGCTTGGGCCCACCTTCGAAACAGATTCCGGCCCGGTAGGGTCTAAGGACCAAGGCAAGAAGCGCCTCCCCGGGCGCCCTTCCGATTTGTTACACTCAGCGGATATGCTTACTACCGGAGCTAACGGATGAAGCGGCGGATCGCCGCGGGCTGCATCCTGACGGGGGCCGTGTTCGCCCTAAGCAGTTGCGCAACAACGGCACCTCCGAAGCAATTTAGGACCTACTTCGTGCCGCCGGCACGGCCGGGCGCACCGTACGCCAGTCCGGTGTTCATCGATCCTCCGAATCTAGTCCTGGATCTGTACAGCAACGAAGCTCCCAACCTTTCCTCTTCCCTCCCTTCGCTCTCCCGCCCCTCAGATGTCGATTTCCTGATCAAGAAAGCCGATGACCGGCTGGCGGCCGGGAAACGGGCCGTCCAGGAAGGGCGCACGGAAGACGCGCGCAGGGAGTTCGACCGGGTGTTGGAAGTTCTATTGACCGCCTCCGATAAACTGCCCGACCGCGCCCGGCTGGAACGGCATATCGACGAACTGATCGAGCAGATTTACCGTTACGACGTGGATCAATTGGACGCAGCGCAGCCGGATGAAGAAGTGCGCTTTGAGAAGTCCAACATCGAAGAAATTCTGCAGATGACATTCCCCATCGACCCCAGCCTGCGCCACAAGGTGCAGGAGCAGATTCGGGTGACGGCATCGCAGCTGCCGCTGGAACAGAACGACGCGGTGGTGAGCTACATCAATTACTTCTCTTCGCCGCGCGGCAAGAAGATCCTGGCCTACGGATTGCGCCGTTCGGGCCGCTACAAGCCCATGATCGAAAAGATTCTGCGCGAGGAAGGCGTCCCCGAGGAGCTGATTTTCCTGGCGCAGGCCGAATCCGGCTTCGTGCCGCGCGCGATGTCACGCGCCATGTGCGTCGGCGTGTGGCAATTCGCGGCCTTCCGGGGCAAGGAATACGGCCTGAATCGAACCCCTGCCACCGACGACCGCATGGACCCGGAGCTGGCCACGCGCGCCGCCGCCCGGCATCTGCATGACCTCTACAATCATTTCGGCGACTGGAACCTGGCCATGGCGGCCTACAATTGCGGCCCCGGGTGCGTGGATCGCGCTATCCAGCGCACCGGCTTTGCCGATTTCTGGCAGCTGCGCCGGCTGAACGTTTTGCCCAAGGAAACCGCCAACTACGTGCCGGCGATCCTGGCGATGACCATCATCGGAAAGAACGCCAAGGATTACGGGCTGGACGATCTCGAATTGGAGCAGCCGCTCGCCTACGACACCATCGAACTGGAATCGCCGACGCATCTGGCCTTGATTGCCGATGCCATGGACCGCCCCTTGGCTGAGTTGAAGGAATTGAACCCCGCGATACTGCGGTCGGTGGCGCCTGCCGGAACCGCGTTGCATGTTCCCAAAGGGATGGCGCCGATGGTGCAGGCAGCCTTCGAAGCAGTGCCCGCCAACCGTCGGGATGCCTGGCGGATTCACAAAGTGGATGGGGAAGAAACCTTCGCATCGCTTGCCAGACGCTATAACACGACGGCGGCGCTCGTGAGCTCTGTCAATCACGAGACGCTGCCCACAGCGGGATCGCTGGTGGTGATTCCGGCGTCGTATCCCGGCGATCATATCCCGGTCCGTCCGGCCGTACGGGCACGGGCGGGGTCTGGAACGTCGTCCAGAACTGGGTCTAGAACTTCGGCTGCAAGGCCGGCCGTCAGCTCGTCGCGCGTCAAGGCCCACGCCCGGGCTTCGGCGCCGCGGTCGAAGACTCCCGCCAAGGCGTCCGCCGCGCCTCCCGCGAAGACCCCCACGAAGGCCTCTGCGTCGAAGGGCCTCCCTGGCCGCGCTGGTTAGGCACCCCACAACAGCCGCACCGCGGCAGCATGATGGCATTTTAATCGTATGCAGCCCGCGTTCATGTATCGGGGAGAACACTTTTCACTTGCCTTCGCTTGAAAAAGCGATATTCTGGTTTCTGATTCCGCCGATCTGATTCGGCCGATGAGGAGACCGCAGCCATGAGAGAGTACCGGCTTTCGCCCGAAGACGATGAACTCGACGATCTGGATGAGGGCGCCGAACTCAGTTTAGACGACGACTTGGGAGACTACGGTCTCGATGATGACGACGAAGAACTCGCCGTGCCGGTATTTGCGCCGCGTCCGCCCGCGCCCGCCGCGACGATCGTGGAAACCACGGTGATCGACGTCGAGGAAATTCCACCCGCGGCCGCAGCGGAAGCGCCTCCGGCGCGCAAGCCGGTGAAGAAGGCGGCTGCGCCCGCGAAGAAAGCTGCTGCGCCGGCCAAGAAAGCTGCGCCGAAAAAGAAGGCTGCTGCCAAGAAGGCCGTGAAGAAGGTGGCCGCAAAAAAGAAAGCCGCTCCCAAGAAGGCCGCCAAGAAAGCTGTGAAGAAGGCCGCCAAAAAAGCGGCGCCCAAGAAATCGGCCAAAAAGGCCGTGAAGAAGGCCGCCAAGAAAGCGGCGCCCAAGAAGAAGGCTTCTAAGAAAAAGAAGTAATTGTCCCTGGTTCTCCCAAAAGGCGACGGCGATCTTCTCTACTTCGCGACAGCCGCGCGACAGCGTTCGTACAATTGCAGCAGCGCGTCAACCTGTTCGTCTGGCGTCTTGGGAGCCTTGCCGCCGAAGCCGGCTCCTCCTGAGGCTTTGCCATAGCCGGTGGTCCCGGCTATGAATTTCATCAATTCCAAGGCGACTTCTTCTTTGGTCGATTTCGCGCCAGGGGCCGCAGCCGCGATGGTGTCTTTTTCGTCCGTCATATAATCTCTAAGGGTACTGCATTTGAACTCCCGCCCGCGTGCTATTTGCAAGTCACGGACGGAGAACTTGCGGCTGCATGCCGGTTGATGCGCGCCGCCTGATCCGCAAGATGCGCGGCGGAGCGCAGGCGCACTTGATCGAGGCGGCCGACGACCACTGCTATGTGGTCAAGTTTCTCAACAATCCCCAGCACCGGCGGATCCTGGTGAACGAATGGATCGCGTCCGTGTTCCTGCGCTATCTAGGCATTGCAACGCCGGAAACGACAGTGATCCGGGTCACGCAGGATTTTTTAGATCAGAACCCGGAGGTGCATTTTCAACTGGGATCGCACCGTGAGCCGGTCGAATTGGGCTGGCACTTCGGCTCACGATTCCCCGGCGACCCGGCGCGCCTGGTGGTTTACGACTTCCTGCCCGACACGCTGCTGGCGCAGGTGGTGAATCGCGCGGAGTTTCTGGGAATGCTGGTCTTCGATCAATGGATGGGCAATGCCGACTCGCGCCAGGCCATCTTCTTCCGTGCCCGTCTGCGCGATTGGCTGCCGGCGCATGAGGCGCATCCTCAGCGCCTGGGCTTCGTGGCGCAAATGGTGGACCACGGCTTCGCCTTCGATGGCCCGCATTGGCGCTTTGGCGATTCCCCCCTGCAAGGTCTGTATTTCCGTCCGGGGGTTTACCAAGGCGTGCGCGGCCTGGACGATTTTCAGCCATGGCTCGACCGCATCGTGCATTTCCCGGAGGCGGTAGTAGACCAGGCGCTCAAGCAGATGCCTCCGGCCTGGGTGGCCGGCGACGAGGGCTCCCTGAACCAACTGTGCGAGAGCCTGCTGCGGCGGCGGAGGCGCGTGGTGGATCTGATCCAGGCCTGCCGCAACGGCCGCGCGGGGCTTTTTCCGGAATGGCATTGACGAGCGCGGTATTGTAGAAGCATATCTATGGGAGTTGCCGTGATTCAAAATCGGAGCGCCGAGTTCAAGCAGGCGTTGCTCAATCGCGTGCTGGTGGCTGACGGGGCCATGGGCACTTCTCTCTACGCCAAGGGCATCTTCCTCAACCGGTGTTACGACGAATTGAACCTTTCGCTGCCGGCGATGATCCGCGATGTGCACCAGGAATACCTGCGGGCGGGCGCCGAGATCATCGAAACCAACACGTTTGGCGCGAATCGCAAGCGGCTGGCGGCATTCGGATTCGCCGAAAAGCTGCGCCAGATCAATCAGGCCGGGGTGCGCATCGCGAAAGAAGTCGCGCGCGACCAGGCCTTTGTCGCGGGGGCCATCGGTCCGCTGGGGGTCCGCCTGGAACCGCTGGGTCCGGTCAGCTTCGCTGAGGCGCGCGAACTTTACAGCGAGCAGGTGACGGCGCTAGTCGAGGCCGGTGTCGACCTGCTGATTTTCGAGACTTTCCGCGACCTGGACGAGCTGCGCGAAGCGGTGCTGGGGGCGCGCGAGGCGGCGGGCCGCGACATCCCCGTGATCGCTCAGTTCGCCATCGAGGACGACGGGAATCTGGAGGACGGAACATCCGCCGCGAACCTGGCCCTGGCGTTATCGCAGTGGCCGGTGGATGTGATCGGCCTGAATTGCTCTTCGGGTCCGCGGGTGCTGCTCGAAGCCATCGAGACCATGGCGCCGCTCACCACCAAACCGCTCAGTGTGATGCCCAACGCCGGTCTGCCGGTCACGGTAGAGGGTCGCAATCTGTACTTGTGCTCGCCCGAATATATGGCGCAATACGCGCGGCGTTTTATCGGGGCGGGCGCGAAGATCGTGGGCGGCTGCTGCGGGACCACGCCGGCGCATATCAAGGAAATCCGCAATGAGGCGCGCAGTCTGCAGCCCGGACGCCACTCGCACAGCGTGCAAGTGGAGGAACCCCACCAGGTGCCCAACGCGCAACCAGTCATCCCGGCGGCGGATCGCAGCGGACTGGGCGCGAAACTGGCGGAGGGCAAGTTCGTCAGCTTTGTCGAGATTCTTCCGCCCAAGGGCGTCGACGCCGCCAAGGAAATCGCCGGAGCAAAACTGTGCAAGGACGCTGGGATCGACTGTATCAACGTGCCGGACGGCCCGCGCGCCAGTGCACGGCTCAGCGCGCAGATGACCTGCCAGTTGATCCAGCAGCACGCCGGAATCGAGACGGTGCTGCACTTCTGCTGCCGCGACCGGAATATCCTCAGCATTCAGAGCGAGCTGTTGGGATCGCACGCCGCCGGCGTACGCAATCTGATCTGCATCACCGGCGATCCGCCGCGCATGGGCACCTATCCCGATGCGACTGCGGTGTTCGATGTCGACGCAATCGGGTTGATTCGGATCGCCAGCAATCTGAATCGGGGACTGGATCTGGGCGGGAATCCGATGGGATCGCAGACCTCGCTGCTGATTGGCGCTGGCGCGAATCCGGGGTCGCTCAATATGGATGAAGAGCTGCGCCGCCTGGAGAAGAAGGTGGAGGCGGGCGCGGAGTATTTCGTCACCCAGCCGGTGTTCGATCTGAAGCTCCTCGAAATTTTTCTGGAGCGAACCGCGCAGTTCGGCATACCAGTGATCGCGGGTGTCTGGCCTCTGACCAGTTTCCGCAATGCCGAGTTTATGGTGAACGAGCTGCGCGTCCCCGTGCCACAGGAATACATGGATCGCATGCGCAATGCCGAGAACGCGGAGGCCGCGCGCGCCGCTGGAGTCGCGATTGCTCAGGATATGGTGCAGCAGGCGCGTCCGCTCACCGCCGGCGTGCAGTTGAGCGCACCCTTTGGCCGTTACGAGATGGCCATCGAAGTGGCGCAGGTTATCTCGTAGAGCGTTACTCGCGCGATTCAGCGGCGTTGAAGTACGCGCAATCGGGGTGGTGGAACACCAAGGCGCTTACGCTGGCCTCCGGGTCCATCATGAAGCCGTCGGTTAACTCCACGCCGATTTCCTGCGGACGCAGCAGAGCGAAGATGCCCTGCTGGTCTTCCAGACGCGGGCACGCCGGATAGCCGGGGCTGTAGCGCTTGCCGCGATACTTCGAGGTAAAGCGTTCCTGCATGGTCATGTCCGCAGGATCGGCGAATCCCCAATCTTCGCGGATGCGGCGATGCATCCATTCGGCGCAGGCTTCGGCGGTCTCGATGGCCAGGGCTTGCAGCCCGTGCGCCAGGAAGAATTCGCCCTTGTTCTTGGCGTCTTCGGAGCGTTCACGCACGCCCTGCCCTGCAGTCACGACGAACACCGCCAGATGATCGCGGCGGCCGGATTGCGGATCCAGCACGTAATCGCTCAGGCACAGACCGTTCGATTTCGGCTGGCGCGGGAAGTCGAAAGTATAAAGCGCATTCTGGCAGCCCGGCGCGTAAAGCTGCACGGAATTGCCGTGGCGCTCGGCCTCGAAGAACTGCCACACGGCGCGGGGCTTCAGGAACTTCGCGGCGTTTTCCTTCACGGCTTCGAAATCCTGATACAGTTCCAGCGCCTTGGGATCGCGCGCCTGCAGCAGCTTCTCAAAGTTGCCCTTGAACCCCAAATGACGCCCGTAGATCATGAAGGGATTCATGTAGGTCCACAATTCTGGCAGGTTGGGAACATCGCGCACGTGGCGCTCCAGATCGGGCACGGCGGGAATCGGAATGTCGGTGCGCACACGCGTGGCGCGGGCGCTTC
Organism: Bryobacteraceae bacterium; assembly: GCA_035496735.1. Taxonomy (GTDB): domain Bacteria; phylum Acidobacteriota; class Terriglobia; order Bryobacterales; family Bryobacteraceae; genus Palsa-187. The sequence continues at coordinate 169 of DATJEI010000250.1, read as the reverse complement.
CCGGGTCCTTCACAGGCGGTTGATCGGTCTCCGCCACGGGCTCGACGGCCAGATAAATGTGTTCCGCCAGCGCGGCGTCGCGGCTGGAGGGATCCATCAGTTCGTTCATCATCGCCAGACCAGTCATCGCGTCCTTCGCGTAGAATGTGGGTCCGCCGTAGGCCGGTCC
>DATJEI010000249.1:0-6222 GCA_035496735.1 Bryobacteraceae bacterium | reverse complement strand
GTGGTCGCGATCGTCAACGCGCCGAGCGGGAAGAAAGCCGCCGCGCCTTCGCCCGACGACGTGGCCCTAGTGCTGCACACCAGCGGAAGCACGGGCCGCCCCAAGCGCGTGCCCATCCGGCATCGCAACATCACGGCGTCCACAGCGAATATTATCGAGCACTACAGCCTGACGCCAAAAGACGTCTCGCTGTGCGTGATGCCTCTGTTCCATGTTCACGGGCTGGTAGCCTCCACGCTTTCGACGCTGCAATCCGGCGGGACCGTGGCGGTGCCCAACAAATTCAATCCGCTGTCTTTCTGGCGGACCGTGGCCGATTCCGGCGCTACCTGGTACTCGGCGGTTCCCACCATCCACAACCTGCTGCTCTCGCGCGCCAAGGAGCCGCCGGCCGGGCGCGAAGGGCTGCGCTTCATTCGCTCCTGCAGCGCGGCGCTGCCTCCGGAAATGATGGCGAAGATGGAGGACCTGTTCGGCGCTCCGGTGCTCGAAGCTTACGGTATGACAGAAGCGTCGCACCAGATGAGTTCCAATCCGCAGCCGCCGCGAGCGCGCAAACCCGGCTCGGTTGGTCCGGGTACAGGAGTCAAAATTGGAATCCTGGATGATGCGGGCAATGAGCTAGCCGCCGGAGAGCGCGGCGAGGTTGCGATCAAGGGTCCGAATGTAGTGTCCGAATATGAAAACAATCCGGAGGCCACGGCGAAGTCATTCACCAACGGCTGGTTCCGCACCGGCGATCAGGGATTTCTCGACGCCGACGGATACTTGACGCTCACCGGCCGCCTCAAGGAACTCATCAACCGCGGCGGCGAAAAGATCGGGCCGCGCGAGATCGATGAAGTCCTGCTGGCTCATCCGAATGTTGCCGAAGCGCTGGCGTTCGGCGTTCCCCATCCGATGTGGGGCGAGGAAGTCAACGCTGCCGTGGTGCTGCGGGAGCCGACCACCGAGGCAGCCATCCTGGCCTTCTGCAAAGAGCGCCTGGCGGATTTCAAGATGCCGAAAAAACTGTTCGTGGTCGAGTCCATTCCACGCACCGCCACGGGCAAGATCCAGCGCGGCGCAGTCGGGAAGGCGCTCGCAGGCGGGCAATGAAGTTTCTGATCGCAGGAGCGGGCGCCATCGGTGGTTATCTCGGCGCTCGCATGGCGCAAGCGGGCCAGGATGTCACTTTATACGCGCGCGGCCCGCATCTTCGGGCGATGCAGGAGCGCGGGCTGCGGGTGATCGGCGATGACGGCGATTTTGAAGTGCGGCCAAAGATCGTCGGCGACCTCAAGGAAGCCGGGCCAATGGACGTCATCTTTCTCGGCGTAAAAGCCAACGGCCTGACGCTGCTCGCGCCGCAAGTCCAGCCGCTGATCGGCGAAAACACCACCGTAGTCAGCACGCAGAACGGCATTCCCTGGTGGTATTTTCAGGCGCACGCGGGAGAGCTTACCGGCCTTCATCTGGAACGTGTCGATCCAGGCGGCGTGATCGCGGCGGCCATCCCGGCGAAGAACGTGGTCGCGTCCATCGCGTATTTCGCCACCGAGTTAGTAGAGCCCGGAGTCATTCACCACACCGAGGGAAATCGGTTGTCGCTGGGCGAGCCCGATGGCACGCGATCGGACCGCTGCAAGGCGATCTCCGAGGCGCTCATCAAGGCCGGCATTCGCTGCCCGGTGACGCAGAAAATCCGCACCGAGATCTGGGTCAAAATTCTGGGCAACGTGGCGTTCAATCCGATCAGCGCACTGACGCGCGCGACGCTGGCGCAGATGGCGCGCGATCCCGAGGTGCGCCACGTGGTCCGCAACATCATGCTGGAGGTGGAGGCAGTGGCCGCGAAAATGGGAATCGAGATGCCGATTTCGGTGGATCAGCGCATCGCGGGCGCCGAGAAAGTGGGCGAGCACAAGACTTCCATGCTGCAGGATCTGGAGTCCGGCCGTCCGATGGAACTCGAAGCGGTTGTGGGCGCCGTGGTCGAACTGGGCGAGCGTCTGGGGGTTGCCATGCCACACACGCGTACGGTATATGCTTGTACGAGGCTATTAAGCTCGCATGCCCTCTCTGTAGGAGGTTCGAAGTGAATCGTTGGTTTCGTTTAGCATCGGCGGCGGTCGCGATGATCATGATCGCGAACTTTCAATACGCCTGGACATTGTTCGTCAAACCCCTGATCGGCGCGCATGCTGATCAGCACTGGAAGTTGTCCGACGTGCAGTGGGCGTTCTCGATCTTCATCGCCTGCCAGACATGGTTCATGCCATCAGGAGGATGGTTGATCGATAGAGCGGGTCCCCGTCCGCTCATGACCTTGGGCGGCTTGCTCTGCGGAGGGGGTTGGGCGCTTTTAAGCCAGGCCAAGAGCCTGCCGGAGCTCTACCTGCTTTACGCTGCAACTGGGGTCGGGGCGTCGCTGGTGTACTGCGGATCGATCGGTGTTGCACTCAAGTGGTTTGCCGATAAACGCGGCCTGGCTGCCGGCATCACCGCCGCGGCGTACGGCTCCGGGACAGCGCTTTTCATTCCGTTGATCGCGCACTTGCTGAAGTCCGAGGGTTACCGGACAACTATGATTTACACCGGCATCTGCCAGGGCTTGCTGATTATCTGTGCGGCGCAGTTCCTGCGCAGCCCTAAGCCGGGTGAAGCCGCGGCGCCCTCTGGAAAGGCAAAAATTCGCACCCGCGGCGAGGATTTCGCCCCCAGCCAAATGCTGCGAACCTCGCATTTCTACCTGCTTTACGTGATGATGTTCATCATGGGGGTTGGTGGCCTGATGGTTACCGCTCAATTGGCTCCCCTTGCGGCCAGCTTCAAAATCAGCGCCGCCGCGCTCACGATAGCCCTCTCCTTGAATCCGATCGCCAACGGACTGTCACGGTTCTCCTGGGGTTGGGTTTCGGATCATTTGGGACGCGAGCGCACGATGATCATCGCATTTTTGATTCAAGCGGCAGCCCTCTTGAGCGTTCCCCTCCTGGCCCCCGGATCGGACATTTTATTCATCATTTGCCTGGCGCTGGTGTACTTCAGTTGGGGTGAAGTCTACGTGCTGTTTGCATCGGTGGTGGCCGACATGTTCGGCTCGCGCAATGCGAGTGCGAATTACGGTTTCCTCTATAGCAGCAAAGGTGTCGCCTCCATTGTGGGCGGCGGTTTGGCGGCGATGTTGTTTGAAAAAACCGGCACCTGGAACGTCGTCTTCTATGGCAGCGCCATACTCGCGTTTAGCGCAGCGATGATGGCCATCGGATTGAGAAAGATGTCGCTGCCGCATAAACCTCAAACGGAAAAGGATCTCAGCGCCGCCAATGTACAGAGCGAGGCTGCGAGAGGATAATAGAAATATGCCCAGCACTACTCAGGTTCAAGGATTAGAACTCCAGATCAATGCTCCCGTCAGTCCCGCGTACGCCGAGATACTGACCCCGGAAGCGCAGCGCTTCGTAGCGAGCCTCGCGGCTCAATTCGATGCCCGGCGCAAGGATTTACTTGCCCGCCGGCAAGTACGTCAGGCCGAAATCGACGCCGGCCATTACCCGGATTTCCTTACGGAAACCGCCGAGATCCGGACGAGCGAATGGACCGTCGCTCCCATTCCGGCCGATCTGATGGATCGCCGCGTCGAGATTACCGGACCGGTGGACCGCAAGATGGTCATCAACGCGCTCAACTGCGGCGCGAATGTTTTCATGGCGGATTTTGAAGACGCCAATTCGCCCACCTGGACCAACAATCTCGACGGTCAGATCAATTTGCGCGACGCTATCCGGCGCACCATCGAGTTCACCAGTCCGGAAGGCAAGAAGTACAAGCTCAACGACAAGATTGCGACGCTGCTGGTGCGCCCGCGCGGCTGGCATCTGGACGAAAAGCATGTGCTGCTGGGCGGCAAACCGATCTCCGGCTCGCTGTTTGACTTCGGCTTGTTCTTTTTCCATAACGCCAAGCAACAGATTGCCAACGGCTCCGGCCCATACTTCTACCTGCCGAAGCTGGAGAGCCATCTGGAAGCGCGCCTGTGGAATGATGTCTTCAACTTCGCGCAGGATGCGCTGGGCGTGCCGCGCGGGACGATTCGCGCGACAGTGCTGATCGAGACTATTCTCGCTTCGTTCGAGATGGACGAGATCCTCTATGAGCTAAGAGACCACTCTGCGGGCCTCAACTGCGGACGCTGGGATTACATTTTCAGCTTCATCAAGAAATTCCGCAATCACAAAGAATTCGTGCTGCCCAACCGCGCCGAAGTAACGATGACGAGGCATTTCCTAAAGTCCTACGTCGACCTTCTGATCCAGACCTGCCACCGCCGCAATATTCATGCCATGGGCGGCATGGCGGCGCAGGTACCCATTAAGAACGATCCTGTGGCGAACGAAGAAGCGCTGGAAAAAGTCCGTCTGGACAAGCTTCGCGAGGTGAAGGCGGGCCACGACGGCACTTGGGTGGCTCACCCGGGTCTGGTGCCTATCGCGAAAAAAGTTTTCGACGAAGGCATGCCGACTCCCAATCAGATTTCGATAAAGCGCGAGCCGGTGCACATTACGGCAAAGGATCTGCTGACGCCGGCGGAGGGCACCATCACTGAAGCAGGCCTCCGCTGGAACATCGACGTGGGCTTGCAGTACCTCGAAGCATGGCTGCGCGGCGTGGGCTGCGTGCCGATTTATAACCTGATGGAAGACGCCGCCACCGCCGAGATCTGCCGCGCGCAGGTCTGGCAGTGGGTCAAGTGGGGAGCCAAACTCGACGATGGGCGCCCCGTGACGGCTGCGATGGTGAACGGCGCCGTGGACGATTTGCTCGCCAAGCGCGGAACAACGAGTGGCGAGTTCGCCAAGGCCGCCCAGATCTTCCGCCAGATGATGACCAGCGCGGACTTCTCGGACTTCCTGACGCTGCCCGCATACAACTTCATCGACTAGCTGAGCTAGGAGATCGCTTAGATCACAATGGGCTCGGGCGTCGCGGCGCCATCGGCACGCGGATCGGAAGCGGCGTAGTTAGTTCCGGTTTCTGAATCGTGCAGGATAGCCTGGCCCCGGCCCATTTCTTGTGTGTACTCGCGGCGCACGGCGACCTCATGCCCGATTTCCGTCAGCTCGCGCAGGGCTGCCGCAGGCACTCGCGATTCGATCAAAACATCGCATCCTGAAGGCGCGAACTTGGTGAAGCGCGGCATTTCCAGCGCCTGCTGCAGGTTCATGCCGTAATCGACGACGTTCGAAACAAACTGGGCGTGCGCGAGTGGCTGATTGGGGCCGCCCATAATGCCGAAGCCGATGCTCGCGCTGCCGCGCTGCATGAAGCCCGGGATGATGGTGTGATACGGACGCTTGCCGCCGGCCAGCACGTTAGGATGCGTAGGATCGAGCGTGAAGCCTGCTCCTCGATTTTGCAGGGTGAAGCCCATGCCTTCGACCGTGATGCCCGATCCGAAATTGCTGTAGACGCTCTGAATCCAGCTCGCAATATTTCCCGCGCGGTCGACCACGGTCAGATAAGTAGTGTCGCCGGCGTTGATCTTCGCCGCGGCCACCTGTCCGTTGGCGCGGCGCGGGTGGATCAGAGCGGCGCGCTCGCGGGCGTGTTCTTTCGAGAGCAGCGTCGCCACCGGAATCTTCGAGTGGCGGGGGTCGCCGTTATAGCGCCACACATCCGAGTAGGCGAGCTTCATGGCCTCGATACGCTTGTGCAATTCGGCTGCATTCGACGGGCCTTCGGCCGCTGCCGGCGAGGTTTCCATGATGTTCAGCATTTCGAGCGCGGCCATGCCTTGCCCGTTCGGCGGCAATTCGTAGATTTTCCAGCCGCGGTAATCGATCGAAATCGGTTCCACCCACTCAGCCGAGAACTTTGACAGATCTTCGGCGGTCATGGTCCCGCCCAGACTCTTGGACGTCTTGAGAATGGCGGCGGCGATTTCACCTTCATAAAAGGCGCGCGAACCGGCAGTGGCTAGACTGCCGTAGGCGGCCGCCAGATCCGGATTTCGAAAGAGTTCTCCCACCCGTGGAGGCTGTCCGCCGGGGAGAAAGACTCGCGAGGACTCCGCGTGGCTCAGCAATCGTTCGAAGGAGCTCGGCGAGGTCCATTGTTCTTCGATCACTTCCGTGACCGGGAAGCCTTGATCCGCATACGCGATGGCAGAAGCGAACAACCGGTCCCACGGCAGATTTCCAAATCGCTGGTGCAGTTGTGCCCAGCCATCCACCGCGCCGG
>DATJEI010000248.1:0-10899 GCA_035496735.1 Bryobacteraceae bacterium | reverse complement strand
TGCTGCTGCGTGAATACAGGCTGACGGCCGCGGACACCACCGGCCGCCCTTGAGGATCTTTAACAGAACCGCTCACCGACGGAGCTTCGCCCGCAATCGCCACGGTCAAAGCCGAGGCATAGAGCACTAGAAATAGTCTGGTCGTCATAGGACGAGGTAACGCGCCTCCTTCACCAAGGCAGGTCTCCTGACTGACAGGTCATCGCAAACCGGCGGCCTTCCCATTTCCGAAGAAACAGTGGCTACAACTTGCCGGCCCGCTCGCTGCTCACAGTGGCGCGACCGTGCGGGATTTACACCCGCTTCCCTTTTCGCCCGCCCCGAAGGGCGAGAACCTTGGAATAGTCTATGGGTACCATAAGCCGGTTCCGAGGTCAACGAAATTCTAAGACATAGCTCTCGCTGCCGCTAATGTCCTCAAGATTCGCCGGATTTCGCCGAAGAGAATCCCACGGCGGTGCACAATAACATTCGCTGGAGAGAGGGTCTGTGACACCGGATCCCAGTAAGCTGCTGGTCGTCGACGATAACCCTCAGAATCGCGATCTGCTTTTTCGCCGCCTGACGAGCTGCGGCTATCAGGTTGAAGTCGCAGAAGACGGAGCGCAGGCACTCGAAAAGATCAACCAGGCGCATTTCGATCTGGTCCTGCTGGATCAAGTCAAGCCAGGGATGAGCGGGCTGGACCTCCTGCGTTTGCTGCGCGCAACCTACTCGCCCAGTCAACTTCCCGTCATCATGTTAAGTGCGGTCAATGACAGTGACGCCATCGTGGATGCATTTGGTCAGGGCGCCAACGATTATGTCGTAAAGCCGGTGGACCTGCCGGTTATGGACGCACGCATCCACACTCAACTATTACGGTCGCAGGCGGAGCGCCAGGGCCGGCTGCTGGACTCTCTTACCGGCCTCGGCAACCGCGGCATGTTTCTGAACCAACTGGAGCTAGCGATTGCCAGGCACAATTCCGGGGAAGCCCTGGTCGTGTTGTTGCTCGACCTGGATGGTTTCCAGCTCCTCAACGATAATCTGGGCCATCAGATCGGAGATCAGGCGTTAATCGAAGCCGCCTCCCGCTTCCGCCTGGTGATTGGAGAATCGGCAATTCATCCGCCCCCGCTACTGGCACGGGTCGGTGCCGATGAGTTTGCCATTCTGCTGGAGGGCGCGCCAGTCGAGCAGGCGGAAGCGCTCGCGCGGTCTCTCCTCGCCTGTCTCGCGCGGCCCCTGCCGCTCGACGGTCTCCAGGTTCCACTCAGTGCCTGCGCCGGAATCGCTTTCCTCTCCAACTTCGGTACCCGGGCTGCGGAACTCCTCCGTGACGCCCGGGTTGCAATGTCCCACGCCCGCCGCGAAGGCCGAAGCCATTGGGAGATATTCGATCCTCAGCTGGGCCAGCGGGCCCACGCCCGAATGGCGATGGCCATCGATCTGCATCAGGCGCTCGAGCAGAGTCAGATGCTGGTGTTTTATCAGTCCAAGGTGAATCTGCGCAGTGGTTCCGTGGTGGGCTTCGAGGCGTTGCTGCGCTGGCGCCACCCTCAATACGGCTTGATCCAGCCGACTGTTTTCATTCCCATTGCCGAAGATACCGGCCTGATTCTTCGCTTAGGCAACTGGATCCTCAAGCAGGCCTGTGTGCGGATCCAAGCCTGGCAGGCAAAGTTTCCCTGCATCCCTCCGCTGTCCGTGAACGTCAATCTGTCCGTCAAGCAACTGGCCGATCCACAACTCGTCGCCACCGTTGCGAGCGTCCTCAAAGAAACCGGAATCTCCCCCGAAACTCTCAACCTGGAAATTACGGAAAGTGCGCTGGTCCCGGAAATTGAACCTACCCGGGAGGTTCTCTTCCGCCTCAAGTCACTCGGGGTCAGACTCAAGCTGGACGACTTCGGGACCGGCTATTCCTCGCTCAGTTGTCTTCGAACGCTGCACTTCGATTCCCTCAAAATTGACCGCTCGTTCGTCCAGCGCGTGGACTCCGATCCGCAGAGCCGTGCCATCGTCGAGACCATCATCAGCCTCGCGCGCAGCCTGCACATGACCGTGGTGGCCGAAGGTGTCGAGAACGAGAGTCAGCGGGCCCGATTGCTCGATCTGGGCTGCGATATCGGCCAAGGCTTTCTGTTCTCGGAACCAGTCGAGGCCGAAGCCGCGGAACGCGCGCTTGCGTCCGAGATCTCCGCCGCTAAGCTCGCGCTTGCCTAACGAGTATCCTGAAAGCATGCGGCTCCCAATAGCGGAAGGTGGAGCGGGCGCGCCCGGCCCTGCCGGCGCCCCGGCCGCTTCGTCCGGCAAGCCACCTGTAACGGCGCACAGCCACTTTGGCGCGTTCGCCTGGAGCACTCTTGCCTATAACGTCGCCGTGATCCTGTGGGGAGCCCTGGTGCGGGCTACCGGTTCCGGGGCTGGCTGCGGCGGCCACTGGCCCCTCTGCAATGGTGAGGTTCTGCCTAACGTTTCGCAAATCGCGACGGTTATTGAGCTCACTCACCGCGTGATGAGCGGCATCGCTCTCCTCTTGGTGGCCGCGATGTTTCTCTGGGCTCGGCGAGCTTTTGTAGCCCACCACGCAGCGCGCCGCTGGGCCGGCTGGTCGCTGGTGTTTATCCTTACCGAAGCGCTGCTGGGAGCGTCTCTGGTTCTGCTGGGCCATGTTGCCCGCAACGAATCCGTGGGCCGGGTTTATTCGCTGGCTACCCATCTGATGAACACTTTCCTGCTTCTGGCTTCGCTCGCGCTTACAGCTTGGTACTCCCCGCAGGAGACGCGGCCGGCCCGGAGCCGAAAGGATCGGACGTTCTCACTGTCTGCGGCGGGTTCCTTAGTGGTGCTGGTGCTGGTCGCTATAGCGGGAGTCATTACCGCTCTGGGCGACACATTGTTCCCTTCCCACACCTTAGTCGAAGGCATGCGCGCCGATTTTTCATCCACCGCCAGCTTCTTGATCCGCTTGCGGATCATTCATCCGTTCCTGGCCGTGGGCGCTGGATTCGTTGTCGCTCTCGCGGCGTTCCCTGAGTATCGGGCGCGGCACACCGCTCGGCTGCGCGCTTTATCCGGCTGGCTGCTCGCGCTGTTCGCCGCCCAATTCATCGTCGGAGCCACGAGTATCTTGTTGCAGGCTCCGCTTCCCATACAGCTCCTTCACCTGCTTCTAGCTGACTCTATCTGGATAGTACTGGTTCTGTTTACGGCGGAACACGGAGCTTACCGTGCGGGTTCGCTGGAAAGCTAGACCGTCTCGCGACTGCGGCCGTGGGCTCTCCCAGCCTAGTGCAGGAATAAAAAGAGGGCAGCATCCCGAGAACGCTGCCCTCTTTCTGGTCTCGAATTCCGACGCCGATTAGTAGCGATTGTTGCGGCGCTGACCGCCAAAACCACCGCCGCCGCCTTTGCCGCGGCCGCCACCGCCGCCGAATCCACGGTCTTCTTTCGGACGGGCCTCGTTGACGTTCAACGCACGGCCGTCCAGCTCCCTGCCGTTCAACTCGGCAATTGCCCGGTCGCCTTCGGCATTATTTGCCATTTCGACGAACCCGAAACCGCGGGCTTGTCCGGTGTCCCGGTCGGTCACCACACTCACGCGATCAACGGTACCGTACGCTTCAAACATGGAGCGAATCGCATCTTCGGTAGCACCGAAGCTGAGATTTCCTACAAAAATGTTTTTCATTTTAACTTCTTTCTGCAGTTGCAGAACAGCGAATCACGGGCAGGATCGGACATGGGCGGCGGACCGGACAATGTTAAAGATGCCTGTATCAGCGAACTGACAAACTACGCCTTACTGTAGCACGGTGGCCGAAAGGCCGCGCTTCCGGTCCATGGCGACGGAAGTTGCGGCGCTCGCCGGGGGGATCCGGTAGCAGCCGCGGCTCAGCCGCGCCAGCCTAGAGTTCTCAGTTGTTGCTCGAGGAAAGCGAGGCCATCGCTCAATGTCTTGCGATAGCGCGCATCGCTGCATTTTTCGAGGTCGGACAGGACGCGCGTGCGATGCAGCAGCAGACTGTCACGCTTTCGCTGCGCCTCCAACTGTTCGGGTGTAAGCCTGGGTGTGCCCTCACCCCGGCGCAGGTTTGCCGACTCGATCTGTGCTTCGACCGATTTGCTTTCCCAGCCCCGTGCCACGCTTCATTATACGTCGCGAGCTGCGGTTGGCAAAGCCGGACGGCTGGGTTGCCTCAGCGCTGCACGGAGGCCCGCTTCGATGGAGCTGCATTGCCGCTAAACGCCAGGGACGCACACTGCTCGCACTCATCGCCTTCCAGGCTGCGGATCTGCTTCCAGCTATGCGCGCGAGTCACGACGCATCCGCACAACGTCAGAGAATCGCCCGAAGATTGATAGGCTGCCGATAAGTGATGCTTCGTGCCCTCGGTTACCAGCTTCATATATGTCATCAGCCGAACCTCACAGGACCATCTAATCGCGACCTCCTCAAATCAGTCGCGAGCACTAAGACTCCGGGGGGCTTCGCCGCGCGCGTGCCCTCCGGAGCGATTGGTAATGCAGCCCAGCAGCGCTCCAAGCTGCCGGACCGTCGAGGAGAGGTCTGCACTCTTCTCTGTCGAGTCCTAATCCAAGCCGGATTTGTAGCTAGTTTGACGGCTGGTTTGAAAATGTACGACGCACTTTCCTCGTAGTCTAGCGCAATCCGCTTCCCCTGGTGGGGCGCATTCATTTCTACCATTCCGCTCCGCCGCCCCCTCGCATTACATTCACTGACTCAGTTGACGCCGCATGTTTTCGAGAGATTCCTGCATGGCTGCATTGGCCGGCCAAGACGCCGCATCGTGGCCCGCATTCGCTTGCAGCCCCATCTCGGCAAACAGTGGAATGAGTTCCGGATCGCGCCAGCCCCGCTCCGATTCTTCGAGCATGATCTCCAGCGCGTAGCTGTGGGAAAACGCGGGCTTATAAGAGCGCGCAGTGGTGAGCGCGTCATAGATATCGGCTACCTGCAGAATCCGGGCCAGCAGCGGAATCTCTTCGCCCTTCAGCCCGTCGGGATAACCTGAACCGTCCCAGCGTTCGTGATGGCTGCGGATGATGGGGAGAACCGGCGCCAAGGTTTTCATGGGCCGGCAAATTTCCTCGCCGCGGATGGTGTGCATGCGCATCACTTGCCACTCTTCGGCGCTCAGCATGCCTTTGTTGAACAGAATCGAGTCGGGAATTCCCACCTTGCCGATGTCATGCAGATAGCCGCCACGGTACAGGGCCAGTTGGTCCGCGCGGGAGAGCCCCAGCGCCTGGCCTAGCCGAACGCTATAAGCGGCCAGCCGTTCGCAATGCATTCCGGTATAGTTGTCGCGCGCCTCCACTGACTTCGCCAAGGCGAAGAGGATCGTCTCGGCCTCGTCCAGCGAATCGATGAGCGCCTTGCTGCGCAGCATCCCGCGGACGCGTGTTCGCACTACCGCAGGCTGTAATGGCTTCACTAGAAATTCGTCGGCGCCGGATTCGATGCCGGCGATCTCGTTTTCCGTCCCCTGCACTCCCGTAATCACCAGGAGGGGAATCAGCTGGGTGTGGCGGTCCGCTTTCAATGCGCGGCAAAAGTCCGGCCCGCTCATTCCTGGCATGACCATATCCATCACCACCAGATCGACCTTTTCGTGTTCCAGCTGCTTCAGCGCCAAGGATGGCCGCTTAGCCTCCAGGATGCGGTACGGTTCGGTTTTTAGAATGGCTTTCAACAGCCGGCGATTCAGGTCCAGATCATCCACGATCAGGATGGTTGACACCTGCGCGGCGTCTTCGAGGGCGTTGTCCCAGCGGGGAAGACGTTTTTCCGCGAGCATAGAGCCCACTTCTCTCACCGCGCGTTTAGCAACCGCCATGGTGCGAAATACCCTCTAGGAATGTATCGGTAAAGCCCTAGAAAACCATTAGATCCTCTGGAATCGGATTAAGGTAAGTTCGGGTCTAAACGTGCTTGGCACTCCGCTCCGCCGCCCACCGTCATTGCGATATGCTTTAGATGTTAAAGTGGCCGCCGTGGGAGGTTCCATGAGTCTCCGCGAACAACTTCACGCCTACATTGCGCAACTCGAGCAACGTCTGCGCTGGAGCACATGGCTGCGCGGCTTGGCCATCTTCATGGGCAGCGCTCTGGTGGCGACGCTGGTGCTGGTCACCATCGCCAATGCGCTCGCCTTTTCGCATGGCAGTGTCACCGCAGCGCGCTTCGGGCTCATCCTGATCCTGGCCGTTTCTGCCGCCGCCGGATTAGCGCTGCCCTTGCGCCGGTTGACTCGCCGCCGCGCGGTCGGAACGGCCGAAGCCGCGTTTCCGCAGTTTGAGCAGCGGCTCACCACATTCGCCGAGCGTGATGGCCGGGATCCCTTCATTGAATTGCTGGCGGCCGACACCCTGAACGTCGCGCAATCCGCCGAGCCCAAGCTTCTAGTCACGGACCGCCGCCTTCAGTTCTCGCTCGGCGCCGCCCTCGGGTCCTTGGCCATATTGATCTGGATGATCGCCGCAGGACCCGGTTTTCTGGGTTATGGCGCGGCACTGCTATGGACCGGTCCGCGGTCCGACAAGCCGTCGTTGTACGATCTGCGCGTGACTCCCGGCGACGCCGTCGTGCGCCGCCACGCCGACCAACTGGTTTCGGCGCTGCCCATCGGCTTGCAGTCACCCAACGTCAAGCTGTATGCCCGCTTCCAGAGTTCCGCGAAGTGGGAAGAGATTGCAATGCAGCCGCAGGCGGCCGGAAATTTCGCGGGCGGATATCAATTTCTATTTGCCGGTTTGCCGGAGGGCGTCGAATACTATGTCACCGCCGGGGCGATGGAGTCGAAACACTTTAACATCCGCGTCAGCGATCTGCCCGCAGTGAAGCAGATTCGCGTCACCTACCATTACCCGGCCTGGACTGGAATGCCGTCCGAAGTCGAAGAGCGCGGCGGCGATTTGCGGGCCGTCGTCGGCACCCAGGCCGAACTCGACGTCATCACCGACCGTCCCCTGCAAGGCAGCCAGATTCAGCTCGACAACGGACAGCGGGTGCAACTCACGGGCGGCCAGAATAACGTGTATCACGGCACGGTCAAAATGGATCAGGACGGCGCCTATCACATCGCGGGCATTGCCGAGGGCCAGCCGGTTCGCGTCAGCGAGGATTTTTTCATCGAGGCCCGCAAAGCCGATCCGCCGCAGATTTCGCTGATGCGGCCCAGCCGCGGCGACTACCGCGCGAGTCCCATCGAAGAAGTGACAATTGCCGCCAAGGCCACCGATGAGTTCGGACTGGCTGGCGTTGCACTGCATTATTCGATCAACGGCGGCCCCGAGAATACGGTGGACCTTCTCAAGCAGCGCGGAAAGAAGCAAGCGGATGGATCCGCTACTATATCGCTCGAAGACTTCAAACTAGTGCCGGGCGATTTAGTGAGCGTCTACGCCACTGCCAAGGACGCCAACTCCGAAAACCACACCGACATGATCTTCATCCAGGCCGAGCCGTTTGAGCGCGAGTTTTCGCAATCGCAGGCGGGCGGCGGAGGAGGCGGCGGAGGGGGTGGTGGCGGAGCCGATCCGTCCGAGCAAATCTCCCAGCGCGAGAAGGAAATCATTGCCGCCACCTTCAAACAGAATGGGGATAAGCACGCGACCCAGCAGCAGGCCGCCGACATTTCCAAGCTGCTGTCGCAATCCCAAACCACGTTGCACGATCAGGCGGTCACGCTTTCCGGCCGCTTGCAGGCGCGCGAGCTGACCAATGAAGTGCAGGCCATCAGCGACTTCCAGAAAGCCATGCTCGCGGCTTCGGCCGCCATGGCGCCTGCCGCGCAACAATTACAGCAGCAGAAATGGAAGGACGCCATCCCCAACGAGCAGAAGGCGCTGCAATTCCTGTTGCGCGCCGAAGCCACGTTCCGGCAAATTCAGGTCGCGTTTGGAGGGGGCGGCGGAGGCGGTGGTGGCGGCGGCGCGGCGCGCGATCTGGCCAGCCTCTTCGATCTCGAACTCGACACCGAGAAAAACCAGTATGAGACCCGGCAGAGCGCATCCAACAATGCCGAACAAAGAGCGCAGGATATTGACGACGCACTGAAGAAGCTCGACGAACTGGCGAAGCGTGAAGAGGATTTAGCCCAGCAGCAGCGCAATGGCGTGCAGACCGCCGAACAAAAATGGCAGCAGGAAATGTTGCAGCGCGAGGCAGAGGAGCTCCAGCGTCAGATGGAGCAAAACCTGGGCAAAAGCGGCCAAAGCGGTCAGCAGGGCCAGTCGAGCCAACGCGGCGGGCAAGCGGGCAATTCATCCTCTAATAGCGCCAGCGGCCAATCGAGCAGTCAGGAGAAAGGTGGCGCAAGCAATCCGCAACAGGCCGCGGACCGGTCCGCTGACGACCGCCAACAATCGGCGCAAAAGGCTCTCGACCGCTTGCGCCAAGCCAACGACGACATGCGCCGCGCGGCTTCACAAAGTGCCAGTGCGGCCGACTACCGCCGCGCTGCCGATCGCTTGCGCGAAGCCACCGACCTGCTGAGTGGTGTCGAGCAGCACGACGCTGCGAGTCGCGTCAACTCCATGGCCCAAACCGCCGATCAATTGGCGGCCGAGCAAAAGAAGCAAGCGGATCATGTGCGCGATTTGATCGCTCAGCAGAATGCCGCTCGCGCCTCCGGCCAACTGCCGCCGAAACCGCCTTCCCCGCAGGAAATCGACAAGATGGTCAACGACCGCCAGCAAGTGAGCGATAACCTGGGCCATCTCACTCAGCAATTGCGCGATGCGGCGCGGGAGTTCGCGTCCACGCAACCGGGGGCTTCCAACAAGTTGCGCGGCGCGCTCAGCGGCATGGACGAAAACAATCTCGGCACGCGCATGCAGCGCAGTTCGGATTGGCTGCGCAGCGGACAATTCTCCGATCCGGCCGAAGCCGCCCTTACCAGCGACCTCCAAAAGCTGGGTCAGCAGGTCAGGGAGGCCGCGCAGGCGTTGGGGAACGCTCAACCCACTTCGAAGGACGCCGCTGTGAACCGGGCCATGGACGATCTAGCCCGTCTGCGCGATCAGCTCGCCGGCCTCGGTGGACGCCCCAACGGTCAGCCCAATCCAACTGGACAAGGTCAGGCTGGACAGCCCGGGGGTCAGCGGTATCAGCCCGGCCAGCTCAGCCGCAATGGGCAACCCGGCCAGGCGGGACAGTCTGGACAAGCGGGCCAACCGGGCCAGCAGCAAGGGCAAAGCGGGCAAACGGCACAGTCGGGGCAAGGGGGTCAAGTCGGCAACCGCGCGGCCGGTCAGACCGGAAATGCGGGCGGCGGCAATCGCGGCAGTACCGTCTATGGCGACTATGACACCGGCAATACTCGGATCTCGGGGCGCGCGGTGGCCCCGCAGCGCGGCCCCAACCCCGCCGATACGCAGCGTGAAATCGAGCAGGGGTTGAACCTTCTCAATGGCGTTCGATCAGTAGCGCAGGACAGCCCCGAGGCGCGGCAGCAGTTGCGGACGCTAATCGATCAAATGCGCAGTCTGGATCCCAGCCGTTTCCCGGGGAATCCAGCGCTGGTCGAGCAGATGCGCCAGCAACTGGTCAGCGGCGTGGACGCGCTCGAATTGCAACTGCGCCGCCAGCTCGCAGAAAGCCGCGGCGGCACCATCCGCAACACTGACCCGGCCAAAGTTCCCGCCGGCTATCAGGATTCGGTCGCCGAGTACTACCGCAAACTCTCTGGAGCCGGCAACTAGGCTCGTCGTTCAGGCGTCGCGCTGCGCAAAAGAGTGATCCGCATGTTTGCCCGCTGCGAGCGCCGGGATATCGATCCAGCGGCGCTCCTGCCAGGATTGCGACGCCAGCTCCGCCAACTGCACTCCCTTCGCGCCTTCGAGAAAATCGTACGTATACGGTGCGTCGGCCAGCACGTGACGCAGAAACATCTCCCATTGAACTTTGAATGCGTTGTCGAATTCACGATTATCGGGCACCGCCTGCCAGTCCGCATAAAAGTTCAAGGGATTGGGTATATCCGGATTCCAAACCGGTCTGGGCGTATTTACCCGGTGCTGCGTCTTGCAGCCGCGCAGTCCGGCCACGGCGCTTCCATGCGTGCCATCTACTTGAATTTCCAGAAGCTCGTCGCGATACACACGCGCGACCCAGGATGCGTCCATCCTCACCGTCAATCCGCTCTCCATCTGAAACATGCAGTATGCGGAGTCTTCGGCGGTGCATGCGAAGCGCTCTCCGGCTTCATTCACGCGTTCTGCAATCTGCGCGGCGCCGAGGCAAAAGACTGCATTCATATTGCCGAACATGTGTTCGAACAGATAACGCCAGTGGGGCAGCATGTCGAGGATGATTCCTCCGCCCTCTTCCCTGCGGGAGTTCCAGGAGGGCCGCTGCCCTTCCTGCCAATCGCCCTCGAAAACATAGTACCCATGTTCTCCGCGGACGGATAAAATCCTGCCAAAAAAACCGGCATCGAGAAGGCGCTGGAGTTTAAGGATGCCGGGCAGGAACAGTTTGTCCATAACCACGCCGGTCTTGACTCCGTGGACATTCGCGAGCCGTACTAATTCCAACGCGTCGGCGAGTGTTCCCGCGACGGGTTTTTCGCAATACACATGCTTTCCGCGCAGGATCGCTTCGCACAGGGCTGGAAAGCGCGCGTGAGTGGTCTGCGCGTCGAAGTAGATCACGTCGGTCTTGCTGTCCAGCGCGCGATTCAGGTCAGTGGTGTAGCGGTGGACGCCGTGCGCCGAAGCGATCGACCGCAATTTCGTTTCGTTCCGTCCCACCAGAATGGGATCCGGTATGGCCACTTCGCCTCCCGGCAATTTAATGCCGCCTTGGTTTCTGATGGACAAAATCGAACGGACCAGGTGCTGGTGCATGCCCATTCGCCCGGTCACGCCGTTCATGATGATGCCAAT
>DATJEI010000247.1:0-6223 GCA_035496735.1 Bryobacteraceae bacterium | reverse complement strand
GGCGCGAGTCACGAGATGACGTTTCATTTTCGTGCCGATGTCAACGGCAGCGAGGTTGCTTCTTCCACCGGCTTCACGATTCCCTACGTCCAGTGGGGCATGAAGAACCCCAGCAATTTCCTGCTCCGGGTAAGCGACAAGGTGGAAATGCACATCCAGGCGGTGGGCCGGCTGCACTAAGTTTCAGCGCCTCTTCTTCCGGGAGCAGGCGATCCGCGCTGCCGTGAAACCTCGTGCCTACTTCCCGAATACCGGAATCGTCGTGAAGCCGTTTTCCGTGAACCGCAAGCCGAGCGCGCTGATCTGTCCGCCCGAAGGGGTGTCGAATTCAATCGTGCCGCGCCGGTTCGCCGCAACGGCAAATCGGTCGGTGAGCACAAATGACGTGTGTCCGTTAGCGGGCAACGCTACCGCGCCCGTTCCTATTTGTGCCCCGTTGTCATCGCGAATTACCACCGGAATATTGACCGCTTGAGCCGACGTATTTGCCACTGCCACGCCGGCGACCAGTCCACTCGTGTTGTCGAAAGGAAGAACGTAAGCGCTTGCCTTGCGCACTTCCAGCGGCACCACTGCCTCTTGCCCATCCATTGTCCGATGAAAGACGATAAAGCCGCTAATACTGCCGTCGCTGCTTACTTGCATTGAGCCCACCTTTACCGGCGTACTCTCGGGTCCGGTAGTTTCCAGAAGCAGCGTCTGATACGGTTCCAGCGTCCTGTCCAGAGATGACGTGTTGATGTTCGCGGACGGGGTCTGAGGAAAGGTAATGGGCAGGGAAAGCGCTTTTCCACTATCGTCGAAGAAGTGAACCTGCGCCCGAGCGGAAGCCGGACCAACGTTGACTAAAGTGATTGTGGAATCCCAGCCTCCGCCCGACGCCAGATGAGCCATCGAACCTGTGCCCGGACCCACGTTGGCAAACACCGGAATGGTCGTGAACAAGCTCGTCGACGTAAAGCGCAGACCGAGCACACTGAGTTGCATTCCCGGCGACAAATCGAATTCGACTGTGCCGCGTTTACCAAACGTCTCTGAGCCGAACGAAAACGAGTAATGGCTCATGGGACTCAGCCCCGCGCTGGTGGCTCCGATTTGGTTCCCCGCGTCGTCCCGAATGATCATCGGAGCGTATACGCTAACGGAGGACGAAGGATTCGCAAGCGCCACGCCGGTGACGACGCCCCCAGTATTGTCAAAGGCTAAGACGTACGTTGAGGCGTTACGGGTTTCCAGCGGCACTACCGCCTCACCTTTCGTCGCGGAGTCGCTAAAGATGCCAAACCCGCTCAGTTTGCCGTTGCCAACAAGCTGGGCCCAGCCTATCTCGGTCGTTTTATTCGCCGGGCCCGTGGTTTCCGCGATGAACTGGGCGCCTGGTGGAAGGCTCCGTTCAAGAGTCAATGCCATTAGCGGGTTGGCGGGTGGCGATAGTTGCGGGAACGTGAAGGGCAGCGGCAAGAGCGGATAGGAATCGGTATAAAAATTTGCCTGCAATTGTGCGGTCGTGGTTCCCAGATTGAGGAAATCAAACGTCATTTTCCAGTTGCCGGCCGAGACCACTTGGGCCAGCGAGCCGACACTCACAGCGCCGGGAACATCGAACGCGTTCTGCTCAACCGTGAACACCTGATCCGCGACTGTGATGGTGCCCCAGCGTGCCGCACCTGAATTGGCGCTCACTTGGTACGTAATCGTCCCATTTCCCATGCCGGAGTTCGATGAAGCGCTGTTAAAAATAATCCACGGATCACTCGCGGAAACGGACCACAAGCAAATTGCCGGCGCAGATACTGTGATCGATCCCGTGCCGGACGCAGACGAATACGCGTCACCCGCCGAACTGACCCAATAGCTACACTGCTTGGGCGCTTGCGCGATTGCGCGCGGCGCCATGACAATCCCCGCTCCCGAATCGGAGCCTGCAGCGATTGCCGAAGCGCTAAGCGCGGCCCGCATCCCGGCGACCGTAACGGACGGGTTCGATTGCAGCATCAGCGCCGCAATGGCCGCCGCGTGGGGAACGGCTGCGGAAGTTCCAAAAAATGGATTGAAAGACGAAAGGCCTGTCGTGACTCCGTCCGCTGCGGCAAAGTCGGGCTTGCTGAGCAGCAGACCACCCGACGTGTTGAAGAGAACATTACCTGGGGTGATCGCCGTTCCATCCGGCTGGAAGAACAGGCGCCGCGGTCCGGCACTGCTGTAGGAGTCCACAAGATTCGAATAACCCGTGAACGCACCGCCAAGCGCCTGCAGCACATTTGCAGCCGCTACCGCGAAGCCCCCGGCAGCCGCGTTGTGGCCAACAATGTTTCCGTTGGTCGAGCTCGCAATCCGCCCAAACCACGTAGCGAGATGCAGGGCGCGTGTCGCCGCTCCTGAATTGCGGAGGATCACAATCCAGTCACCGGCCACCACCCTATGGCCGGGATCGTAAATAGACTCCTGCGGATTCTCTGTGCCGTTCTGAACGTCGGTCGAGGATGCCACGACGGCGCTCAGGTCTGCGTTCAAGATAAAGAGGTCATAATCGTCGGTGGATTTCCCCAAGGGATCGGACCAAGCGAGACTATAGTGACCAATCGGACTGGGAGCGGTGATCCGATTCCCAGCGAACCCGGCAAAGCTTTGCATTCTGGCCGCCGGATCAATAAAGCCAAGTGTAAAACCGCTATCGAGAAAATCGCCCTCCCAAGTGTCGCTCGTGTTAGCTGACGTGCGGCCGTCATTGCCCGCCGCCGAAAAATAAAAAACTCCCGCCGCGGCAACCGCATTCACTCTTTGAGCAATGATTCCTTCTTGGAAAACCGGTTCTGCCAGATAGATAATGTCGTCCAGAATGATCTGGCAGCCGGCATCCGCCAAGGCCTGGATATTGTTGGCCATGCTCGGCTGGCCGCCGTTTGCCGTCGCAAAGTAAAGTGTCGCGCCGGGAGCCATTGTATACAAGACTTCCAGAATTGCAGTACCTTCGTCTCCGGTGCCTCTTTGTCCAGGGAGGACGTTTACCGCCGGAAGTCTGCCCGCCGCCTGCTCCGTTATAAGGCTATCGACTCCGCTGGAAAGCACCCCCACTTTCACTCCGGTTCCATCCACGCTGTATGTTGCGCGAGCCACGTTAGCTTGATGCGCCACATCCCCGGAAAGATCGGGACCCACAAAAAAAGCGCCCCCAGGCATCCGCGAACTGCGCCACAAGCCGTGAAATCGGCGGGGCTCTCGTCCGAAATATCGGCGTAGTTCCGCTGCGACACTTTGTACCTGCGGCGTGGCTCCAGCTCTTGTGCGCAGCAGAGGCTCAGTTTCTTGCTGACTTGCTGTCGCCTCCGCCGCCCGGATGTGCGTCACGCCTGAATCTGCGGCGAGTTCCTTCACGGATACTAACGGAAGATTGGCTCGGATCGCGCGATAACCGGGAAATGAATTTACGACCGTACCCCCCAGCGCTCCGATATGAGCCAGCAATTCCGGAGTCACTTCGCCCCGAATATCCACTTCAACTCGTTGCCGCGTATCCAGACGAACAGCCGCCAGGGCGTCCGTTGGATTCGGGAACTCTGGGTGAATCTTCTCCCCGCGCAGGATCTTGGCCGCATGCACCAGAATCGCGCTCATTTTGCGTTCCGCCGGGCTTCGAGAGGCTTTTTCGCTCAGGAGCGCCGCAATCTGTCTCTGCGCGCTCGGAGCAATCCGCTGGCCCTGCATGCACATGGGTCCAATGAGGGCAACGATTGCAAGTCGTACAGATTTCGAAAACAATTAAAATATTACCAAAACAAATAGGGAATAACTCAACGGTATCACGGGCTAAGCCAAAGAACGATTAAATCGTTTTAATACGGGTGATTCCACTTCAGCAGGTAAACGAATGGCCTGCTACGCGCGAACTCACTATGCCAGGTCTGCCAGTGAATTCATCCAAGGTAATGTGGTCATTTCTTCCCTGAATCCTGCGGCGGCTCGATCAGCCCATGCTTCTCGCCTTCGTGACAGGCATCTTCCCACACCTCGTAATCCGGGTCTTTGGTGTGGATACGAATCATGCGCGCCTGAATGGTCCAGGGCCGCGTGTACACGGTGGGATCTTCGATGGTAGCGCGGTACTCCATGGTTTTCGCGTCCAGGAAAGTGTACCGCTCCACCATATGCAGCTTGTCGCTCGCGAAATCGCCCTCGGTGGAGAAACGCGACTTCGAATTGTTATTCATCACGTCCACGACCAGCGTATTGCCCTCCCAGTGGCCCCGCGAATCGCCCATCCATAGTTTGACGTTCTGGCTGGGATGCGGCCGGCCATCCAGCGGGACGATGCGGTACATGTGCGTCGTCTCGTAGGAGAACACCAGGTATCCGGGGGATTGCATGATCTCGTAGGCCGACCACAGCGGCGACCGCAGCGGCCCGTTCGGCAGGCAGCGCGCCTGCGGATCGATATGCCTCTGCGCCGTTGGATTATCGATGTTGGCCTGAATCTCCTGCTGCCTGGCGCGCGCCCACGGCTGATAAGGCACCTGCCCGTCCGGCGGATCGACGATCCGCGTGGGCTTCGTCGGCGGCTTCTTGCCGGCCTTCTCGAGCAACTGCTCTTGCAGGCGGACACCGCCTTTCCTCGGATTTAACAGCGAATAAGTTCCGCTCACTTCCGCCGACCAGAAGCCTTGCACGTCCGGCTGTCCGTCGGGCAATCGCGACGGAACCCACGGGGCCGCCGCCTCGGCCGCGGGACTCTTGGTCGCGATGGCCTTATCTACGGCCGCACTCTGTGCCCGCGCCGCCGCCACTACCGCCACCACCGCAAATGCGCCGGCCAACCCGGTTGCGAGTAGAGATCGTGTATTCACGTTGGCCCCCATCACGGATAATACGGCTCATATTCGAAACCGTAGCATTCGTGCTCCAGCAATTGAAAATTCTTTTCCTTGTGACGGTAGAGGATCATGCTCATTTTCCACGGCCGCGTGAAAACCTTCGGGTCCTCAACGCTAACTTCATAATTCATGTGATCGGCGTCCGCCGGCGTATACCGCTCCACCACGTGCAACTCATCGCTATGGAAGTTCCCTGCCCGGTCGAACCACGTCTGATCGTTGAAATCGATGACGTCCACCACCAGGGTGTCTCCCTGCCACTGCCCGCGCGAATCCCCCAGCCACCAGTCGATATGCCCGTCCGGATGCTTGCTGCCATTCGCGAAGATATGGCGGACCGCGTGCGCATATTGATAAAAGATAGTGATCTGCTTCGGCGTTTGAAAAATCTGAAACGGCAGCGGCGTATAGGTGACCCGCGGCACACCCGGCAAGTAGCACTTGACTAGCGGATCGGCAGTCGCGCGCTTTTCGAAATTCTCTTTCTTCTTTGCCGCCGCCCAAGGCTGATACGGGATCTGATCGCCTTCGACCACGCCCAGCCCCGCCGGCGCATCCGGTCTCGCCTGGTGATCCTGGATATCCCACTCCGCCGTGTTCATTACCTGCCAGATCCCCGACAGATCCGGCCGCCCCTCCGCCGTTCGCGGAATCGCCGATTGCCCAGACGCGATCCCGCACGTAAACCCCGTGGCAACCAACGCCAGCGCGAAATGAGACGGCAACTTTCTCACTGCCGCTCTACTCGGTCGGCTGGCCGTTCGCCGACGACCCCGTGTACAGATTCCGCCCATCCGGCAGAGTGACGCTGGTTCCGGTTACGTTTCGCCCTCCGTCCTTGGCGCGATATCCCTTCACCGTCACCTCAACGCCCACCGGGAAATCCGTCTTGCGCAATCCCCGCCGGAGCAAGGTGTTTGGCGCGCCGAATTCCACCGCCCAGTTGACCATCTTGCCGTCCTCGTCCTTGGCATCCACGTAAATCCAGCCGTGCGGATTCACCCATTCGAGCTTGGTGAGCGTTCCCTTGATTGTCACCGGTTTGTCGATATCGAATTCGGCCGAGAATGCATGATGGCCGAAGGCCGGCAGTGCGCAAAGCACCAAGCCCATTCCGAACAGGCGCTTCATATCACCGCACCACCTGCGCGGTAACCGGATGTGTTTCAGGCGATGCCAGCGCCAGGGCCATGGTCGCCCAACTAGTGCCGCACGCCGAGATCCACTGATCCTCGCCGTGCGGGAAGCCGACGTCGAAATACGGCTGCACCGCCTGCGAATGCGTCTTGATGTACCACGAGCCATCTTCAAGCTGCGTGGACAGCAGATATTTAACACCGCGCTGATAGGCGGCA
>DATJEI010000246.1:0-3354 GCA_035496735.1 Bryobacteraceae bacterium | reverse complement strand
TTTCCTGATCAGCGGGTGCAACGGAGACCCTATGAAAACTGTTTCGCTGGAACAGGAGATCAATCCCTGGGAGGCGCAATCTGCGCGCTTCAACTACGCCGCGCAGAAACTGAACCTTGACGAAGGCGTGTGGAAGGTCCTGCAGTATCCCAACCGCGAGCTCATCGTGCACATCCCCGTCTCCATGGACAACGGGAAGCTTGAAGTCTTTACCGGCTTCCGGGTGCAGCATTCGATCGCGCGCGGTCCGGCGAAGGGGGGCATCCGTTACGGTCCCGACGTTACGCTCGACGAAGTCCGTGCCCTGGCGGCATGGATGACCTGGAAGTGCGCCGTGGTGAATATTCCATTCGGCGGCGCCAAGGGCGGCGTGATCTGCGATCCCCACAAGATGTCACAAGGTGAACTCGAACGCATGACCCGCCGCTATACCGCGGAGCTGATTGAGTTCATCGGGCCGGAAAAAGATGTTCCAGCTCCCGACGTGAATACTAACGAACAGGTCATGGCGTGGATGATGGACACTTACTCCATGCACATGCGTCAGACCGTCACTGCGGTCGTCACCGGCAAGCCCATCAACATTGGCGGATCGCGCGGCCGCCGCGAAGCCACCGGCCGCGGAATCATGATCGTCTGCGACCAGGCGATCAAGAAGCTGGGCCTACAGCCGGAGAGCACCCGCGTCATTATTCAGGGGTTCGGCAATGTGGGATCGAATGCCGCACGCTTGATGAGGCTTGCGGGGTACAAGATCATTGGTGTGATCGAAGTGGACGGCGCCATCTACAACAAAAACGGCATGGACGCCGAGGCGCTGTGGAACCACCGCGAGCTGAATCGCACCATCACCGGGTTCAAAGGGGCGGAGCCAGCCGATCCCGCAGAGCTGCTGCTGACTGAGTGCGAGATCCTGGTTCCGGCAGCGACCGAAAATGTGATCACCAGTCAGAATGCCGATCGCGTTAAGTGCCGCATTCTGGCTGAAGGCGCCAACGGTCCTACCACCGCCACGGCCGACG
Organism: Bryobacteraceae bacterium; assembly: GCA_035496735.1. GTDB lineage: Bacteria > Acidobacteriota > Terriglobia > Bryobacterales > Bryobacteraceae > Palsa-187. The sequence continues at coordinate 2,332 of DATJEI010000246.1, read as the reverse complement.
ACATCCTGGCCGAGAAGGGAGTCTTCATTATTCCGGACATCCTATGCAACGCCGGCGGCGTCACAACGTCGTACTTTGAGTGGGTGCAGGACCGCCAGGGATATTTCTGGAAGGAGGCGGTGGTTAACGAGCAGCTCGAGGACATCATGGTCAGCGCGTTTGACGATGTGGTCCGATACTCGGAGGCGCACCACGTGAACAACCGCATCGCAGCCTACATGCTGGCGATTGACCGCGTTGCCTACACCATCCGGCAGCGCGGAATTTACGCGTAGAACTGGAATATTTCAAGGAGAGACGATATGGGACGAAAAATTTGGATTCTGGTAGTGACGCTAGTTTTGGGATTGGTGCTCGCAGTGTCTCCGAAAGCTGCTGCCGCGCAATCGACCGCGGCTGCTCCGGCGAAGTCGTCGAAAACCGCGATGGCGGCTGCCGACAAGCTGGACATCAACACTGCCACCAAAGATCAATTGCAGGCATTGCCCGGAATCGGCGACGCCTATTCACAGAAGATCATTGATAACCGGCCGTATCACACCAAGCGCGATCTGGTGACGAAAAAAGTGGTGCCGCAGGCCACTTATGACAAGATCAAAGACCAGATCATCGCGCATCAGGCCACGGCCAAAGCTTCCACTAAGTCTAAGTAGCGGCGCTGCCCTGATGTTTTGAGTCCTGGTGGGGCCATCGAACCTGCTCCACGATAGCTTGCAGAAAGGCGGCGAGGAGCAGCACAACGCCTATGACCGTCGCTGCGAATCCGCCCTCAGCGGGAAAACCCGTGGTCGTGATGGACAACTGGAAGGATGCTCCTGAGGGCGGATAAGCCGCGGAGACACCGGCGTTGCCGTGGCAGAATCCGAAAATCAAGCCCAGTCCTATCGCGAGAACTCCGACTGCAACAATCAAAGTGCGTTCAGCGTTCATGAGTCCAACTCCTGTGGAGATGTTACTCCGGCACCGTAGCCTGCTGCCAGCGCGCTCATCCGCTCTGTTTGCGACCATCCGGCAGTCGCGGGAACATCCGTTCCTGTTTCCTTTCCATTGCCCAGCAATCCCCGCTGGAGGATAATCTAAATGATCGCCGCGTTTTGGCGAGCGGTTGCAAGTGAACCTGCCTAACTCCATCACGCTGACCCGGATTTGCAGTATCCCGCTGCTCATGTGGGTGCTCGCCAGCACCCACTTCAACAGCGTGCATGGCGAAAAAGAGTTGCTGGCTTCGGCCCTATTCATCGCCGCATCGATAACGGACGGGATCGACGGATATCTCGCGCGCAAACGCGGCCAGATCACCACCATGGGGATGCTGCTTGATCCGCTGGCGGATAAGCTGCTAATCGCGGCCGCGTTCGTCACCCTGGTGCAATTCAATCCGCGACTGGTTCCGGCGTGGATCGCCGTGGTCATCATCGGCCGCGAGTTTCTGGTCAGCGGCTTGCGCGGCATTGCCGCGTCAGAGGGTTTCACCATCGAAGCCAGCGATCTCGGCAAAATGAAAATGTTCGTGCAGATCGTTTCCGTAGTGGCCGTCATTCTGGACCACCGCTGGCCGGTTTGGACCTGGGGCCGGTTTGTCCTGCCGGTGCATTGGATCGCGTTCGGTGCCATCTGGCTCATGGTGGCCTTGTCGCTGATTTCCGCAGGCGACTATTTCGTCGGCTTCTGGAAGAAAATCGATCGGCACGTGGTCAAGCGTCAGCGCCGCGCATTTATTCTCCGCCGTCGCAAGAAGCAGAATGCCGCAGTCATCTGAAACTCGGCCGCACTCCACAGATTTGCAACCCGCATATCCGGAATACAGCCCTGACGAACGAGCGTTGCTGCTTCGTCTTGCTCAGCAAGCCATTCGTGCAAAATTGGAAGGAGCGAACCTGCCGCAGCCTCTCGCGTCCGCACACCTGTCCGAGTTGCGTGGCGCGTTCACGACCCTTTATCTGAACGGAAAGCTCAGAGGCTGTGTCGGATATCCGATGGCTATTCTGCCGCTGTATCAGACAGTGATTGAAACTGCGCAGGCCGCAGCTTTTGACGATCCGCGGTTTGCGCCGGTCAGTATCGGGGAAGCTGGGGACCTCACTATGTCTCTCAGCGTGCTGTCGCCGCTGCGGGCGATCGCAGCCGAACAGGTTGAAGTTGGCCGGCACGGGCTGGTAATCGGCCACGCGGGCCGTCGCGGCCTGCTGCTTCCCCAGGTTGCGGTTGAACACGGCTGGGACCGCGTCACCTTCCTCGAACAAACCTGCCGGAAGGCGGGACTGCCTGAAAACGCATGGCGCGAAGGAGCGGTGATTGAAGCATTCACCGCGGAAGTGTTTGGGGACGCAGG
>DATJEI010000245.1:0-8105 GCA_035496735.1 Bryobacteraceae bacterium | reverse complement strand
GTTCAAGATGACGCCGCACGTCCGGCCATTCGCTCGCAAGGATGCTGTACATCACACTGTCGCGGACGGTTCCGTCGCGGCGGGCGACGTGATGGCGCATGACACCATCGCGTTTCGCTCCGAGTGCTTCTATGGCCCTTTGCGAGCGGAAGTTAAAGTTGTCGGTCCGCAATCCCACGACTTTGCAGCCCAGCGTTTCGAAGGCGTGGCCGAGCAGCAGCAGCTTGCAAGTCGTGTTGACGTGGGTTCGTTGGCGGCTTTGCGCGTACCAGGTGTAGCCGATCTCCACGCGATCGATTCTGGGAACGATGTCGTGATAGCGCGTCGAACCGATGATAGTGCCGCTTTCCAGCTCCCGCACAGCCCAAGGGAGCATATGGCCCAGTTTTTGGCCGTCAAGAGCCTCGGCGATATAACCGCGCACACCGTCGGGAGCGGGGACGGATGTGAACCACAGCTCCCACAGGCGGCCATCGGTGGCGGCGGCAGCCAAGCCATCGTGATGCTCGTCGGTTAACGGCTCCAGACGTATACCCTTACCTTCGAGGACCGTGGGTTTTACATCGATCACCCTACAAGCGTACGACAACAGGGCATCCTAAAGTGCCTGAGGGCCCGTAGGAGTACTGATCAGTATGGTTGGGCAGAAGAGATCCGGGAAGCGCCTAGTGGAGAGGCAGTCGGCACGGATGTGTTGGGCTTTATGCCCCAGATGGGGTGGCTCTCGCGGGATCTTCCAGCCTGATTCCTTTGATTTCAAATGAGTTGTGGGACGGCACGGAAATTGCCATCTTGAACCGCGGGAGGACAAATGATCATGCCTGACTTGAGAGCGCTGGTTGCGCTGCTCTGCTCTGAGCTTTTGATCGCAAACTTGGTGGGGTGTGGGCGTGCGCATCGCGCGGAGTTGCCGACGGTTAAGCCAGTTGCCAGCGTCTTTGAACCTTTACAGGAAGACCTCAAGAAGTCGTATTTAACTCTGTTTGAGATCGCTCCCAGTCTGGAGTACAACGAAGCGCAGATCGCCCGCATGCGCGAGTACCTCAAGCAAGCGCAAGATTTTTGCGTTGGACGATTTGAGGCTTCCGCCAAAGACTACCAACACACCGTAGACGAGGCCCAAAAGAACCTCAAGACCAAGATCTCAGACGATCAGCGGCATACGCTTCACTGCAATATTCAAGACGCGCGGGCGCTCAAGAGCCAAGCCGATGTTATTTCCCAGCACGCCATTCCGGTCGCATACGCGAATCGCCAAGCGAAGCTCGACCTGATTCAGCAATGGCCCGCTCAGGTAAAGGAGATTCGTCAGAGCCTCGCGGATGGCAGCTACAAGAGCCGCCGCTGGAGCGATGTGGCAGACATTGGCTTCCGGGAGATTGAACGTAATCAGAAGGATGACATCAAGACCGGCCAGGAGGCCATTCGCGACTTGAAACGCACCGGCATGATGCCGATGGAAGTGGAAGATAAGGCCGTCGTTAATTACGTGACTAATCTGGCGCAGAAGCTCGCTGCGAAATCGGACCTGCAGGTTCCGTTACAGGTTACAGTCCTGAATTCGAAAGAAATCAACGCCTTCGCGTTGCCCGGGGGGTTCATTTTCATAGAGCGGGGTCTGCTCGAAGCCGTAGAGGATGAGTCCCAGCTGGCGGGAGTGATTTCCCATGAGATGTCGCATGTCGTGGGCCGGCACGGTCATAAGCTGATGAAGAGAGCAACCATCGCGTCGATCATTTACCAGGCCGCCCAGGTGGCTGCGGTGATCTTCACCGGGGGCGTGGCAGGGATTGGAACGTATTATGCGTTGCAGTATGGCTTCTTCGGTCTTGGGCTTACTCTGAACCTGGCTCTTTTGGGCGTCAGCCGCGATTTCGAGCAGCAGGCCGATCAACTCGGCATTCAATACGCCTGGAACGCAGGTTACGATACCAGTGGTTTCATTCGGTTCTTCGACAAGATGGCCACCAAGGAAGGTTATGTGAACGGAGCCAGCTGGTTTCGCTCGCACCCGCCCTTCTATCAACGCATGGTGGAATCCCAACGCGAAATGATGTACCTCGGCAAGAAACCGAACGTGATTCTCGACTCCGCCGAATTCAAGGCAATGAAAACGGCGCTGACTGCCGTGACCGCCAAGGCTGCGGAAGAAAGCAAGGATAAGCCCAGCCTGCTCGCTCCGGAACAGGGCTGCCCCGCTTTAACCAAGCTGATTTACGAACCCGACCAACCTATAGAGGCGATATGCGCTGCTCCACAAACCAAGCTCACCGCCCATACCGGACACTAGCCGTCGCGCTTTGGATGGGAGCGATACCAGTGATCGCCGATGAGGCCGCGTCCCAAGAGCCGGCCGCCGGGGCGAAAACCGAAACCGTTTCTCTTTACCTGAACGTGGAGAAGAACGGCCAACTCATCAGCGGCTTGCTGCCAGGCAATTTCCGCTTAACGGAGGACGGCCACTCCCGCACATTCCGCCTGGAACAACCCGAAGAACCTGCTTCCATCGCCTTTCTGATCGAGCAGAGTACGTCCTCCAGCTACTTCCTCGAAGATATCGCTTACGCGCTTAATGGCTTTGAGGCACACGGGATCGATGGCCACTGGTACGCACTGGCAACCTACTCGAATATGCTCGAGATCCATACGGATTTCACCAAGCAGCGGGCGGCGATCACCCAGCAGTTTGCCGCGCTGGGCCCCCCGACCTGGAATGAGATCGATACCTACGACGCCATCTATGAAATGCTGGACAAAATGAGCCGGCTGCCCGGCCGCCACATTCTGGTTGTGATTGGAACGGGCGTCGACACCTTCAGCGAGCACAACTTGGACGATGTGAAAAAAAAGATCGAAGCTGACAACGTAACGGTGTTCGCGGCTGGCATCGGCTCGATGCTAAGAGGAGTATATGATCCCTACATATCATCGTCCGGCCAGATGCAGCTCATCCAAGCGCAAGCATTTCTACAAATGCTCGCGAGCAAGAGCGGCGGTTTCGCCTGGTTCCCGAAGATGTCCGTGGGCTTTCATGATGTGATGGAGGGCATCATGCAGAGTATCGCCACACAATACCGGATGGTTTATGACACCAGAATCAGAGGAACCGGCAAGTTCCGTAAGATCAAAGTCGAGGCGTTCCGCGTGGTCAACGATAAGCGCGAAAACTTCAAGGTCCTGGTTCGGGAGGGATGGCGCTGAAGCCCGCCGCGCGCCCATTAGTAGTAACATGTGAGTCGTAAGGAGAGGCAAGCCATGGATTCACGACTCTCGTTGGGCATTTGCGCCGCTATTCTGACCGTTTCACTGACGGCCCCGCCCGCTTGGGCCCATCACGGATGGGGTGGGAACTCCGAAGAGGAATTCGAACTTTCGGGCACGGTCGACACCGGTGTCAGTCTCGCCGGGCCGCACGCGACAATGAAACTGAAGACAGCCGACGGCAAGGTTTGGGATCTCACCCTGGCTCCGCCCGCCGCGACCAACCGGGCAGGCTTGAAGGAAGGGGTCATTCCGGTGGGAGCGCCGGTTACGATCCACGGTCATCGCAACCTCGATCCCAAACGGCTGGAGGTCAAGACCGAGCGCGTTACCTGGAACGGACGCACCTTCAACGTCTATCCCGATCGTAAGTAGGCTGTAGCCGGGGGGGACTGTTTGTACGAATTCATGGCGTGGCTGCAGGGTTCGGCTTTAGGCCATGCCATGCGGGAATCCGGTGTGTGGACCTACGGAGTTGTGAACCTGGTCCACATCCTCGGCGTGGCATCGCTTTTCGGCGCCCTTCTGGTCCTCGACCTGCGGCTGCTGGGTGTTTGGAGAAAGGTCGCGCTCGCGGCAGTCAGCGAGCCAGTCGTGCCGGTCGCCACCATTGGCTTTTTTATAGCCGCCGCCAGTGGCATCTGCCTGCTCGCAACGAAGGCCACGGAATACGTGGGTAATCCATTCCTGTACATCAAATTTCCTGCGATCGGCTTGGGACTCCTGAACGTCGCCGCGCTCAATTCTTTGGCGGCATGGAGGCAACATAAGACGCGGGAGCTTTCCGCCCGCGAGCAGTCGAAGTTGGCGGCGATTGGTGGAATATCGCTTTTCTGCTGGCTTACCGCCATCACCGCCGGCCGCATGATCGCGTACTGGTGAACCTGTCGTGAACCAAAGTCTTACGGAATACTTCGACCCGTGACGCCTGCTTCTAGCTCTTTATAAATCCATGCGCCCGCAGCCAGTTGACCAGCAACTTTGGCCACTCGCTGAGCGCTGGATCGTACATCGCCAGGCCGACCCCGTGCGGTCCAGTTTCAAAAACGTGCATCTCCGCTGATACTCCCGCCTTGCGCAGCGCGAGATAGTAGTAAACGCTATTTTCGGCGGGAACGGTGGTGTCGGCGTTGGTCTGAAAAATAAACGTCGGCGGAGTTTGCGCCGTCACCGCGTTTTCCATGGAAAGCGTTTTGGCCAGCTCGGGCGCCGGATTCTCACCCAGCAGGTTCAGCTTCGAACCCTGGTGGGTCCATGCTTCCGTTAAAGAAATTACCGGATAGCACAGGATGGAGAAGTCCGGACGGCTGCTCACGCGGTCCACGCCGTCGCTTGCATTGGGCTTCCCGGAATCGAAGCGTGTCGAAGCCGTCGAAGCCAGATGTCCGCCGGCCGAGAATCCCATGACGCCGATGCGATTCTGCGCGATGTGCCATTCGCTCGCGTGAGACCGCACCGTGCGGATGGCGCGCTGCGCGTCGTCGAGTTCAACCGGGTAGTGATAGCGCGGCCCCAGGCGGTATTGCAGCACGAACGCGGCGATTCCCAGCGAGTTTAAGTAATTCGCCACTTGGCGGCCTTCACTATTCATCGAGAGCGCGCGGTATCCTCCACCCGGAAGGACGATCACAGCGGTCATCTCTGGCGCGGTCGAGCGCGGAAGATAAGCAGTCATTTGCGGAATATCGCTCTCCCCCGTCCCCTGTGCTCCGGGTGCGGCGCCAGACCACAAACGGAGTATCTGCAAATCCTGAATCGGCAAGGGCGCTGGTTGCGCCGACGCCACAATTATCGAAAAAAGTCCAGCCAGCCACATCTGTCTCATGTCGTGTGCCTCATGTGCATTTCCCTCTTCCCAGCGCCCGCTAGCGTTTGTCCGCCGGTTTCTCCGGCAACGCACCCGGCAAAGCGAAGGCGATGATGTTCGCTCCCGCCGCGATCGCAACATATTGCCGGCCCGCCGCCATGTAAGTGATAGGCGACGCTTTAAAAATGCTGCCCGTGCCGAAATGCCACAGCGTTTTCCCGTTCTTGGCATCTACCGCGGCGAAGGCCCCGCCGCTTTCACCGTAAAATATCAGGCCGGTGGACGTCGCCAGCACACCCGAGTAATTGTGCTCTACCGGACCGATCTGCGGAATTTCCCACGCGATGTTGCCAGTCTGAATATCCAGCGCGCGCAAATACTTCATGGCCGGATCGCGCGGGTCGTCGAGAAAGCCGAAGCCACCTTGTTTGGCTTGCCGGTAGTTGCTGCAATCTTCCACCGCCATCACGTAATACAGTTTGGTTTGCGGGCTGAACGCAGTGGAATACCAATTCGTCGCGCCGCGCACGGCCGGGCAGGTCTTCACTCCGCCCGGCGTAGTCTCATTGTTGGATGTCACCTGCGGCCGGCCCGCGGAATCGATGGCATCCGACCAGGTCAGCTTCTTCACGAACGGCTTGGATAACAGCAGTTCGCCGTTCGTCCGATCGAGGACATAGAAATAGCCGTTGCGATTCGCGTGCAGCAGCAGCTTGCGCGCGCGCCCCATGAAGGTCGCATCCACCAGAACCGGAGGCTGCACCGCATCCCAATCATGTAAATCGTGCGGCGTAAATTGGAAATACCAGCGCAGTTCCCCGGTCTTCGGGTCCAGCGCCAAATCACAATTCGTGTACAGATTGTCGCCGACGCGATCGGTTCCGTCGGTGTCCGGAAAAGGATTGCCCGTCGGCCAGTAAAGCAGGCCCGTCTCCTCGTCATAGGTGCCGGTCAGCCATGTGGAACCGCCGCCCACGCCGATGGCATTGCCTTTCCATGTTTCTGAACCTCTTTCGCCCGGCTTCGGTACCGTCCAGAATCGCCACGCCAGTTCCCCCGTCGCGATATTCCAGGCTCCAATGAATCCGCGAATCCCCTCGTCTCCACCGCCAACGCCGGAGATCACGAGATCGTTTACCACCAGAGGCGCGGAAGTGGTTCCGTAATGCTGCGGCGCTTCCGGCATGTAGACGTCCCACAGCAGCGCGCCGGTCAAGCGGTTCAAGCACAGCATGTGTGCATCGTCGGTCGTGAAAAAAACCCGATCCCCGCTCAACGCCACTCCGCGATTCGCGCCCAGCGCCGCATCCGCCGACACCGTGCCCGCAGGCGTGCGTGGCCGCGTGTAGCGCCATAACTCGTCGCCGCTCCGGCCGTCAATTGCAAAAACTTGATTGGGACCCGTCGCGTACATCACGCCATCCACCACCAGCGGCGTGGTTTCCAGCGGCGAATATTGAATGGGATAGATCCACTGCGTTTGCAATTTGACAACATTGGCCGGCGTGATTTGATCCACCGTCGTATAGCGATTGCCGCTGAGATTGCCGTAATACGTAGGCCAGTCTCCCCGTTTCGGATGCAGAATGGCCGTGAAGTCCGCTCCGCCTCCGGCCCCAGTCGCACTGCCAGCAGCCGCTTCCTTAGCCTCAGCCTCTCCTCCCAGGCGGCTCAGCCATGCGATCAGGTCGCGCCTTTCATTGGCGCTTGCCTGTAGCACAGGCATTAGCGAGCCGGATTCGAGTTTCACCTGCCGGTATTCGCTTTCGTTCAACGAATGCAATTTCCCATCCAACGTTTGCAGCAGCACATCATGGATGCTACGGCTTCGCGCAAAGCCCTTCAGGACAGCCCCGTTGATCAGCGTCACACTTGCCACAGCATAACCATCGGCGATGCGCGCCGAAGGATCGCTAAGAGCCGTCTCCAGCTCCGCCAGCGTCATTTGCCGCGCGACATTCGATAGATCGGGACCACTGAAGTTGTTTCCTCTGCCGTTCGCGGCGTGGCACGAGCCGCATTTGCCCTGGCCGAAGAAAAACTTCTCGCCGGCCGCCACATCGCCATTCGGTTTCAGTTCGAACGCCGTGGCATTGAGCGAATGCACGTAACGCGCGAGTTGCCTGATCTGATCGTCCGGCAGCGGAAAAGCCGGCATGCCCCCGGGAGTTCCATTCTGAATGATCGCCGCGAGGTCCTCGACCGTGCGACTGCCAAGCCGCCGGTTATTCGCGAGCGCCGGCCCACGGTCGCCGCCCTTCGCTTCCGCGCCATGACACACCGCGCACTTCTCCGTGAACAAGGGATTCTGCGCCGCCGCCAGCCCGGCGACCAAGACCGCGGTTGCCGTGACCCTTAACATGACCCGTGACATAAATGGCATGCTTCCGATCATACGAACATATCAGACCGGCTGCCGAATGAGGCGGCGGCCGCGTCCGTTCGGCAATAATGAAAGTAACCACTATGACTTGGCTAAGCGAGCAATCCGAGGTGATCGGTTACTGTGCGGGCATGTTGACGACTGTCGCCTTTTTGCCGCAAGTGATCCGCACCTGGCGCGCCGGGGGTCAAGCGCTCTCCGGATTGATGCTCGCGCTTTTCGGCACGGGAGTCAGTCTCTGGTTCGTATACGGACTTCTGCGGATGTCCCGGCCCATCATGCTGGCAAATGGCGTTACCGATCTGCAGGTGCTCGTCATTCTGGTGTTGAAACTGCACCGCGCCCGACGGGTTAAAGCGGCGTAGCTACAAAATCGAAGCGCCGGCGCGTTTTCGCTCGGCCTCAACTTCTACTACGTACCATACATGCTTGCCCAGCCCTACAACGGTGTCTACACCAGAGTTCTCCCGGCGTGTTCCCAATCCGCGGCCAACTCCGCCCGTTGCGCTCGCTTCTCAGAAAGTCAAGCGCGCCTCAAGCTGCATGGTGCGCGCCGTGGCTTGGGTAAGGCGACCGAAGTTGCCCGATCCAGTGGTGGTGACCAGTCCGGTCAAACTGGTGTGATTCAGGGTGTTGAAGGTATCAGCGCGCAAT
>DATJEI010000244.1:0-13478 GCA_035496735.1 Bryobacteraceae bacterium | reverse complement strand
TATCGCTATCAGCGCAGAATGGCGCACATTGTGGTGATGGTGGGAGACAAAAACTAGATGGGTCAGAAAACACATCCCTACGGATTCCGGCTGGGCGTCACCAAGACCTGGCGGTCGCGGTGGTTCGCTAAGCAGGATTACGCCAAGCTGTTGCATGAAGACTTGGAACTCAAAGCTTCGCTGCGTGACAGGCTCAAGGCGGCGGGCGTCAGTTCGATTGAAGTGGATCGTCCCGGCAACAAGCTGCGCATCACCATTTCGACATCGCGTCCCGGCATCATTATCGGCCGCAAGGGCGCTGAGATCGAGAAGCTGAAGAGCGACCTGGCGAAGAAGACCAATCGCGAAATCTTCATCGACATTCTGGAAGTGCATAAGCCGGAGTTGGACGCGCAACTGGTATCGGAATCGATTGCGTTGCAGCTTGAAAAGCGTGTGGCGTTCCGCCGGGCGATGCGGAAAGCTGTTGATTCGGCACTGCGCTTCGGTTGCAAAGGTATCAAGGTACGCGTGTCGGGCCGCTTGAACGGCGCCGAGATTGCGCGTACGGAATGGTATCTGCAGGGACAGCTTCCGCTGCACACCCTGCGCGCCGATATCGACTACGGTTTTAGCGAAGCCCACACCACTTACGGTGTTATCGGCGTGAAGTGCTGGGTGTACAAGGGAGAGATTCTTCCGGGGGGTCCGCGCAAGGGATTGCGTAATGAGCCGGAGCCGCGCCGCGCTCCGCGTCCCGAACGGCGCGACCGCGATCGGGATCGTGGTCCCCGGCCGGTTGCCCCCGCACCCGAACACGGAGCCGTGCAGGGTGCGCCGATCGAGCGAACCACCGCTCCGATATTGCCGCCCATGGCTGCACCAACTACCCCGACCTGGAAACAGGAGCCTAAACCTGAGGTCGCTGCGCCCGAGGTTACGACGCCTGAAAGTGCCAAGCCCGAGGGCACCGAGCCTGAAGGAGGCAAAGAGTAAGCCATGTTGATGCCGAAGAAAGTCAAGTACCGCAAGCAGCAGCGCGGCCGCATGGCGGGCAAGGCCTGGCGCGGCTCCTCGCTTGCGTTCGGCGATTTCGGTTTGAAAGTCATGGAATGCGGCTGGATCACCGACCGCCAGATTGAGGCGGCTCGCGTCGCCATGACACGTTCCATCAAGCGCGGCGGCAAAGTGTGGATCCGTTTGTTTCCGGACAAGCCCATCACCAAGAAGCCGGCTGAAACCCGTATGGGTAAGGGCAAGGGCGCGCCCGACCAGTGGGTAGCGGTGGTGCGTCCGGGCAAGATTCTGTTCGAGATGGAAGGCGTGACCAAGGAACTGGCGGCGGCGGCCATGCGCCTCGCGGCAGCGAAGATCGGCCTGCCGACGAAGTTCGTCACGCGGGAATTGGCGGAGTAACGGCGCATGAAAGAGAACGCGGAAAAAGCACGGGGCCTGGACGCGGCCGAGATCACCAAACAATTGAAGGATGCATCCGAGCAGATGTTCCGGCTGCGCTTCCAGTTGAGCATGGGGCAAGCGGATGGTCTGACTAAATTGCGGAAGCTGCGCAAGGAACGCGCCCGGATGCTGACGGTTCAGCGAGAGCGTGAACTGGGGCAGGCGGTAACGCCCGCGACGAAGCCGGTTAAGGCGGCGAAAGCGACGGCGAAGGCTCCGGCAAAGAAAGCTCCGGCGAAAAAAGCTGCGGTCAAGAAGGCGGCGGCTCCCAAAGCGGCAGCCAGGAAACCGGCTGCAAAAAAGGCGAGTAAGGGATAGGACCCATGGCGGACACCAAAACAGGCAACGCAGTCGAAAAATCCAACAAGAACGAAAAAGTTGGACATGTGGTCGCGAACAAGATGGCCAAGACCATTGTGGTCGAAGTCACGCGGCGGGTGGCGCATCCGCTGTATAAGCGAATCGTCAGCAAGCGCAAAAAATTCTACGCGCACGATGAAGAAGGCCGCGCGAACGTGGGCGATGTGGTGCGCATCATTGAGTGCCGCCCTATGAGCAAGCTGAAGCGCTGGAGGCTGGGCGAAGTGATGCGCAAGGCGGTCCAGGTGACCACGGACTTGAGTTCCATCGGTATCCAGCCCGGGCGCGAGCAGCGGGCATCGGTAAAGAAGAAGACGAAGAGCAAGTAGCCGCTCGCGTCGTCAGTGGAAGGTTGAGGAGATAAGTTTATGATCGGGATGCGGACAATCCTCGAGGTAGCCGATAACAGCGGCGCGCGTCGGCTGCAGTGCATACTGCCACGCGGCGGCGATCTGGGGCTGCGCGCGGGCCTGGGCGACATTATCACGGCCAGCGTGAAGGAAGCCGCGCCGGATTCGGCCATCAAGAAGGGCAAGGTGGTGCGTTGCGTGGTGGTCAGGATGCGCAAGGAAACCCGGCGCAAAGACGGCACCTATATCCGCTTCGATACCAATGCCGCGGTGCTGATCAGCGAAATCGGCGAGCCTATTGGCACGCGCGTGTTTGGACCGGTGGCGCGCGAACTGCGCGAGAAGAAATTTATGAAGATTGTATCGCTGGCGCCGGAGGTGATCTAGTTCATGGCACGCAGAATTCCTCCGCGGCATCAAAATAAGCCCAAGATCCGGGTGAAAGTGAAGATCAAGAAGGACGACACCGTCAAGATCATCGCCGGGCGGGATCGCGGGAAGACCGGGCGGGTATTACAGGTGGATGCGGTCAAAGGAAAAGTGTTGATCGAAGGCGTCAGCCTGGTGAAGCGCCACACGCGGCCCAATCCGCAGAAGCAGATCAAGGGCGGTATCGCGGAACGTGAGAGCCCTATCGCGATTTCGAACGTGATGGTCATGACCGCCGGCGGAGTCGCCACGCGCGTGGGCTACCGCGTGGAAGGCAATCATACGGTTCGCGTCGCGAAAAAGGGCGGCGAGACTTTGGATAAGAAATAGGAATACGATATGGCGCGGCTGAAAGAGCTTTACCTCAAAACAGTGGTTCCGGCGCTGACCAAGGAGTTCGATTATAAGAACCCCATGGCAGTGCCCAAAATTGAAAAGATTTCGCTCAACGTAGGGATGGGCGAGGCGACGCAGAACAGCAAGCTGATCGATGGCGCAGTGAACGAGCTGACGGCCATCGCCGGACAGAAGCCGGTGATCACCAAGGCGCGTAAGTCGATCGCGGCGTTCAAGCTGCGCGAGAACATGTCCATCGGCTGCGCGGTGACACTGCGCGGCGACCGCATGTATGAGTTCCTCGACCGCTTGGTAAACGTAGCGCTGCCTCGCGTGCGCGACTTCCGTGGCGTTTCGACCAAGTCCTTCGATGGCCGCGGCAACTATACGCTGGGATTGAAGGATCAATTGATTTTTCCGGAGATCGACTACAACAAAGTCGAGAAAACCAAGGGAATGAATATTTGCATTACCACCACCGCTCGCACCGATGCGGAGGGACAGGCGCTGCTGAAGCACATGGGAATGCCCTTCAGCAAGTAAAGGATTTCATGGCGACTACTGCGAAGATTGCGCGCGACACCAAACTGGCGATCGCCAAAGAGAAGAAGACGCCCAAGCTGCAAGGCCGGCATCGCAACCGCTGTTTGCGCTGCGGGCGGCCGCGGGGCTATTTACGAAAATTCAAGCTGTGCCGCATCTGCTTCCGAGCGCTGGCGCTCGCCGGGGAAGTTCCCGGCGTGATTAAGGCCAGTTGGTAGGGGCTGTATAGAAGAGATGCAGGAGGACGACAAGGAATGACCACATCCGATCCGATCGCCGACATGCTGACACGCATTCGCAACGCCATGGCCACGCGCCATGCGAAAGTGGACGTGCCTTCATCGAAGCTGAAAACGGACATCGCCAAGATCCTGAAGGACGAAGGCTACATTGCCAACTTCAAGCTGACAGAAGAAGGCAACAAGAAGTCCATCCGCATTTATCTGAAGTATACGCCGGGCAACGTGCCGGTGATCTCGCGGATCGAGCGCGTCTCGCGGCCGGGCTGCCGGGTGTATGTCGGGTCAAAAGAAGTGCCGCGTGTTTTGGGCGGCTTGGGCATCAACATCCTGACCACGCCAAGGGGCGTGATGACGGGTTCGACGGCGCGCAAGGAAGGCGTCGGCGGCGAAGTGCTGTGTCACGTTTGGTAGGCTGCGGAGAATTTTATGTCTAGAGTTGGGAAAAAGCTGATTCCGATGCCTAAGGGCGTGAAGATCAAGGTCGGCGATCAGTTGACAGTGGAAGGGCCCAAAGGGAAGCAAACTGTTCCGGTGCCCAAAGGCATTACATTTTCGGAAAAAGACGGCGTGCTCACGGTGCTGCGCGACGGCGACGACAAAGCCGCGCTACATGGCTTGACCCGCGCGCTCACCGCCAATGCGATCCAGGGTGTTTCGACCGGCTTCACGCGCGAGTTGGCCATCTTCGGGATCGGTTACCGCTGCGATGTGAAGGGCCGGATCGCCACCTTCACGCTGGGTTATTCGCATCCGATTGAGTTCTATCTGCCGGATGGGGTCGATTTGAAAGTCGACAAGCCGGCCAATAATTTGACGCCGCTGACGATCACCGGATCCGACAAGCAAATTGTCGGGCAAGTGGCGGCGAAGATGCGTGCGCTGCGTCCGCCAGATCCTTACAAGAACAAGGGCATCCGTTACGTCGGCGAATTATTGCGCAAAAAGGTCGGCAAGACCGGCGCGTCGGGAGGCAAGTAGCATGGCACGCGACTCGAAAAATGTCATTCGCCTGCGGATTCACACCCGCATTCGCCGCAAGGTCAAGGGAACGCCGGAGCGCCCGCGTCTAGCGGTGTTTCGCAGCGTGAAACATATCTACGCGCAGGTGATTGACGATACTGCCGGTCACACTGTGGTCGCGGCGTCATCGTCGGAGAAGGTAGCTGCAACCGGCAAAAGCGGTGGCAACCTCTCCGGCGCGAAAGCTATCGGCAAACTGGTGGCCGAGCGGGCCAAGGACAAAGGCATCAAGGCCGTGGTATTCGACCGCGGCGGGTATCATTATCACGGCCGCGTCAAAGCGCTGGCCGAGGCGGCCCGTGAAGCGGGATTGGAGTTCTAAATCAGCATGTCGACAACTACAGCCAAGCGTATTGACGCCAACAGCCTGAACCTCAAGGAACAGGTGGTGTCGATCAACCGTGTCACCAAGGTCGTCAAGGGCGGCAAGAATTTGAGCTTTTCGGCACTGGTGGTGGTGGGTGATCCCGGCGCCAAGATTGTGGGCTTCGGCACCGGCAAAGCCAAGGAAGTGCCGGCCGCGATCAAGAAAGGCATTGAGGCGGCCAAGAAGAATTTGCGCAGGATTCATGTGCTGGCGACTACCATTCAGCATCCGGTGCTGGGGCAGTTCGGCAGCGGACGCGTTCTGCTGAAGCCCGCTCCGGCTGGAACCGGAGTGATTGCAGGCGGCCCGGTGCGCGCCGTGATTCAGGCGGTAGGAATTCCGAACGTGCTGACCAAAACCATTGGCTCGCGTAACCCGCACAACGTGGTGAAAGCTACCATTAACGCGCTCGAAGGGCTGCGGGATAAGGGCGAAGTGGCGGACATGCGCGGCCTGGCGCTGGATAAGGTGAGATAGTCATGGCGGGAACCATTAAAATCAAATTGGTGCGCAGTCCAATCTGCACGCCCGAAAAACATAAAGTAATTGTTAGAGCGCTGGGATTGAAGAAGATCAACCGTATCGTGGAGCGTCCGGATACGCCGGCCTTCCGCGGCATGGTGAAGAAGATCCCGCATCTTTTGGCGATCGTCGAATAGGCACGCGAGGACAACAACATGAACCTCAGTCAACTGAAACCGCCACCCGGACAGAGGCACAAGAAGCGCCGCCTGGGTCAGGGTATGGGTACCGGTCGCGGAAAATTCTCGGGCCGCGGCGCGAAGGGCGCCAAGTCTATTTCGGGCTACTCGCGCATGCGCGGCTTTGAAGGCGGCCAGATGCCGCTGCACCGCCGCCTGCCCAAGCGCGGCTTCACCAATATTTTCAAGAAAGAATACGCCATCGTAAACGTGAGTTCGCTCGAGAAACTGGAAGGCGACAGCTTCGATGCGCAATCGCTGCTGAAGCTCGGCGTGATCCGCAAGCTCAAGAACGACGGGCTGAAGGTGCTAGGATCGGGTGATCTGACGCGCAAGATCACCGTGAAAGCGGATATTTTCTCCAAGTCGGCGCTGGAAAAGATTCAGGCAGCCGGCGGCACGGCTGAAGTGCTCGGGAGTGAGGCGTAAGCGGCTGGGTCTTAAGACCAGGAGTCAACAGGCATGAAGTTCCTCGAAGCCTTTACCAACGTCTTTCGCGTACCGGATCTGCGTAAGCGGCTTCTGTTCGCACTGGCTTTGCTGGCGGTGTATCGCCTGGGCGGGCACATTCCCACCCCCGGTATCGATACCAACAAACTGGAAGAGTTCTTCCGGCAGAATCAAGGCACTTTGTTCGGCTACCTGGATGTGTTCAGCGGTGGGAGCTTTCGCCGGCTGACCATTTTCGCGCTGGGCATCATGCCCTACATCACCTCGTCGATTATTTTGCAATTGTTGACGGTAGTGGTGCCGACCCTGGAAAAACTGCAGAAGGAAGGCGAACTGGGAAGGCGCAAAATCACCCAGTGGACCCGTTACCTGACAGTCATCCTGGCCGTGATCCAGTCCTTCGGCATTGCCATGGCGCTGCAAGGCGCGCAGCAGGGCTTCGTTACCAGTCCGGGAGTCGGATTCGTGCTGATGACGGTGCTCAGCCTGACCACCGGCACGGCCTTCATCATGTGGCTGGGTGAACAGATCACGGAGCGCGGTATCGGCAACGGAATGTCGCTGATCATCTTTACCGGCATCGTGGTGGGACTGCCCGCCGCCATTCTTGAAATGTGGACCAAGGTAAGCAGCGGCGACTGGAACGCGCTGCAGGTAATCATCATCCTGGTGATGATGATCGCCGTGGTGGGCTTCATTGTCTTGGTCGAGCGCGGCGAGCGCCGGATTCCGGTGCAATATGCCAAGCGCGTCATCGGACGGCGCATGATGGGCGGACAGTCGACGCACCTGCCTCTGAAGGTGAACGCCGGGGGCGTGATTCCGGTGATCTTCGCCAGTTCGCTGCTGGCGTTTCCGCAGACGCTGGCGACGGCGCAGTTTGTCAAGGACTCGCCGGTGCTGAGCGGAATGCTGGGCGCGATGGCGGGCTCGACACCCCTGTACTATTTGCTCTACACCGCGCTGATCATGTTCTTCTGTTTCTTCTACGTCTCGATCATCTTTAATCCTAACGAAGCGGCGGATAACATGCGCAAGTACGGCGGGTTTATCCCGGGCATCCGGCCGGGCAAGAATACCGCCGACTACATGAACAATATTTTGACCAAGATTACGGTAGTGGGCGGACTGTATCTATCGATTCTATCGCTGCTGCCGCAGATCATGATTTCCGGCATAAAACTGCAGCGGCTCCCGGCGATCGGCAATTGGATCGACGCAACTTTTCCGCGCTGGTTGCTGGACGGTCTGGGTGTGAATTTTTACTTCGGCGGAACCAGCTTGCTGATCGTCGTGGGGGTGGCGATGGATACTGTGAACCAAATTGAAGCGCAGTTGATCATGCGCCACTATGAGGGCTTTACTCCGCGGGCGGGACGGATCCGCGGCCGGCGGAGCGGGATCTAAGCTGCCGCCGGAACACCCCGTAGATGAACCGGCTGTGCCTGATCCTTTTCGGTGCCCCGGGTTCCGGCAAGGGCACGCAAGCCAAGCTGTTGAAGAACGTGCTTGGGTTGCCACACATCTCGACCGGCGACATGCTGCGGGAGAGGGTCGCGCGGCGGGACAAGTTGGGGCTGCAGGTGGAGAAAACGCTCCAGGCCGGCGGATTGGTGCCGGACGCGACGGTGAATGCCCTGGTAGCGGAGAGAATTGAGCAGCCGGATTGCGAGCCGGGCTTTATGCTGGACGGCTATCCGAGGACGGTGAGCCAGGCGGAGATCCTGGCTGGGATGTTGAAAGCGCAGGCGATCGCGACCGTGGTGGTGCACCTGAAGGTCGACTATAATGTTATTGTGGCAAGACTTGCCGGGCGCCGGCAATGTCCGGTGTGTGGTGCCTTGTATAGTTTGTCTCCGAATGCTCCCACAGTTTCGGAAGTTTGCGATTACGACGGATCGACGTTGGTGGTTCGTGACGACGACCGGGAAGAGGTAGTAACCGAGCGGATGAAGGGGTATGACCGCCAGACGACGCCGGTCTTGGAGTATTTCCGGGCATCCGGATTTGACGTCTGGGAAGTAGATGGCGCGGGAGCGGGTGGTCCGCAGGCAATCGCCCGGCTGATTCAAGGGATGTTGAAAGACAAAGGGTATCGAAGCTGAGAGTTGGGCTGAAGTTGGCCGCTGGATCATGATCGTTCGCAAGAATCAACCCGAGCTCGAAAAAATGCGCGCCGCGGGACTGCTGGTATACAAGGTTCTGAGCACCTTGAAGAGCATGGTCAAGGAAGGCGTTTCGACCTATGACCTGGAACTGGCCGCGGAGAAGATGATCACCGAAGGGGGTGCCCGTCCGGCATTCAAGGGTTATCCGAACCCGGCGGCGGGGAGCAAGTTCCCCTTTGTGTTGTGTGTGTCGGTGAACGATGAGATTGTGCATGGCATGCCGTCGCAGAAGAAGATTTTGAACAACGGCGATATCGTGTCGATCGACACCGGCGTGCAGTTGAACGGATATTACGGCGATTCGGCGATTACCGTCCCGGTGGGCGAGATTTCCGAAGAGGCCAAGCGGTTGATCGAAGTGACCCGCGAATCGCTGGAACTGGCTATCGACAAAATGCGGCCGGGCAATCGGCTATTCGATGTTTGCGGGACGGTGGAGCGGCACGTGACCGCCAACGGGTTTTCAGTAGTGCGGGAGTTTGTGGGCCACGGCATCGGAACGCAGATGCACGAAGAGCCGCAGGTTCCCAACTACGTTGACCGTCGGAATGAGAATCCGCGGTTGAAAGAAGGAATGGTTTTGGCGATCGAGCCGATGGTGAACGCCGGAGCGCCGGGGAGCCGGGTGAGGCCGGACAAGTGGACGGCGGTGACCGAGGATGGTAAGTACTCGGCGCATTTCGAGCATACGGTGGCGGTGACAGCCGAAGGGCCCTGGGTTTTGACCAGGCCGTGAAGCCGGGTACCAGTGAAGAAGCGGTAGTGGTCGAATTATTGCCTAGCGCCGCGTACCGGCTGAAACTGGCGAATGAGGATTTGGTGGTAGCGCATGCAGCAGGCGCGGCCACGGTGAATTTTGTGAGAGTGCGTCCCGGGGATCGAGTGCGGGTGGAGCTTTCGCCGCACGACCGGACGCGGGGCAGGATTGTCGAGTTATTGACGAAAGGTTGATATGAAGGTAAGAGCTTCAGTAAAAGTGATGTGCGACAAGTGCAAGATCGTTCACCGCGAAGGCGTGGTGCGGGTGATCTGCACGAATCCGAAGCATAAACAGAGGCAGGGTTAACCATATGGCGCGCTTAGCGGGCGTTGATCTACCAGCGAAGAAGCGGACCGAGATCGGTCTCACCTACATCTACGGTATCGGGCGGACGCGCAGCAAGTCGCTATGCCACCGGGCGGGGGTAGATCCCAACAAGAAGGTGTCGGAGCTGACGGAGGATGAAATCAATCACATCCGCCAGATTCTTGAAGCTGAAGGCGCCGTCGAAGGCGACCTACGCAAAGAGATCTCGATGAATATCAAGCGCCTGATCGAGATGGGTTCGTATCGCGGAATGCGGCACCGCCGCGGCCTGCCGGTGCGGGGACAGCGCACCCACACCAACGCTCGCACCCGTAAGGGCCCGCGTCGCGGCACCGTGGCCAACAAGAAGAAAGCCAGCGCGAAGACCTAAAGAGAGCTGAAAACTACACATGGCGACCAAAGCACCAGCGAAGACAGCGGCCAAAGGCGGCAAGAAGAAGACCTTCAAAAAGAAGGAAAAGAAGATGGTCCCCGTGGGCGTGGTCCACGTGCAGGCGTCTTTCAACAACACCATCATCACCATCACGGACCCTATGGGAAACGTGCTGTCGTGGTCGAGCTCTGGTTCGCTGGGATTCCGGGGATCGCGCAAGGGCACGCCCTTTGCGGCGCAGCAGGCTTCGCTGACCGCCGCCAACAAAGCCAAGGAATCGGGCTTGCGGACAGTGAATGTGGAAGTGAGCGGTCCGGGTGCGGGCCGCGAGTCGGCGGTGCGCGCGTTGTCGACGGCGGGGCTGGAAGTGAGAATCATCAAGGATCTCACGCCTATTCCGCACAATGGCTGCCGTCCGCCGAAGAAGCGCAGAGTTTGATGTAAGCCCCGAAACGGGCTGCAATGCAGTAGAGAAGTAAAGCAGGAAGAATACCCAAGGGTTGTAAACTGCACCTGACTGAAGTGTAGGGAGGTTTGATTTGGCACGATATATTGGTCCCGTCTGCCGGCAATGCCGGCGCGAGGGCATGAAGTTATTCCTGAAAGGCGAACGCTGCCACACCGAGAAGTGCGCTATCGAAAAGCGCAATTTTATTCCCGGTCAGCACGGCAAGGATCGCAAGCCCAAGATCGTTGGCTACGGTTTGCAGCTGCGCGAAAAACAAAAGGCGCGCCGTTATTATCAGTTGCTCGAAGGCCAATTCCGCAATCTGTTCGAGAAGGCCAGCGGCATGAAGGGCATCACCGGCGACAACATGCTGAACATGCTGGAGCGCCGCCTGGACAACGTGATTTACCGCATGGGCTTCGGCACCTCGCGCGCGCAGAGCCGGCAGCTGGTTCGCCATGGCCATGTGCAGGTGAACGGACGCCGCGTGGATATCCCGTCGTTCCTGGTGAAACCCAACGACGTGATTGAAATTCAAGAATCGAGCAAGAAGAACCCCACGGTTTTGCACGCCACGGAAGCCACCGCGCACTCGCCCAGCCCCAACTGGCTGGAGGTGGATCGCGAGAATCTGCGGTCCCGCGTGCTGGGACAGCCCAAGCGCGAAGACCTGGTGCAGATCCAGTTGAACGAGCAGCTCATCGTCGAGTTGTATTCCAAGTAGGCGTTCGGAAAATACAGGAGCCAAAGAATGTTCAAAGGATTTCAAAAACCAAAAAGGTTAGTTGCGAATACCGAAACGCTCACCGAGCGCTACGGCATGTTCATCGCGCAGCCGTTCGAGCGCGGATTCGGCTCGACTATCGGTACCGGGCTACGGCGCGTGCTGCTGAGCTCGATTGAAGGCGCGGCCATTACGGCGGTGCGTATCGACGGAGTGGCCCACGAGTTCAGTCCTATCCCCAGCGTGGTCGAAGACGCCACCGACATCATCCTGAACCTGAAACAGGTTCCATTCAAGATGATGGGCGAGGGAACCCGCACCGTGCGTCTCAAGGCGACGACCCCGGGGCCGGTGCTGAGCGGCCAGATCGAGACCGATCAGGATATCGAAGTGCTGGATCGCAACATGCACATCGCCACCATCGGGCCGGGCGGCAAACTCAATATCGAAATGCGCCTGAAATCGGGGCGCGGCTATGTGGCGGCGGACCGCAATAACGATGAGGACCTGGCAGTCGGCTACATTCCGATCGACTCGGTTCATTCGCCGGTGCGCAAAGTGAACTTCGCGGTGGAAGCCGCGCGTCTGGGCCAAACCACCGACTACGACAAATTGACCATCGAAGTGTGGACCAACGGCGCTATCTCGCCGGCCGACGCCATCGGCCAGGCGGCCAAGCTGCTGAAGGATCACATGGCTATCTTCATTAACTTTGAGGAAGTCGCGGATGCCACCGAGGAGCCGGCCGAGCGCGCCTTAAGTCAGATGAACGAGGTTCTGAATCGTTCGGTGGAAGAGTTGGAGTTGAGCGTCCGGTCCTACAACTGCCTGAAGAACGCCAATATTCAAACCATTGGCGATTTGGTGCAGAAATCGGAAGCCGAGATGCTACGCACCAAGAACTTCGGCCGCAAATCACTGAACGAGATCAAGGAAATTCTCTCCGGTCTGGGCTTGACCTTCGGCATGAAGTTCGACGCGCAGGGCCGCTTGATTTCACCGAGCGGCGCCCCGGCACAGATCGGTACCCCGCTTTCTCCGAGCGAATATAGCATCGACGACGTCGACGACGAAGAAGAGGATGAGGAAGAGGCCAGTCCCGCGGTTGAATAAGCCGGATCAGAGGGTGGAAACTATATGAAACACAGAGTATCCGGTTACAAACTCAAGCGCGATGCAGGTTCGCGCAAGGCGCTGCTCAAGGGTTTGGTGACTAGCGTCATCGAGCATGAGCGCGTCATTACCACGATCCCCAAGGCCAAGGCGGTGCAGCCATTGGTGGACAAAATGATTACGCTGGCAAAACGCGACACCCTGCACTCGCGGCGGCAGGCGGCATCGTTTCTGGAGACTCCTGCAGCGGTCCAGAAGTTGTTCGACAAGCTGGGGACCCGTTTCGGCCAGCGTAGCGGCGGCTACACGCGCGTCGTTCGCTTGGGCTTTCGCAAAGGTGATGGCGCCGAACAGGCGATGCTCGAGCTAGTGGGTTCGGAACTGGTCAAACGCGCGACCGAACGCGCGAAGCGGCGCGAGGAGCGTATGAACGCGCTGCGCCAAGGCAAGGACGAAGGCGAAGCGCCCGCCGAATAGCGATCCCCAGTAACTCATAAGTATGAAGGCCCGGCTCACAGGCAACTCGCGAGCCGGGCTTTTTCTATTTCTGGCGGTCTATTCGTGCGCGCTCGCGGCGCTGCTGCCGGTCCTGTCCCTGTGGCTCGATGAGATCTATGACCTGATCGTCGCGCGCATGGGCCATCTTATGGATGTGCTGGCCTACGTGCCCCGCGTCTCCGGCAATGTTCCGCTTAACTACGTAGTCCAGTTCGCGAGCGTGCACCTGCTAGGCTTCTCGGCCTTCACGGGCCGTCTGCCATCGGCGATCTTCAGCGTGATGGCGTGCGCCGGGGTGTTCGTTCTGGCAAGGAGGATGGGCCTGCGCCTGCCCCTGCTCGCGGCCGGGATATTCGCGTTGTGTCCCCTGCAACTCCGTTATGCGCTTGAAGCCCGGCCTTACGAATTGGCCCTATGTCTCAGCGTCTGGGCGACAGTTGCATTCTTGCGCGTGTTAGACCGACCGGAATCCGCGTCGCGTGCGGCGTTGTACGGGTTGAGCGTAGCCGCCGGCCTATTCACGTTCCCGTATATGCTGTTCGTGCCCTTGGCGCATCTCATGTGGGCGGCTTTAGTATCGTACAGAACACGGCGATGGCAGCCGTTGCTGGCGGCGTCGCTTGCCGTGGGGATCGCAGGATTGATATTCGCGCCCTGGTATTTGCATTCCGCCGCATCATGGCGCACGGCGGTGGTGATCGGCCAGCTCAAGGGGACCATTACTATCCGCGCCGTCCCGATGATCTTGCGGGAATTGGTAGGCGCCGGCTACATCGGTTCCCTGTTGGTCTTGGCTGGTTTCGGATACGGTTTGACACGGCGGCAAGACTGG
>DATJEI010000243.1:0-5579 GCA_035496735.1 Bryobacteraceae bacterium | reverse complement strand
GTGTCTGAGATCGCGGACGCCGAATCGCCGCACACTCCTCGCGGATGCGTTGCCCAAGCCTGGAGCGTAGCCGAGTTGCTGCGTGCGGCTACAGAAGATATTTACCAATTGCCACTATCTCAGGAGCGAGAGCTAGCCGGCACAAGCATCTAGGCGCCTATGATCGACGGCCTCACCTTTCGCCAGGCGGTTTGGTTCTTTCCGCCTGCGTTCCTGCTGCACGTCGTCGAAGAGTGGCCGCGGTTCACGCGCTGGGCCCAGGCCCACGCCTCCGAACAATTCACGCGGCGCGATTACAACACCATTCACATCGCTGGCATCTCGGCCTCTCTGCTTAGCGCGGCGCTGGTGTGGCGCTTTCCGAATCCGTGGACGGTCTTTGTGATCTTCGCCTTCATATTCGCTCCGAGTGTATTCTTCAACACCCTGTTTCACGCGGGCGCTTCATTGCTCACGCGAACCCATTGTCCGGGTGTCGTCACCGCCATATTGGTCTACTTGCCTTTATCTATCCTGCTAACCGAGCGCGTGTATAGCGAACGTCTGCTCACCCCGTTTGCCCTGGCCGCATCGCTGTTAGTGGCCGGCTTATTCCATACATGGGAAGTCGGCCATAACGTATTCAAGGCATGGTGACTCCGGAATAAACAACTCCTGGTCGGGATTTACACGTCGAACAGGAGATCCACATGAACATTTTCAAGAGATGCATCAGTGCTGGCGCCTTGCTGAGCCTGGTCACAATGAGTTCGGCGCAAGTGGTCGACAAGAAGTCTCTCACCATGGACGGCGCGCGTAAAGTGATCGCGGCCTCCGTCGCCGAAGCACACAACAAAAAGACTACCGGTGTCATTGCGGTGGTGGATGACGGCGGCAACCTGATGGCGCTCGAGCGCATCGATGGAACATTCGCCGCCGGCGCGAACATTTCTATCGGCAAAGCTCGCACTGCATTGCTGTTTCAGAAGCCTACCAAGTTCTTCGAGGACGTCGTGAACAAGGGCCGCACCGCGATGGTGGCTCTGGACGGATTCACGCCGCTTCAAGGTGGCGTTCCGATTGTGGTCGATGATCAAATTGTCGGCGCAGTGGGAGTCAGCGGCGCAGCCAGCGCGCAGCAGGACGAAGAACTCGCCATGGCTGGAGCAAGGGCGTTCGAATCCGGGCCGCCTCCCGTGAGTTACTTTCCGAAGGAGGCCGTCAAGGCCGGCTTCGCCAAAGGCATTGTGCTCTTCGACCAGAGCGACAAGTACATGGTGCATACCAGCCGCCGCGAGCAGCCCGGCATGGCCGAGATCCATACCAAGGACGCCGACATCGTATATGTGCTCGATGGCACGGCTGCCCTAATTACCGGCGGAACGCCCATCGGCGTGAAGCCGATCGGCAATGACGAATTGCGCGGCGAGAGAATCGACGGTGGCGAGGTACGGCAGCTTGCTAAAGGCGACGTGATCATCGTGCCGGCCGGAGTCCCGCACTGGTTCAAAGAAGTTACCAATCCTTTCCTCTATTACGTGGTGAAGGCCCGCTAACCGGGTCGTCGAAGAAGACACGTCATGAAATCGCTACCAGTCGCTCTCTTCTCCACTTTCTTTGTGATCATTCCAGCACTTCGAGCGGAACTGCCGGCCAAAAAAGTAATCACCCTGAGCGTGGCGAAAAAGATTGCCGCCGCTGCCGAAGCCGAGGCGAACCGCAGACACCTCAAGGCCGTGATTGTAGTGGTCGATGACGGCGGCCATCCTCTATTGCTCCACCGGCTCGACGATACGCAGGTCGCGAGCGTCGAGGTAGGAATCGGAAAAGCGCGAACCGCGGCCATCTTCCGCCGACCCAGCAAAGATTTCGAGGATCAAATCAAGGAAGGGCGCATAGCCGCACTGGCGCTGCCCGGTGCGACGCCATTGCAAGGAGGCATTCCGATTAGCGTCGACGGAAAGGTCATCGGCGCGATCGGCGTGAGCGGCGAGAGTCCGCAAGAGGATGAAGACGTCGCCAAGGCTGGAGCCGCTGCCGCCCCCGCCGCGATTGCCTCTGAAGGAGGGTCCAGTGAATAGCACCATTTCTCGACTGACGCGAGCCGCTGCGGGAATTTGCGCGTTGGCTGCCCTTACCGCCGCCACCGTGCGGCGAGCAGAAGCGCCCAATGGCGCACCTGGAGCCACCATCGATCTGGCCACAGATGCCGGCGTCCGGATGGTAAAAGGACAGTGGCGTTATCACGACACCAAGATCGTGGAAACCGATTTTCGTGCGCCCGGTGTTGATGGCCAGCCGACCGGGGCGCCCGTGCATACTTACGACTATATGCCCCACGCCGGCGGCGCAAACTTCGATGACACGAATTGGGATATTGTCGGCGCCACCACTCTCGAGCGGCGCCGCGGAAACGGGCGTCTTGGATTCAACTGGTATCGCATCGGGATAACGATCCCCGATCGCATCGACGGCTTCGACCCGTCCGGTTCGACCGCTGTATTTGAAACCTCAATCGACGACTATGCCGAGATCTGGGTGGATGGCGAACTCACACGCGCCTTCGGCCAAAGCGGCGGGTCCGTGATCAGCGGCTGGAACGCTGGTAATCGCCTAGTGATCGGACGCAACGTGAAACCCGGACAGAAGATTCAGCTTGCCGTATTCGGCATCAATGGACCAATCTCAAATCCGCCCACCAACTATATTTACATGCGCAGTGCGAAGGTATCGTTTTATCGAACGTCGCTGAGCCCAGTGCCCATTGTGCCTAGCGAGGTCAACCTCGAAGTGATCCGATTGGACCCAGCGATCGACGCCATCGTTCCGCCGAATCCGAAAATCTTCAAGCTCGCGGAGGGGTTCCAGTTCACAGAAGGGCCGATCTGGTTCCGCGATGGCGGGTACTTGCTCTTCAGTGATCCCAACGCCAATACCATCTATAAGTACCGACCGGAGCCCGGCAACGCACCTGGAGAACTGTCGGTGTTTCGCAAACCGAGCGGCTATTCCGGCGCCGATCTAGCCGAGTACGGCCAGCCCGGTTCCAATGGTTTGACGGTTGATCCGCAAGGACGCTTGACGATAAACGAGCACGGCAACCATCGTGTGACCCGCCTGGAAGCCAACGGCTCGCTCACGGTTCTGGCTGATCGTTATCAGGGCAAACGTTTGAACAGTCCGAACGATCTGGTCTACCGCTCCGATGGTGCGCTGTTCTTCACAGATCCGCCTTTCGGTCTGCCGAAGTTCTTCGACGATCCACGGAAGGAGCTGCCCTATAGCGGCGTATTCTCCATCGTCAAGGGCAAGCTGCAATTGGCGAGCACAGATTTGCGAGGTCCTAACGGCATTGCATTTTCTCCGGATGAAAAATACCTGTACGTGACCAACTGGGACGACAAGAAGAAGATCATCATGCGTTACGAAGCTCTGGCGGACGGAACCCTGAGGAACGGAACACTATTCTTCGACATGACGAGTTCGACGGGCGAGGATGCGCTGGATGGGATGAAAGTTGACCAGGAGGGGAATCTCTATGTGTCCGGTCCCGGCGGGGTGTGGATCTTATCAGCGGAGGGGAAACACCTCGGCACCATCGTGGCGCCGAAGCACCCCCACAACCTGGCATGGGGCGACCAGGACGGCCAGACGCTCTATCTGTGCGCTCAAAGCGCTTTGTACCGGATGCGACTGAATGTTGCTGGAATCCGGCCATGATCGCCGCGGCAATTGAGATCCGTCCCGCTGTTCCAGCAGATGCTGATGGCATCGCGCGCGCGTTCCTCGAAAGTGCTGAATATCATTCCGAGCTTGATCCAGAGCGCTATTCGACACCCGCAGTTGGGACGATATCGGCCCGCTACCGAGAGGGTCGGCAGCATCCCCCGCACACGAGCAGGGAGGCAATAACGCTTGTCGCAGTGCTTGACTGCGAGATCATTGGATTCATAGACGCCCGCCTCGAACACTCGCCCGATCCAATGCATCGGGAAATGATCTATTGCCACATCGCGGAGATCGCGGTGCGCAGCGGTAGCCGGAGCCAAGGTATCGGTGGAGGCCTGCTTCGGGCGGTTGAAGACTGGGGGCGCCGGCTCGGTGCGAAGTTCGCGTCGTTGGAACATCACGCCGCAAACACCCGCGCCAGCTTGTTCTATCAGGAGCGTATGGGCTATTGCGTCGCATCAGTCACAGTCATAAAACGGCTCGATCGGTAAACAAAATTCCGGTCTACTGTTCCAGCCCGCTAAATCTTCCTGCTATTTGGTCGAGCCGCCGCACCGTTAAATCCGGATCAAATCCCAAGTGATCCATTTCTGCTTGCGACCGGTTGCACCAGCAAACCTGATAACCGAACGCCTTTGCCCCGGCAGTGTCCCATGAGTTCGATGAAACAAAGAGGATCTCAGCCGCGGGAACCTGCAGGATCTCGGGTCCAAGCGCGTAAACCCGGGGAGACGGTTTGTATGTCTTCACCCGGTCCACTGAAATGATCTCGGCGAAGCAGGATTCCAATCCGTTGTTTCGTACTGCAGAGTACAGCATCTTCGGCGAGCCGTTCGAGAGGATTGCCAGGGGGATTTCTGTCAAAGCTTCTGCTTCTATGGCCCTTCTTACATCCGCAAAAGCAACCGGCGCGAGATACGAGTGCATGAGATGTTGAAGTTGTGCATCGGTAGCCTTGATCGAGAGCTGCCTCACCGCCGAGTGCAGGGCTGCCTCGGTCAAGTGCCAGAAATCCTCGTAACGCTCCATGAGCGCGCGCAACCATGTGAGCTCCAGTTGTTTCTGCCGCCACAGCCGCGAAAGCTCTTCCACGTCGCCAACGATGCCGCTGCCGCCAGTACGCACTACCGAATGAACATCGAATAATGTTCCGTACGCGTCAAAGACGATTGCTCTCCACTTCGCAGGCACAAGTTCTACCGACCTCCTCGCAACGTTCACTACCGTACCTAACGCAATTGAACTCGCTGGACATAAAGCTATGGAGCGGCACTACTTGCCCGCGGGCCGCAGATCCTTGAAGTATCGCAAGATTGACGTTGCAGTAGTTCGCCCGCTATGGAGACGGGCGATTTGTGCGTAAAAAACGATTCCACGCTGGTCAAGGAGAAAGGTTGAAGGGTAGGCAGTTTCCCGTGGTTCGTCCCATCGAAGACCGTAGAGATTGGTGAAAGTGTATCCCGGGTCAAGCAACATTTGGAAGAATTTGGGAAAATCCTTTCCGGCCAAGAACTCGTTGGCTCTCACGTCCAGATCGGCAGGGGGCCCGGGATACACGAACACCACCTGGATACCTGCGTCGGAAAAAGCTTTCGCATTCTGGATGAAATCTTGAACCTGGCGTTGGCAAAACGGGCATTGGTATCCCGGAAAACCTCGAAGCACGACTAGCGCGATTGGAGCCTTCGAGGCTAGATCGGATAGTTTTACTTGCTTTCCCTGAACCGATGTTAAGGCAAAATCCGGGGCTTTCTCACCCACGCTCGGTGTAGAAGCCCCCAGCAGCGGCAAAGCGGCCAGCGCGGACATAGCTATTCGTTTTAGAAGATTCAAACTAAGGTTCCCTTCTTGAAGATTCGCGTGGGCTAATA
>DATJEI010000242.1:0-7681 GCA_035496735.1 Bryobacteraceae bacterium | reverse complement strand
TGACCGGAAGGCTGAACTGGCCGACCTGACGCCGGGAGCCCGTGTGGTCGTGGAAATTCCACAGGGGAGCAAGGATCATCTGGCTCACTCCGTCAAGATCGGCGTGGGCGGAAAAACTGTCGCTCAGATCGCGAAGGGCTCCCACAAGTAAACGCGTGCGTCGACGCCCTACGCTGGTTGCATCGTGCGTGATCGTGAGGCGTGGCCGCCCAAGAACTGCGGCCCGTGGATGGTCGAGCGATATATCGTGGTAAGCTACTTTTCGGCGAGCCATTCGACCTTGCCGCAGCGGGGCTTGACGGGCGTGCCGAAGGAAGACTCGTCTCGGGAGACAAGGTCATGAAGCGCACACAGCTGGCACTGATCGTCACGGCCAGCGCGATGATTTCCGCTGGCCGGGCATACGCCCACCACTCGTTCGCGGCCACTTATCTGGAAGATAAAACTCAGAAGATCGAGGGCAAGGTGGTTCAGTTCCTGTATCAGAACCCGCATTCTTTCCTGACGGTGGAGGGGCCCGACGAGAAAGGCGTGATGCAGCGCTGGTCCATCGAGTGGGGCTCTAGCGGTCATTTGAGCCGCCAAGGTGTCACGCGCGACACTTTGAAGATGGGCGACCGCGTAGTCGTCACAGGTCACCCCGGGCGCACTGCCGAGGACCATCGGCTGCACATGGTGAGTATCCAGCGTCCAGCGGATGGATGGAAGTGGGGCGGAGATCACGGCCAGGTTGAGCCCACTGACGAGAGTGCCAGCGCTAGTGTAAGGTAGCCATGCGGATGCTGCGAGCGACGCGTACACTGCTGCTGTTGACTGTGTCGGCACTTCTGCATGCTCAAAGCAACGACCAACGCGGCCGCGCGCTTCCGCCCGACCCCAGTCACGACCCTAATATGGACTGGCCCGTGGATCTCACCGGGCAGTGGGTCGCGGCGGTAACCGAGGATTGGAACTACCGGATGATGACGCCCGCCAAGGGCGACTATACTGGCGTCCCCCTCAATGACAAAGGCCGCAAGGTGGCCGATGCCTGGGACCCGGCCAAAGACGAAGCCTTCGGCGAGCAGTGCAAAGCTTACGGCGCTCCGGCGATCATGCGCGTTCCAGGACGGATTCGAATTTCCTGGGCCGACGCGGGAGTCATGAAAATAGAAACCGACTCCGGCAAGCAGACGCGATTGTTTTATTTCCAGGACACCGAGAGCCCGGGCGGGAATCTGCAGGGAGTCTCGCGCGCCTTCTGGGATGTGAAGGGCCGGCGCGGGCCGGTGCGCGGCGGGTTGATGAGAGTGGTTACTACCAAGCTAAAGCCAGGTTATCTGCGCAAGAACGGTGTGCCCTATAGCGACAAAACTGAGTTGACGGAATACTATACCCGCACCGACAACCCCAACGGCGATAGCTGGCTGGTCATCATGACGGTGGTGAACGACCCGACGTACTTGTCTGAGCCCTACACGACTACAACTCAGTTCAAGAAAGAGGATGACGAGTTGGGCTGGAATCCGACTTCCTGTTCCGCGCGGTAGGCTTGCCGTGACGGACCCGACCCATGTACATCTTCTCCTCAATCATGTTCCAACCGTCGGCTTCGTGATCGGGGTGTTGTTGTTCGTCAGCTCCTGGATTGCAAGAAATGCGGAGTTGAAGCGCGCGAGTCTTTTGGTATTGGTAGGCGTCGCACTGGTGACGATACCGGCTTATGTGAGTGGCAATGCAGCGGAGGAAGTGCTGTGCGCGGGAGGAGGCAAGACGCCTGCCTGCGCCGACCCCAGCGTATCGAAAAGTTTAATTGAGACGCATGAGGGCGCGGCGCTGCTGGCTTTCGCGGCCATCGTCCTGACGGGCGCGTTTGCCTGGCTGGGGCTGTGGCAGATTCGGCGGACGTCGCGCGCGGAGAGCTGGAACCTGGCCGTGATTCTGCTGCTGTCGCTGGTGGCGTTCGGCCTGGTGGCGCGGGCTGCCAATATCGGCGGCGAGATTCGGCATCCCGAGATCCGTCCGGCGCAAGAAACGGTTACACCGGAAGGGCACCTGGCGCGCAGACTCGGTTCGTTCGTGTTGGCGTTGCCGTATGGATGGCCGTCGCTCGAGACGCTGCATTTCATCGGATTGTCGTTGTTGATTGGCGTGATCCTGCTGATCGATCTGCGTATGCTGGGCGTGATGAAAAACGTGGCGTTCCCTGCCCTGCACCGGCTATTGCCGTGGGCGATTCTGGGATTCGGCACCAATTTGGTGACCGGTATGCTGTTCTTTGTGGCGTCGCCCGACCAGTACGATCGCAACATCGCTTTTATCTGGAAAATGATTCTGGTGATGCTGGCGGGGGCCAACGCCCTTTACTTCACGCTGTTCGATGAAGCCTGGGTGCTGAAGCCGGGAGACGATGCCCCGTTCACGGCAAAAGTGGTGGCGGTGTCGGCCATCGCGCTGTGGCTGGGTGTGCTGTATTTTGGCAGCATGCTGCCCTTCCTTGGAAATTCGTTTTAAGCGATGCCCCTCGGTTTAGGAGTCTTGTTGGTGGTGCTGGGCTTCACTGCCCTCATAGCGGTTGTGGGTTGGATGATCGACAAGAGCGCGGAGAGAGCGGATCGGGAAGACGAAAGCGAGCCATGAACTTTCTGAATGCACTGGAGCAGATGCCCTTCAGTATTTGGGTGCGCGAGTCCAGTTCCATCTGGGCGTTCCCGACATTTCTGGTGCTGCACACCATCGGTATGTCGATCGTGGTGGGGCTGAGCGCCATGATCGATCTGGTGCTGCTGGGCTTTTGGCCTAAAGCGCCGGTCAAGCCGTTGGTGCGCCTGTATCCGATGATGTGGTTTGGGTTCGGAATCAATGCGGTCACCGGCACTGTGTTGCTGATCGCGGATGCCACGGCCAAACTGACCAACTGGGATTTTTACGTGAAGATGGCGTTCGTGTTTGTGGGGATGGGCGTCCTTTACATCATGCGTAGGCAGGTGTTCGGAGATCCGCAGCTCGATGACGCGCCCGTGAACGGGAGTGCGAGACGACTAGCCTGGATTTCACTGGTGTGCTGGTTCGGAGCGATCACCGCGGGGCGCCTGCTGGCTTATGTGGGTCCGGTTTCAGGCTTGAGCGGCGTGAACAATAAGTAGCAAGCGTTAGCGCTCCTCGAGGTGTTTGAGGCGGGCGTCGAGCACTTCTTCCACGCGGCGCAGTTCGGAGTGCCAAGTCGCGCGCATTTCTTCGAAGCGGGAATCCATATGAGAGCGCAGGTCGTTAATTCGGGAATTCATGTCACCAAGCCGGGAGTTTCAGCGCTCTTCTAGGTGTTTGAGGCGGGCGTCGAGTACTTCTTCGACTCGGCGAAGTTCCGAGTGCCAGGTCGCGCGCATATCGTCAAAACGGGAATCCATGTGGGACCGAAGATCGCTGAGTCGAGAGTTGTTGATCAGGATGCCGATGAGAACGGTTAACATCGTCGGCGTCGTGGCCAGCGCGAGCGACAAAATTTGGCCCGGGTTGAGGTCCATGCTTCTTAAACAAAGGTAGCAGAATCCCCCTCTCATGGCTGGTAGCCGGAGAAAGCCCCTGGAATCAGCGAAGATTCGATTTTAAATGTAACGATTCCGGCCTCAGTAGCAGGATGGCTCGTTTCGGGGTACAATTGTGGCTGGAGATCCTACCGTAGTAGATGTTATCCCCAAGGTTCAAATCATGAGCGGTCGCGTCCTCGGCGAGTATCTCGAGCTGACCAAGCCTCGCATCACGCTCTTCATTCTGATGAGCACAGCAATCGGCTTCCTGTGCGCCGAACACTTGGTAGGCAGCTTCAGTTGGCTGGTTCTGTTCCACGCGCTGATGGGAACGGCGCTGCTCGCGAGCGGAACGGCCGCGCTGAATCAGTGGTACGAGCGCGAGGGCGACGCCAAGATGCCACGCACGCGCAAGCGACCGATCCCCTCCGGGCGTATGGCTCCTAAGGCGGCTTTCGAGTTTGGTCTGGCGTTGTCGATTATAGGTTTTCTGGAATTGTTTTGCGGCGCCAATTTGCTGACCGCCATGCTGGGGGCGTTCACCGAATTCACTTACCTGTTCTTATACACTCCGCTGAAAAAGATTTCGCCGCATTCGACCACCATCGGCGCGATTCCCGGCGCGATGCCTCCGCTGATCGGTTACGCCGCTGCCAGCGGCTTGCTCAACTGGGAAGCCGGAGTGCTCTACGCCATCCTGTTTCTTTGGCAGTTCCCGCATTTTTATGCGATCGCCTGGATGTATCGCGAGGACTACGCCAAGGCCGGCATCCTGATGCTGCCGGTAGTGGAGCCCTCCAACGAATCGACCGCGCGGCGCATCGTCTGGTGCAGCCTGGTGCTGATCCCCATCAGCCTGCTGCCAAAATATTTCGACATGGTCGGGCATTACTACGTCTACGGAGCGGTGGCCGTCGGCTTGTATTACTTCTACGCGGGCGTGCGCGCTTCCTATGACCGCACGGTGCCGCGGGCCCGTCAGGTGTTGCTGGCGAGCGTGGTTTATCTTCCGGTGCTTTATGGCCTCCTGGTGTTCGACGGCACTCGTTACTAGCGCGATTTGCGGCGCATCGTTATTGGCCGGATGCAGCGGCAAACCATTGCCCTCTTATGGCGTGGTCCCGGATTTTACTCTTACCGATCAAACCGGCGCGGCGTTTCAGAGCACCGCGAAGCTCAATAAGAAAATTTGGATCGCGGATTTCATTTTCACCAATTGCCCGGGCCCATGCCCTCGCATGAGCTCGCAGATGCACCAGGTGCAGACGGCGCTCGCTGGAACTGACGCGGTACGTTTCGTGTCCTTCACGGTCGACCCGGCGCGTGACACGCCGCCGGTGCTTGCTGCATACGCCCAGCACTTCGAAGCCGCCCCGGGGAAGTGGTATTTCCTTACCGGCGCCGAAGCCGACCTGAACCGCATGAGCCGCGGCGTCTTTATGCTGGGCAACGTGGATGGCAGCCTGGAGCACTCGACGCGCTTCGCCTTAATTGACGGCTCCGGGCGCATCCGCGGCTATTATCTGACTTCGGAGCCGGAAGCGATTCCCACCTTGATTGCCGATACCAAACGCTTGCTCAAGGAGCAGCTCTGATCGGACTTCACGATCTTCCGGCCGTCGACGCCGTCTTGAATGCGACCGCCGCTGTGTTGCTGGTCACCGCCTTCGTGCTCATTAAGCAGGGACGCCGCGCGGCGCACAAGGGTGTGATGCTGGCCGCGTTCGCGGTGTCGAGCATGTTCCTGGTGTGCTACCTGATTTACCACTCGCAAGTGGGTTCAGTGCACTATGCGCACACCGGCTTGATCCGTACCGTCTACCTGACGATTTTGACCACGCACACCATCCTTGCCACAAGCGTGCCGATACTGGCGATCATCACGTTGCGCCGCGGCCTGAAGGGCTCGTTCGTTCGCCACAAAGCCATTGCTCGCTGGACCTTCCCGATCTGGCTTTACGTCAGTGTAACCGGCGTGGTGGTTTATCTGATGCTGTACCAGTTCTGAACGCTTAGTACCTTCAATCAGTACCTTACCGCCCAAGTTTCGCGTCTATAATCGGGTAGGACGGTATCACCATGCACCTCCTCACGCGCCTAACCACACGCCTCACAACGGCCGCCGCGCTCGCCTTCGTACCTGCAGCGTTCGCGCAGCACAATCCCACCGGGTCGTACGGGAATGTTTTGCACCCCGGCGTACCCTCGCCCGGTGCACTGCGCCCGCCTGCCCCCGTTGGTCCGGCCGCGGGCGGTGGAAGAATCGGCGGTGGCGGGCACCCCGGCGGGCGGATCGCCGGAGGCGGAATCGGTAATGGACGAATGGGCGGCGGACGGCGTAACTTTGGCGGCGGTGCGGTTTACATTCCGTATCCGGTTTATGGTGGCTATGGGATGGGCTATGGTTTCGACGGCTTTTACGCGAGCGACTATCCCAGCGTTCACAATCCCGCACCGGGAACGTATGATCCAATTTTCGGCGGCTATAATCCGGGCCCGGGATATGCCGAGCCTTACTCAGCCCAACCTTTCTCGGTCCAACCGGCCCCAGCCCCGCCCACGGTCATCATCAATCAGAATTTCCAGACCGATAGTGTTCGTCCGCAGTTGCGTGATTACTCGAACGTCCAGTTGCCACAGCCGGGCGCGGTGGCTGCTCCGCCCGCCGCGGCGGCTCCATCTCAACCCCCAGGCGGGCTGGCAGACGATCAGCCCACCATCTTCCTGATCGCGATGCAGGACCACAGCATCCGTCCGGTGATCGCCTATTGGGTGCAGGGAGACGCGCTGCATTATGTCAGCATTGAGGGCGTCCTGGACCAGGTGAGCCTGGCCCAAGTGGACCGTGACTTCTCCAGGCAGCTTAATGCCGAACGGAATGTGCCGTTCGCTCTTCCCGCGGCCCGCTAAGGCGCGGGCCGCCGCAGGCGCGTGAAGCGGGCCGCCGGGGGACTATTATTTTATCTATGACCCATGATTTCGTCACCACCGCCTTCACTCTGGATGGTTTTCGCATTACCCACAACCTGGGGCTGGTGCGCGGCATTATCGTGCGCTCCCGTTCGATCTTCGGCACGCTGGGTGCCAGCCTGCAAACCATTATTGGCGGGAACATCACGCTGCTTACCGATCTGTGCGAGAAAACCCGCGAGCAGGCGTTCGAAAAAATGGTGAGCCATGCCATTATGATGGGCGCCGACGCCGTGATCGGCGTGCGTTACGACGCCACCGAAGTAATGCAGGGCGTCACCGAAGTCTTGTGCTACGGCACCGCCGTGCGTATCGAGAAGATTGCTGCCTGACCTAGTTAAAGATTCCCAAGGGTACCGATACGTTGATCTGAGGTCCGGTATAGGTGCCCGCAATATAGGGCGACACCCGCGTGTACTTATAGCCGGAGAGCTGAACGTTGAGGACGTAGTTATCGGTACCCGCGCCCGGGCTGGTTACGAGAACATTGGCTGCGGTCAGGTTGAAGTAACCTGTTCCCGAGCCGCTCGGCGAATTGTACAGGACCATGTTGGTGATGGAGGCGGAGTCCGTCGGATCATTGATGGCGCCCCATCTCGCTGCGTAGCGCGCCCGCTCCACCAGCGCCTGGTGAACGAACAGGAATTGCCCGAAGTCGAAAGCCCCCAGCAGCAGACACGCAAACACCAGAAAGATGAGCGCGGTTTCTACGATCACGCTGCCGGCCGATTTCCTGCGCAGCGACTTAATACCGGTCAGCGACTTCACCTGGCGCGGCGACCTTTGGCCGCGTGACTGTTGAAGGGTTTTTATATTGGAGTCCATATCCCCTGGTACGCATAAGTAATTTTCGGTTTATTGGTGAGCGTGGACGTCGCGAAAATCGAATCGATAGAGTAGCCGCTGACGGACACCGTCATCGCGCTCGGCACCCCGTTCATAAACGTCACTGTCAAGTTGACATTGCTGGTTGTCAGGCCGGGAAGAGCCGGCGAGGCGCCGACGGTAGAACTGCCGTATAAAACCATATTCTTCACCGCCGACGAAAATGCGCCGGAGGGAATGGTGCTAATGGAATCGTAGGGGATCAGCGAGGCATAGCGTGCCCCTCGCGCCACTGCATTTTCCAGATTGTTGTATTGCAGAAACGTGTAGCCGAACTGGAAGGTCCCGACAAACGCCATCACCAGGATGCCTGATCCGAT
>DATJEI010000241.1:0-17927 GCA_035496735.1 Bryobacteraceae bacterium | reverse complement strand
GATCGCCGACAAACAAATCCTTAAGCTACTCGAAGACCGCGCCAAGGCCGGAGTAGACCTCAAGATCATCGGAAGCTTGGGAGCCCGCAGCTCCCATCTGCAAGTCACGCCGCTCACCAGCATGCGTTTGCATACGCGAACTATTATCCGTGACGGCCGCCAGGCCTTCATGGGCAGCCAAAGCCTCCGCCAGCCGGAATTGGATTCACGGCGCGAAATCGGCATGATCGTTGGCGACGCGAAGATCGTGAAAACCTTATTGGCCACCTTTGAAAGCGATTGGGCAGCCACCGGTTTCGACGAGACTCGCGAGGCTGTGAAAGCCGATACGGAAGCGGAGCCGCAACCTTCGGCGAAAGCCACCAAGGCTCTTGCGAAAGAGATGCCGCCGCTAAAAAGCACCCTCAAGAAGGCCATCAAGCAGGCAGTTACAAAAGCCGGCCAGGACTCTCTGGCTCATGGAAACCTCAAATCCACGGTAAAGAGTATCGTCAAGACCGCCATGAAAGAGGCCGTGGCGGAAATGGCCCTAGAGAGTTCGGATAAATAGCCCATGCAACTGGGAGGACTCACCTTGCCAACCGCGAGCCTCCTCATTGTTTTCTCGGCCGTCACCTCCGCGCAGACTCCGCCTCTAAGCCAACAGCCGCCCGGCTTCGATGATTTCACGCAGCGTGTGCAGCAGTACATGAAATTGCGGAAGGCCTTGCCGAATGAACGCACCACCAAACGCCAGGAGCAGATTGTTGACCGCCGGCTTTCGATCGCCGACGCCATCCGGGAGGCGCGCCCCGCAGCCAAGCAGGGCGACATCTTTACGCCGGAGAGCACTCCGGAATTCCTCAAAGTAATTCGCGGCGCCCTGCGAGGAGCCAGCGGGTCCAGCGTCCGCAAGACCATTCGTCAGGGAGAACCCGTCATGGGCGTGCATCTGACCGTCAACGGCCCTTATCCTGAACACCTGCCGAGAACCACTGTACCTCCCACCTTACTGCTGCGCCTGCCGCGGTTGCCCGACAAGCTGGCATACCGAATCGTCGATCACGATTTCGTTTTGCAGGACACCGAAGCTCGGTTGGTGGTCGATTTCATCCCCGGAGCACTGCCTTAAATAAGACAATCTATGCGGCAAATGCAGCGTCTGGCTTTTCTGCTTGTCATATTCCTCAGCCGCCCAATCGCGCCGGCGCAGGACAGCACGCTGCCGCTCAAGTCCGGCTCGGTTCGTTTCGCGGTCATCGGAGACATGGGGACCGGAGAGCTTCCCCAGTACCAGGTCGCGCAGCGCATGCTGGACTTTCACCAGAAATTTCCCTTCACTTTTGCGATCATGCTCGGCGACAATATCTATGGCGGCAAGAGTCCTGCCGACCTCGAAAAGAAGTTCGAGATCCCCTACAAGCCTCTGCTCGACGCCGGCGTCCAATTTTACGCTTCGCTGGGGAACCATGACGATACTAACGAGCGTTTTTATAAATTCTTCAACATGAACGGCCAGCAATACTATTCCTTCAAGAAAGGGAATGTACACTTCTTCGCTCTGGATAGCGATTACCTTGATCCCAAGCAACTAGGATGGCTCGAAAAAGAACTTGCCAATGCCGGAACCGATTGGAAGATCTGCTTTTTCCATCATCCTTTGTACTCCTCCGGCGCGTTTCACGGCTCTTCGACGGAGCTCCGGGCTGTGCTGGAACCTCTTTTATTGAAGTACGGCGTGCAAGTAGTGTTCGCCGGGCACGAGCATGTCTACGAGCGGTTGAAGCCCCAAAAAGGAATCTACTATTTCACGGAAGGGGCTTCCGGCGAACTGCGCCTCGGCAACCTCAGGAAAACGGATTTAACCGCGGCAGGATACGACAAGGATCGCTCATTTCTTTCCATTGAAATCAGTGGCGACGATCTTAGTTTCCAAGCCATCTCGCGCACCGGTGTAACCGTGGATTCGGGCAGCTTTCGTCGGCCTGGCGCGGAGCAGCAGGCGCCCTGATGTCCTAAGCTTTCTGGGTGACGGCGTATAAACTCTTGGTGGCCCTGCGGTACGCACGGCGCGCCGCCTTCTCTTTCTCAGCGGCGGCGTGATACTGCTTGCCGGTCTCCTTGGAAGGCCGGTTGACCGCAGCCAGAAGCGCCGCTTTCTTCTCCTGAATGGCTTCCAGATAGGCGTTCAACGCTTTATCGAAGTCGCGCCGAGGCTTAGTTTTCGTGGGAGGCATGGCTTTAACTCTCGCACACTTGCTTTTGGCTAACTCTCCAGAGGCTGGAGCTCCCCCAGCATCGTCGGGACCAACTCCGACACGGTGGGATGAATGTGCATGGCGCGCTGGATCAAGGTATACGGCTTCTTTGCATACATCACGTCGAGGATCGAGTGAATCGCTTCATCGCCGCCAGTGCCTAAAATCGCCGCGCCAAGGATTTCGCGCGTATCCGCGTCCACCAGAATTTTCATGAAGCCCTGCGTTTCGCCTTTTTCGACGGCCCGTCCGACTTTGGTCATGAGACGCTTGCCGATCAGCGCCTTCCGCCCCGTCTTGCGAACCTGCGCTTCCGTCATCCCGGCGCGCCCCAGTGGGGGATCGATATATAGCGCGTAAGCCGTGATGCGGTCGCTCACCCGCCGCGGGTCGTTGTCCAGAAGATTCGCGCCCACGATCTCCGCATCGTTCCAGGAGGTATGCGTAAACCCGCCCTTCCCATTGCAATCGCCCACCGCCCAAATACCCGGAACGTTGGTGCGCAATTGATCGTCGACGCCGATATAGCCGTGGTCGTCCACAATCACGCCGGCTTTCTCCAGACCTAGGTCATCCGTATTCGGGCGGCGTCCCACCGCCAGCAGCACATGAGTTCCGCTGACCTCTTCTGGAGGGTCCGTGCAATCCACTCGTGCCACAATTTCTTCCGCCCGCTTGCTAAAGCCGATGCATTTCGCATTGAGCCGCACGCGAACGCCTTCGCGCTCCACGATTTCCTGCACGGCCGCCGACACATCTTCATCCTCACGCTGCATCAGCCGCGGCCCCATTTCGATGATGGTGACCTCGCTCCCGAATCTCCGGAACATCTGCCCGAACTCCAGCCCGATATAGCTGCCGCCGACGATCATCAAATGCTTGGGAAGAAAGTCGACACCCATCATGGAGCTGTTGGTCAGATAATCGATCTGCTCTACTCCCGGCATTTCCGGGACAATCGCGCGTGCTCCCACGTTGACGAAGATTCGATCGGCGGTAAGCCGCTCCACGCCCACGCTGACTTCGCGCGGCGATTCGAAACGGGCATGCCCCTGGTAAACCGTGCAGTTCTCCAGCTTCTTCAGCGAACTTTCGAGTCCGCTTCTCGACTGCCCCGAGATCTCGTCCTTCCGAGCCTTGACCTTTTGCATATCGACGCTCACGGCGCCGTCGATCTTCACGCCGAAGTCCGCGCGCCGCGCCATGTGAGCCGCATAGGCGCTCGCGATCATGGTCTTGGTGGGGATGCAGCCGGTGTTGACGCAGGTGCCGCCAAACAGCTTGCGCTCGACAATCGCCACCTTCATGCCAGACGCGGCCATTCGCCGGGTAAGGAATGGCCCCGCCTGGCCGGTCCCGATCACGATGGCATCGAATTGAGTGCTCATGCGACGATCCAGATCGCGCCGCCGATGGCGATGACGTCTTCGAGAAGCGCGATCGGAAGGTCCTTGCCTCCAATCGCCTTCACCAGCCGCGCCCGGAACTCGTAGCCGCCCAGCGTTCCCGCAACGCCTCCCAGCGCGCCTGCGATAAGACCGCCGGCGTGCCCGTTCGTGAGCGCAGCGCCACACAACGCCCCCGAAACAATCCGGAACAAGAACGGTCCCGGAGCCTTCCGGCTTGGCGTCTTCGGCAGCTTATCGGCAACCAATTCCCCGAGCGCAAGTACGGTGAGAATGTAAGGCGTGTAGGCAAAACCCAGAAATGCGAGCCACGTGTTCTCTAAAGGCAGCCATCCCAGCCGAGCCGCCCAACTCACCATGGCGGGGGCAGTCATCGAACGCAGTCCTGCGATCACGCCAATCAGAAAGGCTAGAACGTAGGGGGACATGATCCAACCATTTGAGCATGTGCCAGTGCTACTGCGCATCCCGCGCCGCGCGACGCCACCGCGTCCGGTGCAGAGCCCCGCCCCGCCTGCCGCACATGCGCTGGACCACCCACCGCATAGCGTTGCTGCACCCGGCGAGAAACGCCGCAGCGCTTACCGCGCAGCGCTCAAGAAGCTCTGCAAGTCCGCTTCCTCCACCGCCGGCTCACCGGGTGCGATATTGTTCAGCCGGCCCTCCTTCATCCACTGCTCCAGCCGCCCCACCAGATAGAAGAGGTGGTCGAACGACTCCACGATAAACAGCAGCGGCTGGTAGTGGTCGATCTCAAAGCTTTGGTTGATAGCCCACTCAAGTTGCATCGGATAACGCTGGACTTCCGGCGACTCAATCGCGTGCTCAATCTCGCCGTAAGAGCTTAACAGGCCGCTCCCGTACACTTTTAATCCGTCAGATGAAGACATTAGCCCGAACTCGATGGTAAACCAGAAGAAACGCGCCATCGCTTTGATGATGCTGGTGACCGTGTGCACTTGCTCCGCCGGGTCTTCGATATCGGCCGCCAAGGCTGCCGCGGTGTGCGCGCACTCGCCGAACCGCACTAGCGCCTCGGCGAAATGCTTGTCGGTATGCATCGGCACGTGACCCGCCACGTCGTGGAAAATATCCGGCTCGGGCAGGTAGTCCAGGTGATCCCCGCGGCGGATCGTGATGGTGGTAGGGAACTCACGGTTGCGCAGGCTGTCGAAAAACAGGAAGGCGGGTACATAGCCGCTGACAGCTTTGGCCTGAAATCCGGTGAGCGGCTGCAGGAAGCGATTGACGTCCTCCAGACGCGGCACCCGGTCATGGTCGAGATTCAGGGCCTCCAGCCCGGCTCGGAAATGCCGGTTCGCATAACGCTCCCAGCGGGGCAGCATGCGGCGGTACAAAGTGCTCCATGCCCGATGGTTCTGCTCCGAGTAAAGGTCGTAGGGCTGGTGGATATAGAGGCGCCCATTCTGGCGAGCCTGTTCAATGAAAGGCGCCTCCGTGGTGGTGAGACCCGGCATGAAACATCCCCGTCACTTTGATCATACCGCCAGGCAAACCGTTCCCTTTGTGAAAGCCCCACCGCAAACCCGACAGGCCCATGCCTGTCATCCTAACAACGAGACGTCATGTCTAATAGCGACCGGGTCATGGACCTGTCCAGCTGCCTCAGGCGATTTTCTAAGGGTCCCTAAGTGGAATCCCTCGTTTGTGCGCGCGCCGCCGCTTGCTAGCCTGCAAGTAGAGGTCCTGCATACTGCATGCGCATCCTGGCATTTTTTCTGTTTACTACGACAACCGCCTTCGCCCAAAACCTGACCGAATTCGGCGCCGTCACCGCCGGAAGCACGGTCGGAGGAGCCAGCGGTAAGTCGGTGAGCAACGGCATCACAGCCATCTTCGGAAAGGTGGATCAGCAGACCGCCAAAGCCGCCGCCAAGGAAACCAAGAGGGAGAAGGAACCGCAAGCCGCGGCGTTGAAAGTCGCGCCAGGAACTCCTATAGCCGATCCTGGTGCTGTGCCCCTTCCGCCATCAGCTCCGGCCAAGCGCTCCACGCCTGCGCCCGCTCCCGTCGCGCAATATATCGCGCCTAAGGAAGCGACTCGCTTCAGTTCGTTTGCCGACGTGGCGCCTGTGCTCCCCCCTCCGCCGGTGATGTCTCCCGAGGATCTTCGGAGCGTGTCTTTAGGCACCCCCCGCGCAGATGTGCTCAAATACGGTGCGCCTTCCTCGAAAGTTACCATGTTCGAAGATGGCCATCTGGTCGAGCAATACAGCTACCACCAAAATGGCCAAAAGTTCGGCGGTCTCAAGTTAACGGACGGCGTGGTTTCGAGCATCCAGTAGCGTTACGTCTTCGCGGGCGGCGTTAAACTAAGATCATGTCCGCCCAAGCGCAGCCTCGCCTGACTCCAGAGCAATACCTGGATGCGGAGCGGTCTGCAGAATTGCGGCACGAATACTACAACGGACATATATATGCGATGTCCGGAGGTTCCTACCAGCACGCTCAGATTATCGGAGGGTTGGTTCGCGAGCTCGGCAATGCCCTAAAGAAGCGCCCGTGTTCGGTGGTTCCCAGCGATCTGCGCCTCCGTGTTTCGCCGGATGGACTCTACACCTATCCTGACGTCGTGGTCATTTGCGGCGATCCCAGATTTGCCGATGATCGGCGGGATACGCTCCTGAATCCGGCGTTGATCGTCGAGGTGCTTTCGCCTTCCACCGAAGCTTACGACCGCGGTTTCAAGTCGGCCCAGTATCGCACCGTCGAATCGCTGGAAGAATACGCTCTGGTCTCACAGGCTGAGCCGCGCGTTGAGGTATTCCACCGCCAACCCGGCGGCCACTGGATGCTGTCGGAAGCCGTCGGCCTCGAGGCCGTCTGCCATTTCGAGAGCCTGGATTGCGCCATCCCGCTTGCCGAGATCTACGCTAGAGTTACCTTCAGCCCCGACGATCCGCTCGCTTCCATTCGCCCCGCCATGCGACCATGAAGCGATGAAGCTTGGTATCGATTTTGGCACCACGCGCATCGTGGTGGCCGCCGTCGATCGGGGGAACTATCCTCTGGTTCACTTCGAAACTCCCGACGGCGTCTATGATGAATGGTTCCCGTCCCTGGTCTCGCTCCGCCCCGCGAATAGCGGCATGCAACAAGCCGAGCGGCGCTATGGCTGGGAAGCCTGGCAGGGGCAAAGCGAGCCCGGCTGGGTGAATCTTCGTTCCATAAAGCGCTACCTGGAACACGCCGGGCCGGAAACGCGCCTTTCATTGCACGGCACGCAGGTTCCTGTCACCGAGTTGCTTACCGGATTACTGTCTTCGCTGCGCACCGCCCTGGCCGCTCAATTCGG
The DNA here is from genome assembly GCA_035496735.1 of Bryobacteraceae bacterium. Classification (GTDB taxonomy): domain Bacteria; phylum Acidobacteriota; class Terriglobia; order Bryobacterales; family Bryobacteraceae; genus Palsa-187. Next base: position 10,968 of record DATJEI010000241.1, on the reverse strand, counting down.
CGCGAAAGAACCATTCGAAGCTATGCTGGGCGTGCCCGCGAACGCTAACACCAATCAGCGATTTCTCACTGTCGACGCCTTCCGCCGCGCTGGCTTCTCAGTGCTGGGGCTGCTCAATGAGCCCTCCGCCGCGTCCATCGAATTCGGTCACCGCCAAAAGGCGAAGGGCCGCATCTTGGTGTACGACCTGGGCGGCGGCACCTTCGACGTCTCGCTGGTATCGGTGGAGGATGGAACCCACACCGTCCTGGCATCCGAAGGCATCTCGAATTTGGGTGGCGACGATTTCGATATCGTGCTGGCGGAACTGGCCGCGGGCCGGGAAGTGCTGCATTCGCTGACGCTCGCCGAAATGTTCCGGCTCGACGAGGAGTGCCGCCGTCAGAAAGAAGCGCTGCATCCCAATTCGCGCAGGATCGTGATCGACCTCGATGTCGCGCGCGAGGGATTGGGCCAGGCCGTCGTGCCCGTGGCCGAGTTCTATCAGCATTGCCGTCCCTTGCTGGATGAATCGCTCGCCCTGACCTTAAAGCTGTCGCGTGGCGAAAATATCGAAGCCCTTTACGTCACCGGCGGCGGCAGCGAACTGCCCCTGGTGACGCGCTTGCTGCGCGAGGAATTCGGACGCAAGGTGACTCGCAGCGAGTATACCCGCGCGGCCACTGCAATCGGTCTTGCGATTCAGGCGGATTCAGCCTCCGGCTACAGGCTGCGTGAGATGTTCACCCGCGATTTCGGCGTATGGCGCGAGGGCCAGGGCGGCGAGCGCATGATCTTCGATCCGATTTTCTCGCGCGGAACGCGCCTGCCCTCGGCCGGCGATGCGCCGCTAGCCGTCAGCCGGGTCTACCGGCCGGTCCACAACATCGGCGACTTCCGCTACATCGAAGCCAGCCACTTGGGCCACCACGGCGAGCCGGCGGGAGACATCGCTGTCTGGGACGAAATTCTATTCCCTTTTGATCCCGCGCTCCGTCATACGTCTTCGCTGGAAGGTCTTCCGGTGTTGCGTTCGGATGCCGTAACCACGGAGGAAATCGAAGAGAGCTACGCGTGCGATGCCGCGGGCGTCGTCAAGGTCACCATCCGCAACCTGACTTCAAGCTACTCCCGCGAATTCCGCCTGGGCCGTTGGAGCGGGAAGGCCGCGGTGGTCGCGCCCTCCGCCGGGAAACGTACCCGTAGAGCCGCGACGTAGAGCGAAGCGCACCCGCGACACGCTACCCTCGTAGAGATGCAAGTGCCAATCAAACGCGCGGTAGAGCGCGTTCCCGGGGGAATGATGATTGTCCCGCTGGTCCTGGGCGCGGTTATCGTCACCTTCGCGCCCGCTACGGCCGGCTTTTTCGGATCCTTCACCGGCGCTCTCTTCACCGGCGCCTTGCCCATTCTGGCCGTGTTCTATGTGTGTCTCGGCGCGACCATCCCCTTCGAGGCTCTGCCCCGAATCGCAAAGCGCGGCGGCGCATTGCTCGCGACAAAAATCATTGTAGGCATTTTGGCGGGACTGGTGTTGGGCCACCTGCTTGGCGAGCGGCCTATTTCGCAAGGATGGTTCGCGGGCATCTCCACACTCGCGGTGGTCGCCGCCATTAACGATACCAACGGCGGCCTCTACATGGCTCTCATGGAACAATGCGGCCGCGCCGAAGACGCGGGAGCGTACGCGATCATGTCTCTCGAAAGCGGTCCCTTCCTGACCATGCTTACTTTGGGAGTGGCCGGATTGTCGGCGTTTCCCTGGCAGACTTTGGTGGGCGCGATTCTTCCGCTGGTCCTGGGGCTCGCGCTGGGCAATCTGGATCATGAACTGCGCATTTTTTTGGGCCGCGCCGCCCCAACTTTGATTCCGTTCTTCGGGTTCGCACTCGGCGCCACGCTGGATCTACACCGCGTGTGGCAGGCGGGGATGCTCGGCCTGGCACTGGGGTTGTTCGTGGTAGCCGTTTCCGGAGCCGCTTTGCTGCTCGCCGATCGCCTCACGGGAGGCACTGGAACCGCCGGACTAGCTGCCGCAACCACGGCCGGGAATGCCGCGGCTGTTCCGGCGATTGTGGCTTCAGCAAATCCGGCATACGCCGAGGCCGCCGCCTCGGCCACGGTTTTGGTGGCGGCCAGCGTCATTGTCACGGCGCTCTGTGCTCCATTGCTGACGATATGGTGGGCCGGCAGAACATCATCGCCGGAGCGGCCCTTACGATGAAGACCGGCGCGGCGCGGATCGTAATGATCGCTGACGATTTATCCGGCGCGGCCGATTGCGCCGTGAGTTGCGCCGTCCAAGGTTTGCGCACAGTAGTTCAGTTGTCCGAAACGCCCTCGTCGGAGGCGGCCCAGGTTGTGGCAATCGACGCGGCTACTCGAAGCATGCCCCCCGACCGCGCGGCCGCCACGATTGCGCGCATCGTTGCAAATTACGAACACGCACCCGGCCGTGTGCTTTTCAAGAAACTGGATTCTCTCTTGCGAGGCCATATCGGTCCTGAACTGGCCGCGATGCGCTGCAGCCGGACTCCGGCTGTGATCGTGATGGCGCCAGCGCTGCCCGCCCAGGGACGCACCACCATCGATGGCTGCCAGTGGCTGAACGGCCAGCGATTGGCGAATGCGGAAGCGCTGCGGCTGCTGGAATCCGCCGGGCTCACGTCCGCCGGGATTGAGCTGGCTCTGGTTCGAAGCGGATCGTGGCAACTGGCGGCCAAGATGGCCGAGCTTGCCGTCCAACGTGATGCGCTGGTCTGCGATGCTGAAACCGAAGCTGACCTGCGGGCCGTTGCCGCCGCCATCGCAGCCTTGCCGCGGGCAGGATGGGATCACTCGATTATTTGGGCGGGTTCCTCGGGGTTGGCTCGGCACATCCCCGAAGCCATGGGGATTGCCGGCGACTCGGGTCCGGTGGAAGAGCCGCACTTCCGCGGTCCCATTCTTCTGGTTGTCGGAAGCCGCGCCCCTTTGGCGCATGAGCAGGCTAGCGAAGCGGGGCGAACTGCTGGGATGACTACGGTGCTCCTGGCGCCGGAGGCCCTTCGTGAGGGCCGCGGCTCTGCACTCGGCAACGCGCTTGATTCCGGAGACGATGTGGTGGCCGTGATCGAGCCGCGTGACGCGACGACTGAAGATCCTCACCTCTGTGCATCACTGGCGTCCTGGGTTTTACCGCATATGGACAAAGTTGGCGCGCTTATCGCGACCGGTGGAGAGACGGCCCGCGCCGTTCTCGCCGCGTCGAATATCACAGGTCTTCGCCTATCGCGAGAGCTCGAGCCCGGCGTTCCGCTAGCCGTCTCCGCCGGAGCGCGCCAGATACCAGTGATCACGAAATCCGGGTCTTTTGGCAACCGCTCCACTCTCGCCAATTGCGTACGCGTGCTCCGTGCACTGAAACTGGAATAGATAATGCCTGGACCTCGAATTGCAATTACCATGGGCGACGCCGCCGGCGTGGGTCCCGAAATCATTATGAAGAGCCTGCGGCATCGCGACCTTTATGCGCGGTGCCGTCCGGTTGTAATCGGCGACGCGGGGCGCTTGCGCGCCGCCGGCCGCATTGTCGGAAGTGAACTCCAAGTGGCTTCTATCGAGAACCGCGAGCCGGATCTTGCACATGTTGGTGAGCGGCCCGGCACAGTCGATTGCATCGATCTCGCGCTTATCCCGACGGATCTCCCCTGGGGAAAACTTTCAGCCCTGGCGGGAGACGCGGCCTTTCGCTATATCCAGGCCGCCACAGAACTGGCCATGGCCGGGAAAGTCGCGGCCATCTGCACGGCGCCTATCAACAAGGAAGCGCTTCACGCAGGCGGGCACGTTTATCCAGGGCACACGGAACTCCTTGCAGAACTGACGGGGACTCCCGAGGTGTCGATGATGCTTACCGCGCCCAACCTTCGCGTGATCCACGTCACCACCCACATGGGACTTCTCGATGCCATCGACCGCATCGAGCCTGGGCTGGTTGGCCGCACCATCGCACGCGGCCACGAGGTATTGGTTCGCGCCGGTATTCCGCGGCAGAAGATCGGCGTGTGCGGAATTAATCCGCATGCCGGTGAGAACGGATTGTTCGGCCGCGGCGAGGAGGAATCCAAAATCATTCCGGCCGTCGAAGCGTGCCGCGCCAAGGGCTGGGATATCGAAGGACCGTTGCCTGCCGACACGCTGTTCTACCGCGCCGGCCGCGGCGATTTCGATATGGTGGTGGCGATGTATCACGATCAGGGGCACGGTCCGGTGAAGGTCCTCGGCCTCGAAGCCGGCGTGAACATCACCATCGGGCTGCCGGTGATCCGCACGTCAGTCGATCACGGAACCGCTTTCAACATCGCGGGCACCGGCAAGGCCGACGAACGAAGTCTGCTCGAAGCGCTGCGGCAAGCGATCGCCCTGGCCCCTGCCGATTCGCGATAAATAGGGACGGAGCGCTCTGTCCCTATTTATCGCGGCATCAAAGCAACTCGCTCCAGACCCGCGCCCTTTGCAATGTCGATCACCTCGGCGATCGGTTGGAAGTCCAGGTCTTTGTCCGCGCGCACAAAGATGACATGATTGGGAGCGTTTTTGAAAACAGTTCTCAGACGGGCGTCCAGATCTTCCAGAGTGAGGGACTCTTGATTGAGGCGCACCGTTCGGTTTCCGAATACCGTGACTACAATGTCGTCCCGCGGCGCAGACGCCCTTTCATCTGACGATTCGGGAGCCGAGGTTTTCAAGCCGTGTGAAAGCTGCGGCGTCACCAGCAGGAAGATGATGATAAGGACCAGCAGAATGTCGATCATCGGTGTCACATTCATTTCTGCTTTCTGGCGGGAGTTTCCACCAACTGATATCGCCATTTGTCGGCTCCTTGGCTTCTTGGACACTACCTGCCAAGGGAAAGTTCCTGCAAGATGGCGGGAGGCGCGGTGTGGTGCCTCCTAATTGCCCGATGCCTGATAATTGGAGAAGTGGTCATCGATCCCCAAGCGGTTCCCGTCTCCATCGCCTATCAACTGCTCACCAGCGCCGTGGTTCCGCGCCCGATCGGTTTCATCTCCTCGCTTTCCCCGGAAGGCGTCGCCAACCTCGCGCCCTTTAGCTTCTTTAACGCCGTGTGCGGCGATCCGCCCATGATCATGTTCTGCGCGTCCAACCGTCATCCGCTCAAAGACACGCTGCGCAACGTCCAGACCACGCGCGAATTCGTGGTCAACATTGTGACCGAAGACATCGCGCAGCAGATGAACCTGACCGCCGGCGATTATGCTTCCGACATAAGCGAATTCCACGTCTCCGGACTCACGCCCGTCGCCAGTGAAATCGTCCAGCCCCCGCGCGTTCTCGAATCACCGGTCAACATGGAATGCAAAGTCCACGACATCATCAAAGTCAGCGGTAAGCCGATGGGGGGCAGCATCGTGATTGGCGAAGTGATCCGTTTTCACGTGCGGGATAGTATCATTGACAAAGACATGTTCATCGATCCCGACAAACTCAAGCCTGTAGCGCGTTTGGGCGGCCCCTCCTATAGCCGCATCCGCGAGCGCTTTGACATGACCCGGCCCGTGGTCAAAAAATAGCGGAATGGCTCTCTTAAAAACTCCCTTGAACGCCGTGCATAGCAGCATGGGCGCGAAGATGGTCGACTTTGGCGGCTGGGACATGCCTGTCGAATACTCGGGCGTCCTCGACGAGCACCGCGCCGTGCGCGAGCGCGTCGGCTTGTTCGACGTCAGCCACATGGGTGAAATCGAAGTGCGCGGTCCGCAAGCGCTGGATCTGGTGCAGCACGTCACCGTGAACGACGCGTCGAAACTCAAACTCGGGCAAGCGCAATACTCGGCGCTGCTCTATGCAACCGGCGGATTTGTGGACGACATCCTGGTGCACAAAGTCGCTGACGAACACTATTTTCTGTGCGTCAACGCCTCCAATCAAGATAAGGATTACGAACACATCGCTGCCAATAATCACTTCGAGGCCGCCGTCGAAAACGCTGGACCGCGCTTCGCCCAGCTAGCCGTGCAAGGACCGTTCGCCACCGGCATCGTACAAAAATTCACCGACATTAACCTGACGCCCGTCAAGCGTTATCATTTCGTCGACGGTCATTTCTCCGGAGTGCCCGCGCGCATCGCCCGCACCGGCTACACTGGCGAAGACGGCTGGGAAATTTACGTCGCTCCCGAACACGCAGTCCGCCTGTGGAACGAGATCCTTGCGGCCGGAGCCGAGTTCGGAATTCTCGCCTGCGGCCTGGGCGCGCGCAACACCTTGCGCATGGAGTCGGCGATGCCGCTCTACGGGCACGAAATCGACGCCACCATCACGCCCTGGGAAGCCGGGCTTGACTGGATTGTTAAACTGGGAAAGGGTGACTTCCTGGGCCGCGAGGCCCTGCTGAAGCAAAAGCAACAGGGGATTACTCGCAAACTGACCGGGTTTGAAGTGAAGGGCCGCGGGATCGCCCGCGATGGTTATGAGATCCTGACAGGTGGCGCGGGAACTGGTTGGGTGACCAGTGGCGGTCCGGCGCCGGCATTAAACAAAAACCTCGGAATGGGTTATCTTCCACTGCATCTGGCCGAGCCCGGCAACGCCATCGAAATCTCGGTGCGGGGCCGCGGTGTGGAAGCCGTCACCATCCCGATGCCTTTTTATAAGCGAGCGAGGTAGGAAATGTATCCGGAAAACTTTCGTTACACCAAAGAGCACGAATGGGTGCACGTTGAAAACGGAGTCGGCACCATCGGCATCACCGACCACGCGCAGCATGAACTGGGCGATATCGTCTATGTCGAAGTGCCCAAAGTCGGGGCCCATGTCGAGCAGGGCAAGAGCTTCGCGGTAGTCGAATCCGTCAAAGCCGCCAGCGAAATCTACGCGCCGGTGTCGGGCGAAATAGTGGAAGCGAATGACGCTCTTACCGCCACTCCGGAATTGCTCAATTCAGATCCGCATGTCGCAGGGTGGATTGCTAAAATAAAATTGTCCGTCCCGGAAGAAATCGATCGGCTCCTTTCTCCAACCGATTACCAAGCCTATCTGGGAGAAGGGTAAATGATCGTTGCGCTACCTACCTAAGTCAGATGCAGAGCGTCGCGAGATGCTCGACACCATTGGTCTTTCGAAGATCGAAGACCTGGTGGCACACCTGCCCGCTGCCGTTCGTTACGATAAACCGCTGGCCATCGCGCCGGGACGCAGCGAATACGACATCTTGGATTATTTCAAGGCGCGCGGCTCGGAAAACGCCATTGCCGGCGGGAACGGTTACGCCTGCTTCCTGGGCGCGGGGGTCTACAATCATTACCGCCCCGTGATGGTGGATACAGTTGTATCGCGTGGCGAATTCCTGACTTCTTACACCCCGTATCAAGCCGAAATCTCGCAAGGCACGCTCACCGCGATCTTCGAATTTCAAAGCATGATCTGTCAGTTGACCGGCATGGATGTTGCTAACGCCTCCATGTACGACGCGTCCACCGCGGTTCCGGAAGCCGCCATGATGGCGATCCGGGCGACAGGCCGCAGCCATATCCTGACTGCCCGCAGCGTGCATCCTGAATATCGCGAAGTCCTGCATACTTACACACAGCATCAGGGCATTCCGCTCGATGAGTTCGACTACGACGCTGCCTCGGGATTGCTCGATATCGAGGGCTTATCGCGCAGCATCACGAAAGACACAGCCGCCGTCATCATTCAGACTCCCAACTTCTTCGGGATCGTCGAAAACGTCAAGCAAGCCGCAGCCATCGCACATGAGCACGGCGCGCTGCTGGTCGTTGTGTTCTCCGAAGCCGTATCGCTGGGATTGCTGGAACCGCCGCGGGATGCCGATATCGTCGCCGGCGAATTGCAATCTTTCGCCATCCCTCCCAGCTACGGCGGACCCTTCGCCGGAGTGATCGCCTGCAAAGAAAAATGGATTCGGCAGATCCCTGGACGCCTGGCCGGCGAGACTAAGGACGCCAAGGGCAACCGCGCGTTCTGCCTGACTCTCGCGACCCGTGAGCAGCACATCCGGCGCGAGAAGGCGACTTCCAACATCTGCACCAATCAGGCGCTGATCGCCCTGATGGCGACCGTGTTTCTAGCGGTCTACGGCAAGCAAGGCCTGCGCGAACTGGCAGTGCAGAATCTGTCCAAAGCGCACTACTTGGCCGGCAAGCTCAAGCGGCATTTCAGCGGGCCGTTCTTCAACGAATTCGTGGTGCAAGCAGGTTCGAAGAACGTCGCCGAGATCAATCAGGCGCTCGAAGCGAAGAAAATCATCGGCGGATTGGCGCTCGAGAAGTTCTATCCGGAACTCAAGAACACTATGCTATTGTGCTGCACCGAAATGAGCAGAAAACCGCAATTGGACTTGGTGGCTGAGGCCTTCGCATGATTAAGAAGGTCCGTACCCATCCTACGCAGAACGAGCAGCTGCTGTTCGAGATCAGCTCGCCCGGTAAGAACGGCTATCAGCTTCCCGACCTTGACGTGCCCACCATTGACGCCGTTGAAGCGCTGGGGGCGGGAAACACCCGTACCGAGATCGAAGACTTTCCGGAAGTGAGCGAAGTAGACGTCATCCGTCACTTCACGCGTCTTTCCACCTGGAATTTCGCCATTGACCTCGGCCTGTATCCCCTGGGCTCCTGCACCATGAAGTACAACCCGCGCATCAACGAGCAGGCCGCTCGCGTCGACGGCATGGCGTGGATTCATCCCTATCAGCCCGACTCGCTCTCACAAGGCGCGATGCAGGTGTGCGCCGAACTGGAGCGCTGCCTGCTCGACATCACCGGCATGGACGCGATTACTCTGCAGCCCGCCGCCGGCGCGCATGGTGAGTTCACCGGCATTCTGCTGATTCATGCCGCTCTCGCCGCTCAGGGCAACCCGCGCAAGAAGCTCCTGATTCCGGATTCGGCTCACGGCACTAACCCCGCGACAGCGCACATGGCCGGCTACGCGGTTGAAAATATCGCGTCCAACGCCCGCGGCATGGTGGATACCGAAGCTCTGGCGCGCGCCGTCACCGAAGATGTCGCCGGGATCATGATCACCAATCCCAGCACCATCGGCGTGTTCGAGGAGAACATCGCCCAGGTGGCCGACATCATGCACGCGAAGGGCGCGCTGCTTTATATGGACGGCGCCAACATGAATGCGCTGGCTGGCATTTCGCGTCCCGGAGACTTCGGCGTCGACGTGATGCACCTCAACCTGCACAAGACGTTCTCGACTCCGCACGGCGGCGGCGGACCCGGTGCAGGCCCGGTAGCGGTGAAGCAGCATCTCGAGCCGTTTCTGCCCATCCCGCGGCTGGCGCGTGTGGGCGACCGGTGGTCCTGGAATTATGACCGCCCGCAATCCGTCGGCCGCGTACGCGCGTTCTATGGAAATTTCGGCGTGCTGGTGCGGGCCTTGGCCTACATCATGGCGCATGGCGGCAACGGCCTCCCGCGAGCCACTTACGATGCGCTCCTCAACGCCAACTACATCCGCAAACTGCTCGAACCCTATTACGATATGCCGTATCGCGAACCCAGCATGCACGAATGCGTTTTCAGCGACGCGCGCCAGTCGAAATTAGGCGTCGATACCATGAGCATCGCGAAGCGCCTGATCGATTACGGATTCCATCCCTACACGGTGGCGTTTCCGTTGATCGTCAAAGGCGCGCTGATGATCGAGCCCACCGAGACCGAGAGCAAGCGCGAGCTCGATCTCTTCGCCGACGCCATGATTTCCATCGCCAAGGAAGTGGAGGAGACGCCGGAACTGGTAAAGACCGCGCCGCACACCACGCGCACCGCGAAGGTGGACGAAGTTACCGCAGCGCGGAAACCAATCGTTCGCTGGAAACGGTCTAGCTGAGGTTTACTCGCAGCGAGGAGAGATCTTCTCCTGCCGTGGAACTCGCTCGCAATCCTCAGCGGGACATCGTTCGAGCTGGATTGGCGCATAGGTCCAATCCAGGTTCTTGAAGACGCTGTAGTGTGGCAAGAACTCGCGGTAATATCCGTCCTTTGAGATAGCGATGACATAGCTTCCGGGCTTTAGTTTGGCGAAAATAAACTCGCCTGCTTGATTTGTCTTGGTGACGCAGGCTGCGCAGTTCAGTGACACGGCTGCCCCGTTGACAGGGGCACCGGAACTATCGAGCAAGGAACCTCGTAACGTACCCGAGTCGTCTCCCGGCGCCACGTGTTGCACTGCATCGATAGTCGGGCTGTCGTCGCAATATAGTGAATAGTGGTGTAGAACCAGATTTGGAATCGACATGTGTTGACCAGCCAATAATCGAATGCCCGTCCTAATTGTGGGTCTAAAGAGTCCCGGACCGAAAAGCTCCAGACGATAGGTTGCTGGCGGTAGGCTGGTGATTCGGAACAGACCTGAATCGTCGCCCGTTACAAAAAAGGACGGACCATTACGGTCGTCCGGCTCAAGCTGAACTCTCACATTCTTTATCGGCGATCCGAAGGGATCGGTGACGGTGCCCGTTAGCGTCGCGGGCAGCTCCTGCGCGACACAGCCCAGTGCGCTCAGAAGTGAGATCCCCAAGGTACGTACGATCACGTCACTATCTTACGCGAACTAGCGACTTCCCAATAGACTCGGTTCACTTCCCGCCTTGCTTCACATACGCCCGAATTACTTTATCCACGTAATCCCGAGTTTCCGTGTAAGGCGGCATCCCGCGATAGCGATCGACCGCGCCGGAGCCCGCATTATAAGCCGATAGCGCCTTCACCACGTCGCCGTCGTACTTAATCAGCAGTTCGCGCAAGAGCCGCGCGCCCGCGTCGATATTCTGCGCCGTATCGTGCGGATCGGCCTCCAGGGCTCGGGCGGTGGCGGGCATCAGTTGCATCACGCCGAGCGCGCCTTTAGGCGATACCGCATCCGGCCGGAGGTTCGATTCCACGCGAGCCACGCTCTCGACCAACGCCGGCGGCAAACCGGTGCGGCGAGCCGCGTCGCGGACCAGAGTGG
>DATJEI010000240.1:0-12313 GCA_035496735.1 Bryobacteraceae bacterium | reverse complement strand
CGAAGCCAGTTCCAATATGACCTGTAACGCGCAAACCGGTGATGGGCCTTCCGTCCCGATGTCCGCAAAGGAGGTGCACCGGATAATTGAATCGAAGTAAAGCTATTTGAAAGCCGGAAATATGGCGATGCGGTCGCCCCGGAAGGACCCTGCCCAAAGATCATTGCCGATCGGGATTGCCACGCTGCCCATTCCCAGCAGCTACGCTGCTGTTCTATCTCGGTAGGAGGGAGTTCTAGTGAGAACTATCACGATCTCTTCTAACCTTACCGAAGTGACTTAGGCACCTTCTAATAAGCGGTCGAGTATTCTGGCAGTTTCTTCATCGACATTCTCGTAAAAAGCGGACTCCCCGAATATTGCGAGATTTCTCGAACGGGTCTCATCGCATCAATGATCGTGTAACCGCCACGTGAACGTCAAACGATGCGCTGGGCTCGCGGAGAGCGCCAAGTCAAGTCGAGGGCGCTTCCAAGGATACGCCTCAGCTGAGGTTCAGCTTGAAGTAACCTGATTGCATGAAGTATTCGACGCTTGGGGCGACCGTACTTATGGCTCTATCGGTTTTTGCACAAGAACCAGCGTTCCGAACATCATCTGGCAATCCGTATCCTAGCGTGATCTCGAAAGTCCAACCTCAATACACTGAACGAGCGAAGAAGGCCGGTTTGGAAGGAGAGGCGGTTATCGCAGTGACGATCGATGAGAATGGCGTCCCAAGAGATCCGACGTTCCTGAGATTCTACAATGGAACCGGTCAGATCCATGATTCCCTTGGACTCAGTGAGATGGCGACTTCGGCTATCCTCCTTTGGCGATTTAATCCAGCGAGGAAAGAGGGGAAGCCTATTACATTTCGATCCACACATAATGTTGAGTTCAGGCTTCCAAAATAGTTTCATAATCGTTTTGACAAAAACGCTCGGTTCCCAAGTTGATGCGAGATCGATGGCCGAATAATAGGGTTCCCGTCTAGCCGCCGCGCCCCCGCCCTCCTGGTCCTGAGGCTGGGCGCACTGACGCGGGCTTATGTGTGACACGTATTCGCTCGGATGGACGCGATGCGGACGCAGTGACGCATATGGACCTCAAACTTTTTCTGAGCCGCTAAGGAATCCGCTAAGGTGACGGAATCCGGCAGCACGCGAAAGCCTCTAACTCATGATTATTTTGGTGGGCGGTCACAGGATCGAACTGTGGACCTCCTGCTTGTAAGGCAGGCGCTCTAACCGGCTGAGCTAACCGCCCGGTCAATGAGTTAAGTGTTTTTGCCTGCTCCGAACGCTCATTTAGGGGAAACCGTGACGCGCGACTCCGCTAATCCGACACGTGACCCATTATAGCGAGCATCGTCCCCTTTGGTAGTGTCTCAGTTTGAAATATAGCGGGCCATCAGACGCCAACCTTTGCTCGTAACCCATAACGCGGCAAATATGATCCACCCGATTGCGCCACTGAAGGCCAAGGCCAGAATGGAAATGTACAAGATCGCCAGCGGCGTCTGCCATGCGCTGGGGTCGGTGTCCGAAGATGTCATTATATTGAGATCGAATATCGTAAAGAACGCAAAGGCGAAGCTTAAGCTTGTAACCATGGAGATTGGAACAACGGTAAATGCGCGGTTGCGTCGTACCATGGGGCTATTTTGTAGTTTCGGAATTGGCCGACCAAGTACCCGTTCGAGGCTCATTATTACCGCGATAGCGGCGGCAAGCACAATGAAGGCATAGATGGTCACCATGATCGTGATCATCATGACTCTCTCGATGTGGTACATACGCGCCCTGATCGTATCACGCTCTGGTCGGGCGCATCAGTTCGCCAGCATCGCGATTTCCTCTAGCTCCCAAACGCGGTCGGAAACCCCAGCGGCCATCGCAGGCGTTATGCGAAGACTTGTGGATACGGGCGAAGTTGTAATGCATCGCTCCCTTTCGTATACCGCCTCGGCCGCGTCGTGCTTAATCCTGATACCGAGTTGCTGCCAAGCTAATGCGTCCGGTAGACTTTGTGGAGGCACTAACGGAGGAAACCAATGGCTACGCGTGACCATGTCCTGCGCGTCCTCCGCGGATCCGAAGCGTCGCGGATTCGCTTCACAATTCCCGCGGCGGGCGGTTTCACCATCAACTCTGTGACGTTCCATCGGGTGGCGCAGGCCATCGAGCGCAATCATATTCAGGTCAAAGTCGTGACCAACTTCCCAGCCGGCGTTGGCGCGCTGTACCATCCAGACACCAATACCGTCGACACGCCTCCACTGCTGGGGCGGGTGAGCGAGGGCTTGCTTCTGCATGAGTGCACGCATGCGGCTTTCGATTTGGGCAACGTGGGGATTGCTGCAGTGGCGGATGAAGCCGCGGCGTACGTCGTGGACGCGTTGTATTTTCGCATGACCGGCCTGCAGCGGCCACGCTGGAATGCGCAACTGCATGCTCTCGCCGGGAACGTCGCCGATGGATTACTGCGCCAGTACCAGCGGGGAAGCCCACGGGTTCCGGCCGTCGACACCGCTCAATGGCTGGCATTGGGATTCTTCATCATGTCTCACCCCGTCTATATTGCCGGACCCGCGGGTCACGGTGAAAGCTACCTCCACAACGGGTGATCTGCAGCGATTCGCGCCGGCGGGCTTTTCCTCCCTGCGCGCGATCTATGTGCTTTTCTCGCGGCCAAAATGCCTCTCCGCTATTTGGCCGCTTTCTGCTGTTCCGCCAGTTTCTCTTTAAAATTCTTCTCCTGAAGATCGAGGTGCGCACGGTAGCCCGCCGGATCGATAAACGGATTGGGTCCTCCGTCCTTCAGCTTTGCGTATTTCTCGGGCATTCCGTAAAAGCGGCTGTGCGACGCGAGGAACACGTCGCAAGGCAGCGCGCGCAGCACCTTGAAGCCGCGCACGTAATCGTCGGCAATTTGCGGATAATCCTTGTTGTTCACCAATATATAGCCGGGATTCACGCCAATGCTGCCCAGGATAACTACGTTATAGGTCTTGCCTTTGTCCTGCGCTTTGAGCGTCCATGTCGTGCAACCCTTGGTGTGCCCCGCGGTCAGATGCGCCACCAGCGTGACGCCACCCAGTTTGACTTCCTCCCCGTCGTGGATCACTCGATCCATAGGATGCGGTTTCCCCTGCGGCGTCATGCGGCTGAGCGCGGGGACGTCCTGATCCATCACCACCACCTGAGCCCCCGTCAGTTCCTTGACCAGCGCGTCACCTTCCATATGGTCGCCGTGCGCGTGGCTACCCAGCAGGATTTTGATATCCGTGAACTTGAAACCGAGTTTTTCCACCGCGGCACGAATCTGCGGAATGGTGGTTTCAAAGTCGCTGTTGATCAGGATGTGTCCCGCCGGCGTGGTGATCAAAAACGAGCCAAGATCCTGGGTGCCTACGAAGTAGATATTGTCAATCACCTTGAACGGTGGGAAGGGCGTGTTGAAGGTCGCGTGCGGATCCTGCGCCGCCATCCGCGCGGCACCCAGCGCGATCAACAGCAGACTAGAAAACACCTTGACCGTTGGTTTCATGTTTCCTCCACTTCGTGCCAGTGTACACCTACTCGAAGCGCAGCAGTTCGGCGATCCGCTGTTCGGATAATCCGCTTTTTTCGATCGCGACCTGACGAACCGTGCGGTTGGTTTCGTAGGCTTCTTTGGCTATGGCTGCTGCGCGGTCATAGCCGATTTCGGGCGTCAGCGCCGTCGCCATGGCCAGCGACTGTTCCACCAGCGCGCCGGTCTTTTCCCGATTCGCTTCGATTCCATTCACGCAGCGTTCCGTAAAGTTGCGGGCGCCCGCGCTCAGCAGCTCGATCGAATCCAGCAGGTCGTACGCGATCACAGGCATCATCACGTTCAATTCGAAATTGCCCGCGGCGCAAGCCCAGGTGATAGTCGCGTCGTGGCCGATGACCTGCGCGCAGATCATCAGCAGACTTTCCGGGATGACCGGATTCACCTTGCCCGGCATGATGCTCGACCCGGGCTGCAATTCCGGCAGGCGGATCTCGCCCAGCCCGCCCCGTGGCCCCGACCCCAGCCATCGAATGTCGTTGGCGATCTTGGTCAAGGCCACCGCGCAGGTCTTTAGCGCACCGCTCAGAAACGACAGGGCGTCTTTCGCCGCCTGCGCCTCGAAGTGATTGCGCGCCTCGCGAAACGGCAGTCCGGTGCGCTGCGCAATCAACGCGATGGTTCGCACCGCGAATCCGGGAGGCGCATTCACGCCGGTGCCGACCGCGGTTCCGCCCAGGGGCAGTTCATAAATGCCGTCCAGTGCCAACGTGAGGCGTTCGGCGCAAGATCTGACTTGCCGCGCATAGCCGCTGAATTCCTGGCCCAGTCGCATGGGCGTCGCGTCCTGCAGATGCGTGCGCCCGATCTTGATCACGTCCCAGAATGCAGCGGCGCGATTTTCGAGAGCGGCCGCGAGCAGTTCCAGCGCCGGCAGCAGTTGGCTCCGCACCTCCACCGCCGCGGCGATATGAATGGCCGACGGAATCACATCGTTGCTCGACTGGCTGCGGTTGACATGGTCATTGGGATGGACGTTTGCCAGCCGCGCGATGACCTCATTTGCGTTCATGTTGGTCGACGTACCACTGCCGGTCTGAAACACGTTAACCACGAATTGTTCGTAATGCTCGCCTCCCGCAATGGCATCGGCAGCCGGTTCGATGGCCGCTGCCGTCTCCGGCGGCAGCGTACCCAGGTCGGCATTCGCTCGAGTTGCACAGGCTTTCACCAAGCCCAGCGCTTTAATCAGCGGGCGCTGAAAGCGGTGGGGCCCGACGGGGAAGTTCTCCACTGCCCGCTGCGTCTGGGCCCCATAGAGAGCCCCGGCGGGCACGCGCACCTCGCCCATACTGTCGCGCTCGTTTCGAAAAAATTCAGGGTCCATGGCAGCATGATACTCCGCTCGGACCCTGCAACAGCGCCCCCGACGATCAAACTTCAGCCGACGCTACAGCCAGCCCGCCTTAGTTCGAAAAACCTCATGGCCAGGTTGAATCCGGGATGCGAAAATCGGGCAGCCGCCGATTCGCCGCGCAAAATTTACAGCGTGCCCGAACGTCCAATCCGCTCATCGGCGTGCTCTGGCAGTGGATTCCGCGCATTGCGCATGGCCGCAACTGCAGAGGATATCTGCGGTCTTCGCCTCGCCTTCGCAATACGTGCTGCAATAGTCACTATCTTTCTTGGCGACGCAGTGGCAACTGGGATGGGCGCATTTCTTTGGAGTTTCCATGTTGATCCCAGATGCACTTTGCTTGCCGAACCACTACGCGGCGATTCTAATAGCCGTAGTAGCCGTCGTAGTATGGATCGACGCCGCAGTTAGGGTCTGGGTACCAATTGCCGAACTGGTCGTAGTAGCCATTGGGATTGCAGTAGGTCCCCTCGTAGTAACCGAATCCGTAGCTATAACCGGGATAGTAGTAACTTCCATAGTATCCGCCATAGCCGCCGTAATATCTGCCGCCGCCGTAATATCTGCCACCGCGATAATAGCCCCCGTGGCCGCCTCGTTCAAACCCACGCCCGCCGCCACCAAAGTGGCCGCCGCCGAACCCGCGGCTCGAGAACCCTCCGCGTCCAGCAAAATTCTGTCCACCGGAGAATCCACGCGAACCACCCGAGAATGAACGTCCTCCGCCGCTAGGCCCTGCGAAATGCTGGCCGCCGCCGGAGAACCCGCGTCCGCCGCCGCCACCGGAGAATCCGCGTCCCCCGGTGCCACCCGAAAAGTGTGCCCCACCACCGCCAGAAAACCCGCGTCCCCCACCACCGCCAGAAAACCCGCGTCCGCCGCCACCGCCGCCCGAAAAATGCCCGCTACCGCCGCCCCCACGCCCATCGCCCCCACCGCCTCCGTGCCCGCCGCCGCGCTGCGCGAACGTAACGCTGGGAGTAACAAGCATCAACACGCCAGCCAGCAATCCAGTAAGCGCGAATTTGAACGGAAACAATTTCTGTCGCATGGGGGACCTCATTTCACCACCCAATATGCACACGGACTGCCATTTACAACTTATTGATAATACAGATTTAGATTTGCAGCAAGGTGGCTGATTACAACCAAGTCCGGTTGCCATGGGCCGATTCGGAGGTGAGGGAGACTTGCAGTGAATGTTGAGACAAGTATGCTGCAGTTTCGAGATTGTATCGTCCGGTCTCGCAGTGTAGCCGGACCGTGCAGAATTTCAAGGATGTCACCGCGCTAGAAAAGGGAACCAACATAGACGGTAATCCGGCGAGGGATCCAGCCGCCAGCGGCTTCCTTCCTCCGCTAGGGAGGAAAATCATCCCGTTTCATCAGCTGTGTTCTCTCCATCTCGACGCGCTGTCAAAATCCATAGGGAGTGCGCTGATCTTATTGGATGCGTAGCGCTTCAGAAGGACTGGAATTTGCGGGTTATCTGTGGCGCCGCCGGGCTCTACTGGCGATTGCCTGCACGAGTGCGCTCACGCTGGCCGGAATCGGCAGCGTGCTCCTGCCAGCCCGCTATACGGCGACGGCCAGTATTCTGATCGAGCCGCCGGGGGGTAACGATCCTCGATCGGCTACTGCCGTCAGCACCGTCTATCTAGAGTCGCTGAAGACCTACGAGCGCTTGGCGTCCAGCGACACTCTTTTTGAGCACGCGCTCGATGAGCTGCACATCCGCCAAAGATATCCGGGAGTCAGCACCGAATCACTCAAACGACGGATTCTGGAAGTCTCCAAACCCGCCAGCACGACAATCCTCGATATCAGCGCCACTGTGAGCGATCCTAAGAGCGCTCAAGCACTGGCACAGTACATCGCGGAGCGTACTGTCGCCTTGCAGGTATCCCTCGACCGGCAAACCGATGAGGACCTGTCAAAAGAACCGCAGCGAATTTTCGACGCCGCCAAGGCCCGGCGGCAGGCGGCGGAAAAAGCCAAGGATCAATTCACCAAGGCAACACCGCTCGAAGCGCTTGACAAAGAAGTGCTTCTTACGGGAGAGCTGAAATTAGAAGTGGGGAAGGAATTGGCAAGGGCGCGAGCCGAATTGGCGAATTACATAGGCCAGCAACAAGCGCCTCAACCCAATGATATCGGCGAAGGGCAGTCGGGCTGGACCCGGTTCCAGATTACAGCCACTCGCACCAAGATTCGGGACTTGGAAAGCCAGGATCGCCAGTTGCTGCAAGCCTTGAACGCGAAGGGCTCCTTACTCGAAGACCTAAGGCGCAAACGCGATGCGCTGGATGCGGAACTGAAATCGGCACGGGCCGACGAGGAAGCAGAGAACACCAAGCTTAGCGACGTGAAATCCTCATCCGCGGCCCGCGGAGTTCGGCTCAAGATCCTCGATCCGGGAATTGTTCCGCAGCGGCCCAGCTTCCCCAATCTGCCGTTAAACCTGGCAGTTGCCCTGGTACTTTCGCTCCTGGCGTCCATCGGATACGTTGCAATTCGATTCGCTTATGACCGTACCCGTGACACACGCCATGACCCGGTTTTCAGCAGACACTCGGAAGCGCTCCGGTGACTCTTCGAGGCTTCGAACTCCGCCGTCCCGGCGCGCCGGGACTCTTCGCGATCGCGTTGGGAGTGTGGTCGGCGATGGTTGCCCTGATGCCCAGCACCAACGGCAGGCTGCTGCTGGTGATCCCCCTAGTGTTGACTACATTGTTTTACTGGATAATCCTGCGCCCGTCACGCTGGTTAGGGGCATTTTTCTTTTGCCTGCTGCTGTTGCCGCCCCTGCCGATGCCGCTCGGCAATTCCGGAGTTCATGTTGCGCCGCTGTTCGCGTTGCTAGGAGGGTTGGCTGGCCTGGTGTGGATACGGGAATGGCGTTCCTGGAGCCATCCGCTCACGCTGGCGCTGGTAATCTTTTGTAGCGTGCTTGTGGAATCGCTGGCGTTCGCGGCGATCTTTTCGGGCGGGGAAATCGCCCTAGGAAGCTTGGCGCGCGTGATTTTGTTCGCCATCAGCATCTTGGTATTTCTCTATTCGTACGCGGGCCCCCGCGGCGATGGCTGGAGTCCTTTCCGTATCACTAAATTTCTCTTTGGACTGGCGGTAGCGGGGGCGCTCTTCGCGTGCGTCGATTTCTACTTCCAGTTTCCCGCACCCGCGGGTTATGGCGATCAATTCGTGTACCTGGAGGAAGGGGTGTTCCGGCGCGCTCAGGGATTGTTCTACGAAGCCAGCACTCTCGGGAACCTCTGCGCTTTCTTCCTGGTCATGATCATGGTGTGCCTGTTTCGGCGGCGCGAAGAGACTCCACTGTCGCGTGCCGTATTACAGGCCGGGGGACTGGTGCTTGCAGCGGCACTGCTCTTTTCCTATTCTCGCGCGTCTGTCTTGAACGTAGTTGTGGCGGCCGCCGTGCTGGCTTGTCTTCATGCAGGACGAGTGCGCCGTTCAGTAATCGTTTTGCTGGCCGCGCTCGCCGCAGCAGGGGGCGCCATCCAGCTTGCTGCGCCCAAGCTGTCTGCCAACTACTGGGGCCGGCTCTTGGGATCCTTCAGCTATTTCGACCAGTCGCCCGACCAGGTGCTCTCTGGCCGCTTGGGCCACTGGCAGATTTTATACGATTTCCTCGCTCGCGAACCGTGGTATGCAGTGTTCGGCATCGGTTACAAGACTCTGCCGTACTCAAATTTCATCGGCAGCAAGGTCATTGCAGACAACACCTATCTAGGACTGCTGGTTGAGACGGGCGTGGTCGGTCTGGCGGCGTTCATCGCCCTCAATGCCGTTATCCTGCGCACCGGCTGGATCGCTCGGCGCTCTCCCCGGCCCGAGGCACAGTTCTTCGGGGAGTGGATCTTCTGTTTCTGGTGCGGCGAAGTGGTCCAAATGCTGTCCGGGGATCTCATCACCTACTGGCGCGTGCTTCCCGTGTATTTCTGGGCGCTCGGCACGGCGGCACGGCTAACCCGAGAGGACCCGTGAGAATCGTCTTCCTCGACCAGTTCAGCGATTTCGGCGGCGCGCAACTCTGCCTGCGGGATGTGTTGGAGGAAGTGAGCCGGCTGGGCTGGCAAGCCGAAGTGATGGCTCCCGGTACAGGGCCTTTGCTCGATTTCGCGCGAGAGCGGGGCTTTGCGGTACAAGTCCTTCCGCTCACCCGATACTCCAACGGCTCCAAGACCGCGTCCGACGTGCTACGATTTGGCGTCGATATGGCGCGGAGCGCGGGTGTCCTGCGCCACGTTTTACAGGAACGCCCCGCCGATCTCGTCTATGTCAACGGACCGCGGATCCTGCCGGCCGTTTCTGGACTCCGTGTACCGCTCGTGTTTCACTCCCACAGTCTTCTGGACAAGCAATACGCCAGAACCATCGCCGGCTGGGTTCTACGCGGCTCCAATGCCCGCGTACTGGCGTGCTCTGAATTCACGGCGCAGCCGCTGAAGAGGCTGGTCGGAACCGAATCGGTCCGACTGGTCTACAACGGCGTTTCCGATCATGGCTTCCGCCCGCGGAACGCCAGCGCAGGCCCGGTGCGAGTCGGAATTTTAGGGCGCATCGCTCCGGAAAAAGGCCATCTGGATTTTATCCGTGCCGCAGTTGCGATTCCAGATCGGACCAACATTCAGTTCTCCATAACCGGCGCAGCATTGTTTTCCAATGCCACGTATGAGCACACCGTTCGCAAGGCGGGCACAGCCGCCGGCGTGGAATTCCGCGGATGGACCGATAACGTATCGCAGGCGCTCCACGATCTTGACATTCTAGTGGTGCCTTCAGCCGACCACGACGCGAGTCCCCGGGTCATCCTGGAAGCGCTATCCGCTGGAACTTGTGTTGTGGCGTATCCTTCGGGAGGAATTCCAGAACTCATTCGCGACGGATACAGCGGGTTGCTCGCCGCGTCTCGCTCAGCCGGGGAGGTCGCCACTATGATCAGCGCACTGGCCGCCAATCCGACGCTGAGAAGCCGGCTCGCGTCGAACGGCCGGCAGGAGTGGGAGATGCGTTTCAGGGTCGAGCGTTTCCGCTCCGAAGTGTGTGCCGAGATTTCTCAAGCGGTTACTTGGCGAGAGCCCTTCGCCAGCGGACGCCATTCCACATCACCGGCGGGAGCGTGCGCACATGATGAAAGGCCCTCCG
Source organism: Bryobacteraceae bacterium (assembly GCA_035496735.1). GTDB lineage: Bacteria > Acidobacteriota > Terriglobia > Bryobacterales > Bryobacteraceae > Palsa-187. Next base: position 2,214 of record DATJEI010000240.1, on the reverse strand, counting down.
CGCCATAAACCATGTGCCGAAGACCTGCCGCTTGAGTCGAAGCCGCCAATCCGGCGCCGGCACGTGCGCATCCACGATCACCGGATTAAAACGAACCGGAAAAAGCCTCTGTTTCACAATCTGCAGGCGCGCCGGCCATCCCGTCACCAGGCAGCAGTGCAGGAACAGTTCGTCCTTATTGGGGCGCTCTAAGGCTCTCAGCGGAGAGAACGCGAACAGGTCGAACCAGCGCCGGACGGACAAGGGAAGCGCATGGCATAACTCCTGAACGACGGGGTGCGCGGGGCACTCAAACCAATCGACCGCAAGCCGGAATGCGATCGCTTCCACCAGCGCCGAGGACTTTCGCTCCCGCCAATTCCGCCAGAAGGTATGGTCGTCCGCCGTTCGCTCTAAGAAGTGCGCCAACTCATACACATGATAGGCACGGACGTCGCCGCGGACCAGATGGCGGACCAGGTGCCATGTGGTATAAGACAGTCCATCGAAGCGATTGAGCGTGGGAACGGAAAGACCTTGGATCTCGCGCCTCACTCGCCGCTGCCAAAAGCCGCTGGCGCTATCGACGCCAAAGCGTTCGGTCGCTTCGTCCCAGAAGCGGAAGTGGAGTTCGATGGTCAACGGCATTTCCGGATCGTAATAGTCGCCGCCGGGACGCCAGCCGGTCATTCGGATCAGCGGCGGGAGATGATCGATCGCGGTCTTTGCCTTGCGGCCGAATGACTCATAACCGAGAGAGTGGATCGCTTCTAAGGCGGGGTCGATCGCGTCCCGAGAACAATACAGGTCCAGATCGTATTGCGGGCGATGCCGCAGATCGTCACAGTAGTTGGGCCATTGAGTGAGCCCTTTGAGAACCATGAAGTCGATCCCTTTCGACGAGAGGGCGTGATCCAGCTCCTGGTATGCGTCGAGAATGCGGTGATGCCGGATGGCGTTGTTTTGCAGATTCCCGTTGAGCCGTTGCTGAACCCACACGGGAAGTTCGTTTCGGCAGCGGACCGCCAACGGGAGCGTGAGTTGCGAGCGGTCCGTCAGCGCCAGCAGTCTTCGCCACTCGGCTTCCGGGATGCTGCGAAGATCACTTCTGCGATCTTGGCCGAAACTGAGACTCCGGACGACCGTAAGGAGCGAAGGCGACATTCAACGCCGCCCGCCGACCAGCGACCGCAGGACGCGTTCGGCGGAATCCAGGTCGTAATAACGCAGGCGATGCGTGGGCAGCGTCAAGAGTGTCTCCAACGACCGTAGTTGGTCGCGGCGGCTAGACTCATCGCCGAAGCAGATTGCCTGCTCGAGACGCCGCAGCGCTTCGGTGCTCGGGAACGTTTCCGCTACAGCGGGAATCGGGGAGGGGGAGCGTTCCAGAAAAACGATTTGGCTCGCCGTACCTTCCAGAGCGCACTTCAACCGCAGATCCCGTGGATCGATCTCGATATCGTCTTTGCCGTTTGGACGTATGGCTCGCGGATATTGTTCAAGTTCGGGAAACAGGCGCTGTGCCGTTTCCCGAAAACGGATCTCAAACGGCCTCCCACGCAGGAGATAATCGTCCCGGCCGCGCACGACCGCGGTTGCGTCTCCGGAAATGAATGTCCAGCCTTTGCGCGCGCAAGCGAACGCGAGGCAGGTTTTTCCGGCCCCGGAGTCGCCGCAGAGGAGAATGCCGCGTCCGCTGAGAGCGACGCAGGCAGAATGGGTAAAGGTCAGATAGCGCGCGGCGATCAGCAAGTACGCCAGGGGTTCAAGGAATTGATAGCGCAGGTAGTCGTTGGAGACAGTGTCCGTGAAAAAGGCAAACCCTATCCCAGCCCGAAGGTCGGCGCTGGCGAAATGATCACGATCGGCGACGACGGAAAACAGGTGGTCGCGTCCACGGAACGAAGGGGGCGGAGGAGGAAGCGCTCGATTGCCGGCGCTCACTGCGATGTTCAGCCGGACGGCGGGCTCGCTGGAAAGACGCGGATAGCGCGACCAGATGCTGGCGGCCGTCAGGTGAACTCGCTCTGAATTACTCGCGACGCGCAGCGGGTATCCCATGGGAAAGTACTCGGCCTGGATCGGCAGAGGGGTGGCCGATTGCAATGGATCGTAGTGTCCGTTCCCGGCCATCGAATCAATTCCACTGGCGGTGAGGGCCGTCGGGATCACAATCCTTTAGAAAGCCGCGAGGTCCGCGGCGGAACACAAGAGTCGCGAGCGCCACAAACAGCA
>DATJEI010000239.1:0-12815 GCA_035496735.1 Bryobacteraceae bacterium | reverse complement strand
ACGCTGGACTCGACATCGGCCGCGCTCATGGCCGGCTTCAATCCATGTATCGCCGCGCCCAGCGATTCGCCCGCCGTCACGCGATCCTGCAGATCCGCGAATGGGATGCCGAGGTTCTTCGACGCTTCCAGCGCCGCGATGAATTGGCCCTGGTTCTTGAACCCAGCGGCCGCTTGGGTCAGTGTCATGCCCGGAGGAAGAAGCGCCGTCAAACGAGCGGACAGTTTGGAGTCCGAGGCGATGCTGGTTCCCACCCGGTCTTTGCCTTTCGAAGAGGCTTGGGCGATGTCGCGCGAAGACTGCTGCCCGGCCAGCTTCACATTCTCTTTCACGTCCTTGCCGTCCAGATCCGGGCGCAGCTTCTGAATTGCCTTACCCAGCGAGTTCTGGCTGGTTCCCGTCATCTGCGCCTTCAACTGGTCGAAGGGGATGTTCAGATTGTGGGCCGCATGTGCTGCCGCGATGAATTGGCCCTGGTTTTCAAAGCCGGCGGCGGCGTTGGAAATAGTCTCGCCGCCGGGAAGCAGGGTTTGCACGCGCGAGGACAGCGCAGCGTTATCGGTGATGCTGGCCGCACCGCCGCCAACGGTTTCACCCATGCCTCGTCCCTGGCCTCTGGCACCCGCGGTCGCCGACGAATTTTCCGACCCTGCACCAGTCGCTCCTCTGGTCACTCCGGTTGCTCCTGCGCCCACTCCGCCGACAGCCCGGCCGAGACCGAGCCCGCCGCCTCCTCCACCACCATGCTGAGCCCAAAGAGGCAAGCCCAGTGCCGCGCCAATCGCCAATGAAATTGAAAGTATTCGGTAGTTCTTCATAGCATCTCCTTTCGTTCGTCTTACTATTGCTCTATTGCGGTATCAAAACCCTGCCACTGCCTTTCGAATATTGAAGCCGATCCCGAAGAATAGAGTATCGAGGCCGTATTCCATGCTCCGCGTATAACCTGCCTGCAAGTTGATACCGGGGGTTTTGCCAAACACCAGCCAGGCGGAGACGCCGTTGTCGCGCGCCAGGCTCGCGGTGCCGGTCGTGATCGAGGTGGTTTCAAACACTGGCTTGTTCAGCAGTCCTTTGGCGACACTCGTTACCGGTATCTTCGGAGGGGTAACCGGAAGGGGCGCTCCCGAGCGCACGCTCTTCGTCGTTACTACGCGGCTGACGATGGTCTGCTTCCCGCCGGGCTCGATGACATAACCTGCGGCGCCAGCCAGCATCCATTTTGTAAAGCGGAAGCGCGCGCCACCCTGTGCGTGGGTGACGAATCCCGATGTCATATACGGCCGGATAAAAAAAGTGGTGTCGGAAACCGCGTTCGCGATGCCGATTTCCGCGAAGGGTGTCCAACGACCCAGGCCCTTGTCAAAATAGTTGCTCCAATCGACGGTCGCGTGCCCGGTGCTCAGGCCTTTATTGCGATCCCCGGTGGGGCCGGTGCCGGTGATCGTCGCAACGTAGTTCACCACCGGGTTGGCCCGCGTGAACCGCACCTGCGCGTATGCGTTACCGATACCCTGCACCGAAGCCGCTCCGGTGGCGTCCGATGTAGATGCTGACGGGGACACGAAATAGTAGGGAACGCCGAAATCGACCTCCCAATGCCGGTTAAAGAAGTAACCAGCCGACGTGTCTAGTTTCGTGATCGTGCCCAGCGAGTTGTTGCCGCCCTGCATGCTCGCGCCGAAGGTGAAGCCGCTTGACGAGCTTGACTCCTGTTGTGCCGAGAGCGGCACGACTGACAGTACCACGCAAGTCAGCAAGTAGTATCCATACCGCATAGTACTAAGTCTCCAGAGCCGTGATTGCATGCCGCCGGCTATTAACGAGGCTCTTGAAAGGCAGGTTGGCTTCCACGCAGGCGGGCAAATGAAAAGTTCTCTTAAATGTGATTTTTAGCGATATGACGATGGCATCCTGCCAATCAGTGCGTAAAAAATGCCGAGTAATTCCGACCCACCTTAGTAGGGATGTCGGGCTTCGCGAGCTCTCTCGACGCGCATATTGTGATGCCCACTCTCAAGTCTTCCGTCCTTCAAGCATCCGATAAACTGAAGACCGACATGTTCCCGGCCCGGCTTCACATCTTGCTGGCCTCCAAAGCTCCGTTAGGTCTGGTGTTCCGCAGGGGTCCGGCTAACGCGGTCTGTACGGTTGGCTGGAACCGCGCGACCGACGAATTTGAGCTCGGCCAATGGCTTCGCGGCCGGATTTACGAACGCCGCGCCGACCTGTCGCCTGACGGCCGTCACCTCATCTATTTCGCACGCGGCGGCCTGCGCCACCAGGAGACCAAGGGTTCCTGGACAGCAATTTCCCGCGCGCCCTGGCTCCATGCGGTCACACTCTTCGGGAAAGGCGACTGCTGGCAAGGCGGAGGACTGTTCACTGCGAACCGGAAATTCTGGCTGAATGGCTGCCACTTCGTGGTTCGCGAAAGCTCCGAAGTCACCGAGGACGATCAGTACAAACCCGAAGGCCTCTTCGGCGCCGAATGCCCGAGCGTCTACTATCGCCGCCTTCTGCGCGACGGGTGGACATTGGATATGGCGGTGGGACCGGGGCGCGTCGCGCACTGCACCGTATTCACGAGAGTGCTCCCGCATGGATGGATTCTGCGCAAATTCGCCTATGCCGATGTCGCTCACCCAGTAGGGGCGGGCGTTTATTGGGATGAACATGAATTGGAACACCCTGAGCGTAAAGCGCTGCTTTCGGCTCCGAAATGGGAGTGGGCCGAGCGCGATGGAAGCACGCTGGTTTGGGCGGAGAAGGGCATTCTCTATCGCGCTGTAGTGAACCCCGCCGGTCCAGCGAGCGCCCAGGTGCTGTATGACTTTAATCCCCTGCGATTTGAGGCTCGCAAGGCGCCGTACTGAGGGAGGCGGCCAAGGCGATGCAATCCTAGTCGAGAGCCCACCACAAATGAACGAAATTTGGAAACTTCGCTTATCTGGGCCACGGAGAGCCATAGTGGCGGTCCTCGGCGCAATCGTCGGCGCGGGATTCATTGCCGGCTTCGAGCGCTACCAACCCGCGCTCCGGGCGGGGCTGCTGTTCGCGCCCAGTGAAACGGCTTCTCGAGCGAAACTCGTGCTTCTGCTCGTCACAGCGGCGTTGTCCTTGCCACTGCTCGCCGTGGCTGCTTACCTACGGTCGCGCGCGGTTTCGTGACGCTGCCGCGAGCAGCGAAAAAGTCGCCGGGGTGCGAGGGCGGTATCTGAGAATCCTGGCAGTCTGTCTGGGTTCAGCTGCCGCTCTGTTGGGCGTGCTGATGTGGCGGCTGGCGTTGCTGTTTGATATATAAACGCAGGGGACAACTGCAATTTTCGGTGTCAATATTTAAAAACGCCAAACTTGATTCGACGCCGCAACCCGCTGCTAATTCCCGGCCGCCGTTTCTTCAGCCTTCAGCATCCCGTCGATAGCGGGGTCTAGCGGGCCGCTTCTGAAAGAATCCGCTGGGCATTCGCCCCGGTAACGCAGACGGCGTCTGTTACTATCGCGGTTGATGGGTCTCATCTTTCTGCTCCTTTCGCTCACTCTGCCGGCGGTGCCGGTTTTTGCACAACCGCCTCCCGCCGCCGCGACAGAGCACGAGACTACTCTGGATAAAATTTTCGGCATGGTCGCTCCTTCTGAGCCGAGCCAGTTGACGGAAAAGAAGCGCTTCCATTTGTATCTGCTCAGCGCGGGTGGGCCAATCCCCATTTTGGGCGAGGCTATCGGCGCGGGCGTGAGCCAGTGGAGAAACGTCCCCCCGGAATGGGGACAAGGTTGGAATGCCTACGGGGAGCGCTTTGGCAGCAACCTTGCCTACAACGGAATTCGCCAGACCATCACCTACGGGACCTCCGTGGTTTTTCACGAAGACAACCGCTATTTCGCGTCGCATAAACATGGGGTCTGGGCGCGGACCGGCTACGCGGTTCTGAGCACTGTCGTTGCCCGGCATCCCGACGGCAGGCGAGTCTTTTCTGTCTCCAGCGTAACCGGCATTGCCGGCGCCAGTGCGATCTCCAGTACTTGGGGGCCATCCAGCTGGGAGGGCGCGGGCAATATTGCCCGCAACGCCGGGATCTCTTTGATAACCACTGCCGGGTTTAATATCGTGCGCGAATTCCTGCCGGATGTTCTGCACCGCCATCGGAAATGACTCAGCCTTCAGGCGTGCGACCCCGTCCATGCTGGAGGGTCACTGGCAGGGAAAGACTCCAATGAGGCTTCTTCCACCCAGTCCGGCTGGTGCGGAGACGGTACCCGTCGATTGCGGCGGCTAAGTGCCCTGCGGACTATGAAGGTCCCCAACCAAATCCCGAGCGTCAAAAGCGTCAAGGAATGCAGGGCACGCGAGCGTGTTGAGATCCGATCCTTACTCAGCGCCAAGTTTGACCGCCGTTGGCGCTTGATCGCTGACAGGTTCATCACCCAGAGAAACTACTTTTACCAATAACCCCTCGCGCAAATGCTGTAGGGAAACTTGGCGTCCATTGCGAAAACAAATCGCATCCCGATGGGTCCTGAACTCTGCGCTGATCTGTGTAAATAAAACCGTCTCTTCTCCGCCGATATCCCACCTGCGTTGGAGATCGGCAGGAATATCCTGCAGAATCAGAGAAGCTCCCGGCGGCACGCAAACTGCCTGGATACCTGGGCAAAACCGGGGCAGCGTCAGGAGAGTCTTAATACGCCGCCACAAACTTTGATCGCCCGGAAAGTCACTGTTCTTGCTCTGCAACTGAGCCCTCGGAGCGAGGCCGATCGAATAGGTAGGAAACCGGTGGACGATTAATTCATCTCCTTCTGTCGCTAACCGGTTTGGTAAGCCGCCCAGAGAATAGTCACACATATCAACTCCTTCATCAAACGAACCAATTCTTAGACCAATCCATTTGGCACACTGTTTCGGAAATAGCCTAAGGGTTTCGATCCTTCGGTGCGACTCGACTTGTGAGGAGGCCGGCGCATGGGCGGCATCCGTCCGAGGAAGATGGGAGTGCCGCCCATTGTGGCCACACAGATGTGTGCAGTACACCCGGTGGCCCGCGAGACCTTCAGAAGTATCATCAAAGGTCTCAATCCTATGAATTTCATCAGCCGCTCCGATTGAGGTCCTCCCGCACAACTCGGCGGCTCGGGTAGTCATTCAGCCGGTTATGCGCCTTCATCATTTGGATGCGAGCGGCGGACATTTCGCGCGAGGCACTATGAATGCACTGGACGCCGTCCGGATTGTGCATCCCGCTAGGAATCTCTCTTACGGGTGGCGTCGAGTAGTTCTATCGCCGGCCTGGCGCGCTCGGTCATTGCCACGACCTCTTGGTGCAGGATGGTACGGATTTGATGTTCAGAAGCGGGTGATTTCCGATTCACCTTCCTGGCATCCAAGCACCAACACAGACAGGTATATCGCCGCCGTAAGTGCATCGAGCCATGATTGCAGCTCGGGGCGCAATCCCAACCACGAGCGTCGGACCGTAACAGGGCCCGCTTCAATAGAGCGGCCTCTCTAGCAAAGGTTTCACGCTTCTTCCTTCCTTTGTCTTTGCGCGTGCGTTCGGAACAAAGTAAAGCCGCAACTGCAGTTGAAGGCAGTTTTTGCTCGGGGCGTTGGCTTCGCGCGCTGAAAACACAGGCTTTAGGAATTTGGTCCCGAATCTGCACTTACTGGGGTGCGCGGTACGGAAAGGAATTTGCGATGTTATATTACGCTTTAGTTTTCCTGGTTATAGCGCTAATCGCGGGTTTTCTGGGTTTCGGTGGCGTGGCCTTTGCCTCCGCCGAAATTGCCAAGATCTGCTTCTTTGTCTTCCTAGTCCTCTTCGTGGTGAGCCTAATTTCTCACTTGTCGCGAAGGGGGGCGGCCTGACGCCTGTCGGTGCCAGTGCGATGACGTCGAACGATCCAAAGCCGGAACGCCTCGCGATGCTGATCATATTCACGATGATCGGGACTGGTCTAAGCACTCTGGCGGGGGGCGCAGTCTATCTACTGGTGTTGTTGAGGCACCCCTAGCGCGGTATCCGGCCGCGCGCGATTAGCACGCGGACCCCTGTGGCGTACCTCGGTCATTATGAGTTACGTCGACGGAGAACTTTAGCTTTCCCGATTGCAACCGCTGGCTCAGTGCCGGATATTGCAACGGTTCGGATTAGAACTCGAAACCGTTCGTCCAGCGGTTGTGGCACAATCAGCTCAGAGTCAGACCACAGAGCCAAAGCCGGGAGAGAATGATAACTGCCTCCGCCTACGATATTCATGTGGAGAAACTGTTTGGCCGCATGAAGCGATTGCACGCCGCATTGTCCGGTGCTGGCATCGCCTACCGGATTATTGGAGGCATGGCTGTTTACCTTCAAGTGTCGGAGCGCGATCCTGGTAAAGCGCGGTTGACTCGCGATATCGACGTGGCCGTGAAGCGCGGTGAACTGGAACGGATTGCCGCAGCGGCCACGCCGTTCGGATTCCTTTTCCGGCACGTGGCTGGTGTTGACATGCTGCTCGACCACGACGAACCGCGTGCCAGCAGCGGCATTCACCTGGTGTTTGCCGGGGAAAAGGTTCGCCCCGAGTATAGCGAGCCCGTCCCCGGCTTTTCGGAACCCACGCGTACGGCCGAAGGCATTCTCATTGCGCCAGTGGCCGATCTAGTGCGCATGAAGCTCACCAGTTTTCGCTTGAGGGACCAGGTTCACATTCAGGATATGGACGCGGTGGACCTGATCACGCCGGAGATCGAAAATTCGCTGCCGGACGCTCTACGCGAACGGCTGAAGAGAGTGCGGGCGAGCGAATAGGCGTCTAGTTAAGGTGATTGACTCGGTAAAACTGCGATCCCGTAACCCCCGCCGTGGTTTTCGGACGTCCGGATAGTGCCCGGCCTCAGCACTCGAAACGTTCTTGAAATCGCCCCTGCCAAACATTTGACCGCAACGATTCGAAATCGAGCCACGTGCGCGATTCGCCGAGCTGAGAGATTTTTATCAGTTTGACCTTCATGCCTTCGGCGGCGGCAGCACCGGGGCATGCGTGAGCAGCATGTCTTCGAAGGAATAATCCTGCTTCGCGCCCTGATGGCGCAGATACCACTTATAGGTCTCTTGCAGGCCCGTGGCGAAATCGGTGGGCTTGAACTTGAGCACCCGCTGAACTTTTGCCGTCACCTGGGTGATCGGCGGCATATCCAGATAAACTCCGAAGTACATCTTGGGACCCATGGGATGCCCGCCCGCCCGCAGCAGGTATTCACGCGGAATGCGTACGAATTTCACTGGCTTGCGGCAGATCTTGGCCAGCGCTTCGACGAATTCAGATTGGGCCACTGGCCGCGCATTGGCAATATTAAACGCGTGTCCCACCGCGGTCTTCTCCTCCATGGCGCGCAACGCGGCTCGCACCAGGTCCTTCACATACACGAATTGCATCAGGCGGCGGCCGTCGCCGGGCAGAATAATCGAGCGGCCGGCGCGCAGGCGATCCCAAAAAAACGCCTCACGATATAACGGATTCTCCGGGCCATAAATAAACGGCGGGCGCAGCGTGACCGCCGGCAGTCCCATCCGTTGATGCAGCCGAAACAGCGCCCGCTCGCTCATGGCTTTGTTGCGAGTGTAGAGGTCGGCAGCATCGTCCGGCGCCAGCGCGTCGCCCTCGTGATGATTCAGGCCATCGCCGTAAGCTGCCACACTGGACATAAAGATGTAGCGATCGAGAGAGCCGTTGATCGCTCGAACCGTGCCCTCGACCTGCGCCGAGGTGGTGCCGCGCTGCCAGTCGTAGACGTTATCGAAGACCACCTCGAATGTCTTGCCGGCCAATGCAGCCTTGACAGCTTTCGGATCGTTGCGGTCGGCCATCAGGTTCTTGACCCTGCGGCCCAGGTCGTGTTTCGGCTTGCGGTGCAGAACCGTCACCACGTGTCCGGCCTTGAGTAGTTCCGCCACCAGATGGCGGCCGATGAACTGCGTTCCTCCGATAACCAGGCAATTCATGCGATAGACGGAAAAATCGGGCGCGTTAACATTTTCGCCTGCATGCTTTTCCCCGGCGCGAGCCCAGGTCAACGGCGAGATTGGTAACAGCTCCCAATCTTCATTCTAAACGCATTCCCGCTTAGTCGTAGTATTCGAGCCCCAGATGCGTGATCAGATCTTCACCACGCATCCAGCGCAGCGTGTTCTTCAGTTTCATGAGCTGAATGAAAACGTCGTGCTCGGGATACAGGCCCGGGGCGGTCATGGGGGCCTTGAAGTAAAACGACAGCCACTCCTGAATGCCGCGCATGCCGCTGCGCTGCGCCAGGTCCATGAACAGCACGAGATCCAGCACCAGCGGGGCGGCCAGGATGGAATCACGGCACAGGAAATCGATCTTGATCTGCATCGGATAGCCCAGCCATCCGAAAATGTCGATATTATCCCAGCCTTCCTTGGCGTCGCCGCGCGGCGGATAGTAGTTGATGCGTACCGCGTGGTACAGATTCTCGTAGAGTTCCGGGTACAACTTGGGCTGCAGGATCTGGTCCAGCACGCTCAGCTTGGTTTCTTCCTTGGTTTTGAAGGAGCCGGGATCTTCCAGCACTTCGCCATCGCGATTGCCCAGAATGTTGGTGGAAAACCAGCCGTTGATGCCCAGCATTCGCGCCTTGAATCCCGGCGCCAGCAGAGTCTTCATGAAAGTCTGCCCGGTCTTGAAATCTTTGCCGCAGATGGGAATATTGAGGTCGCGCGCCATATCCAGCAGCGCCGGCGTATCGGTGGTCAGGTTAGGAGCCCCGTTCGCAAAAGGCACGCCGGATTTCAGCGCCGCGTAGGCGTAAATCTGGCTGGGAGCGATGTCGGGATCGCTGTTGCACAGCCCCTTCTCGAAGCTCTCGACAGTCTGATGAACCGCCGCGGCGCGGTGGAAAACTTCGGTGGACCCGCACCAGATCATCACCAGGCGGCTGACTCCGGTAGAGTCACGGAACTGCGCGATGTCATCCATGAGCGCCTGCGCCTTGTCCATCTTGCTGCCCTTTGTCTTCACGTTGGGACCGTTGATGCGGCGGATGTATTCCGGATCGAACACTGCCTTCATCGGCTTGATGGCCGAAAGCGGTTCCTTCAACTGCGCAAGCAGGGAAGGCTCCAGCACCTTGGCGTTGACGGCGGCTTCGTAGGCTGTGTCTTCGTAGATGTCCCAGCCTCCGAAGACCAGGTCATCGAGACCGGCCAGCGGCACGAAATCCTTGATCTTGGGCGAGCGGCCATCGGTGCGCTTTCCCAGGCGCACGGTGGAAAGCTGTGTGAGTGAGCCGACCGGCAATCCGAGGCCGCGTTTGATTGCCTCTACACCGGCGATGAAGGTGGTGGAAACGGCTCCGATCCCGGGGATCAGGATCCCAAGCTTACCTTCGGCGGGCGTAATCTGGACGTTATCTTTGACGGGCAAAATGTGGTGCTCCTAGCTGGTTGTCTACTCACTGGCGGCCGGCGTTATTTTCGAAGCGCGAGACAGGACCGCAAGGAATGAAGTTTATGACGCTTATCTTAAAGATATACTAGCAATGGATATACTAGCACTTCATGGTGAACCGTGCGACCAGCGTATCGTCGAGCGCTCCCAACAACGCGGCTGCCAAACCTGCGAGCGGCCCCGGCAGCGGACCCCTCGTCGTGAGTCCGGCGCCAACCATCTCAGCCGTGCTAGTGGACGACGAGAAGCTGGCTTCCGATGAGCTCGCCTACCTGCTCAAGGAATTCGCCGACGTGGAGGTAATTGCCACCGCCGCGAACGGCCTGGAAGCCGTAAAGCTGATCGCCGACCTGGAGCCTGACCTGGTCTTCCTGGATGTGCAGATGCCGGGCCTCGACGGCATGGGTGTCATCGAGAAACTGCGCGCGCAGAGCGTGCCGCTGCCCTACTTTGTCATGGCCACTGCGTACGATCAATATGCGGTCGAGGCGTTCCGTCTGCAGGCGCTCGATTATTTGCTCAAGCCTGTCGAGAAGGACCGCCTCGCGGTCGCGGTGGAGCGTGCGCGAAAGGGAATTGCGGAGCGGGCCAAGGCCGCCAGCGCCGCAAGTCCAGTTGATTCCCCACCTGCGAAGCCTTCCCTGCAGCGCTCGAAATTGCTCGTCAAGAGCAATCATCGGAACTTCATTGTCGACGCCCAGGACGTGGTCTACGCCACGATCGATGACGGCCTGATCACGGTAGTGGCGGCGAACCTCGAAGGGCAATCCAACTATCGGACTATTGAAGAACTGCAATCGAATCTCGACCCGGACATGTTCTGGCGCGTCCATCGCTCGTACCTGGTGAACATCCACCGCATCAAGGAAGTGATTCCGTGGTTCAAGTCCAGTTTCCAGCTGCGCATGGACGACAAGAAGCAAACGGAAATTCCGGTGAGCCGCGTGCAGACCAAGAGGTTGAGGGCGCTCCTAAAGTTGTAAGGCGCTACATCAGGGCGTCGTGTCGGTCAGTAGAACTCGCCGCAGCAGGGTCCAGTGATTGTTCTTCCAAAGGAAGTAATGAGTGTAATTACTTCGCCCCTGATCTGGATTGGCTTTGACAATCATGAGACTGCTGTCCTGGCGAAACTCGACCCTTGCGCTGAGAGGCACCGCGTGGTCGCTATCGCCGGGCACTGGAAAAAGTAACAGCGGCAACAGCAGAGGTTCGCTTTCAATTGGTGGAGGATAAACGATTCCGCTGTGGGCGTCCACAATAGCCATCATGTTGCAAGGTGATCCACAATTCCATTGCACTACGATGTAGTGTCCAGCAAAGTTTGGACCCGGCTGTTCTTTTCCTTCCCGCATTACTCCTAACCCTTTAGTCACGCGTTCGCGAACTCGGGTGCGAAACAGGCGCTCCGTTGGCGTGGTCAACTGAGGGGTGGCGGGTGTGCTTTGAAAAATATCCGTTACCAGATAATCCTCAAAGCGAGGGACTTGAATGGCAGTCTGCTTTGGCGTTTTCGTTTGAGCCCCAGCGCTCAACGACATTACGAGCGCAATCATCTGCCATCGTATTGTGCTGGCAAGCATCGCGCTACTGCTTTTCCGGCAACCTCGTCCGATAGTTGGGCCGGTATTGCTGGTGGCACATGACGCAGGCGGCATAAAGCTGGTCGTTGACCGCCACCACCGCGCTCAGGTCCTTGGCCCGAGCGGCTTTGTATGCGGCGTTGCCGGCGTCGACTAGCATCTTGGCATCCTTGATCCAGTCACCTTGATCGCGGGCGCGCGTGCCCATCATCAGCAGGTTGCCGGATTCCGCCAGGATCAGAGCGTTGGTGCGCAATACGCCCCAGTCCTGATCGTTCTTCGGGGGAGTTCGCTCCACGTAAAAGATGGCGTCCGAGGTCGGATAGATTACGTCCACCATGAGCTGGCTCATATTGCCAACGGGCTGGAACGGAGCGGGTGACTGGGCTAAAGCAATCGCAGCGACAAAAATTACGGCAAGCTTGCGCATTTTCACACCTCATACCTTTCCAAATCCAACTGATCCCCCACCGCCGTCTGCGATTTCTGGATCGTCCCCAGCGGCAGTTCCAACGTCGAGTGCGCGCGCACGCTGAAGGCGATACGGCTCTTCACCATATTGGGCCGCAGTTTAGTCACCACGCGCTTCTTGTTGATGAAAACCACATCGATTGCGAACTTCATGAAGAAGCTGTGAACCCCCTCGCAGGGGACAATCCACAGGCCTTCCCCTTCGGCCAAGCCGGTGTGTTTCAGCAGGCCCTTGTTGCGCGTGGCGCTGGTGTCGGCGATGTCGGCGCGGTCGGCCAGCAGCGTATTCTTGGTGAGGTTGCGGACTCGCAGTTTCAAGCAGCCCATTATAATGGAAACATGGAGAAGGCTACATTCGGTGCAGGCTGTTTTTGGGGCGTCGAAGCCACGTTCCGGCGTCTGGCGGGCGTCCGATCCACGCAGGTAGGCTATGCCGGCGGCGAGCTGGATCACCCCACCTATGAGGACGTTTGCACGGATCGCACCGGCCACGCCGAAGTGGTCGAAGTCACCTTCGATCCGAAAGTCATCAGCTATCACGACCTGCTCGAAGTCTTCTGGAATAACCACAACCCGACCACGCTGAACCGCCAAGGACCGGACGTCGGCCACCAGTACCGCTCGGCCATCTTCTTCCATTCACCCTTGCAGGAAGCCGAAGCGAAAGCCTCGCGCGATGCCGCTCAGGCGCGCTTCTCGCGGCCCATCGTCACCGAGATTGTGCCGGCCCAGACCTTCTGGCGCGCCGAAGAATACCATCAGCAGTACCTCGAGAAGCGCGGCCTCTCGCACTGCCACATTTAGAGAAAGAGTCTCCTTGAAAATTGGTTTCGTCAGTTTAGGATGCCCGAAGAACCTCGTGGATACAGAGGTGATGATGGGCCAGCTCACCAGTGGCGGCCATGAGCTGACGCCGCACCCCTCCGACGCCGACGTCATCGTCGTGAACACGTGCAGCTTCATCGATCCCGCGAAGCAGGAATCCATCGATACCATCCTGGAGATGGCAGAGTACAAGAAGACCGGGCGTGCGCAAAAGTTGATTGTCGCCGGCTGTTTGGTGGAACGCCACCGCGGCGATATTCAAAAGAACATGCCCGAGGTGGATGCAGTAATCGGCACCAACGAGCTGGAACGTATTACCGCCTTGTGCGAAGGCGTGGAACCCAAGGACAATCCGCTCGACGCCTACCTCTATCACGACCTCACGCCGCGCGTGCTGTCCACTCCGAAGCATTACGCCTACATCAAGATCGCCGAAGGCTGCGATCATCCCTGCACCTTCTGCGTGATTCCGCAGTATCGCGGGGC
>DATJEI010000238.1:0-15248 GCA_035496735.1 Bryobacteraceae bacterium | reverse complement strand
CTAAACTCGCCCCGGCGGGGTAGTAAACGGTGACGTTTCTGAGCGACAGGCCCCAGCCCAAGACCGGGAGGTACGGAATGAAATTTCTGAGCTATGCTGGGACGCATCCGGCTAGCGCGCTGCTGCTGGCGTCGGTGCTTTCCTGCACGATTTCTACGGGCGCGGCCCAGACTTACCAGGATCTACTGAAGCCCAACCCGAACAATTGGCTACAGTATTCGGGGACCTACGATGCGCAGCGGCACAGTTTGTTGAACCAGATCAATACCGGCAACGTGGCCAATCTACAGGCCAGTTGGGTCTACCACATGACCGGCGCAGTGGATCTGGAAGCGGTGCCAATCGTGGTAGACGGCGTCATGTACGTCTCGCAATGGAACCGGGTCGAGGCGCTCGACGCCCGCGTGGGCCGGCTGATCTGGCAATATATGCGGCCTCCGCAGACTCGCGGCTGGCAGCGCGGCGTGGCGGTTTATCAAGGCAAGGTTTACGTTGGCACGGTGGATTCTTCATTGATTGCACTCGACGCGAAGACCGGCAACCTGATCTGGGAAAGCAAGGCGGAGGGTGAGGGCAGACGCATGCAGGGCGCCGCTCCCCTGATCGCCAAGGGCAAAGTGATTATGGGCGGCAGCGGCAAGGGTGGCGGCTGGATACAAGCCTTCGACGCCGATACCGGCAAGCACGCCTGGACCTGGAATGTCATTCCTAAACCGGGCGAAAAAGGCATCGAATCCTGGGAAGGCGACTCATGGAAGCTGGGTGGCGGCCCGGTCTGGAATATTGGCAGCTGGGATCCGGAGTTGAACACGCTCTACTGGGGCACGGGCCAGCCCGGCGTGGATTTCGTGGGAGACATCCGCAAGGGTGACAACCTCTATACCGATTGCATCGTGGCGCTCGACATCGATACCGGCAAGATGAAATGGTATTTCCAGAACACGCCGCACGATACGCACGATTGGGATTCCGAAGAGGCCCTGGTCCTGGTGGATGCGCCGTTCAAAGGCCAAATGCGCAAGCTGCTGATTCAAGCCAATCGCAACGGTTATTTTTATCTGCTTGACCGGACCAACGGTAAGTTTCTGCAGGGAACTCCGTTCGTCAGCAAGCTGACTTGGGCGAACGGCATGACCGAAGACGGGCGGCCAATCGTAGTCGCCGGCAGCGAGCCGACGGTGGAGGGCAACCGAGTTTGTCCATCAACTGCGGGTGCCACCAATTGGCCTTCGCCTGCATACAATCCCGACACCAAGCTGTTCTATTTGATCGTGCAGGAAGGCTGCGGAGTCACTTATAAGTCGAGCAGCAATTTCAAAGCGGGCATGCCGGGCAGTGGCACGGGCTACATGGAGAGTCCGGCGGATCAGGAGAACTGGCAGCTCTACGTGAAGGCTCTCGATTTGAGCGGCAAGACGGTGTGGAGCTACATGCAAGTGGATTCAAACCACTACGGTCCGGGACTGCTGTCGACTGCCGGCGGGATCATTTTCGCGGGCGAGCAGCAAGGGCAGTTTACGGCTCTCGATGCCAAGACCGGCAAGGTGCTCTGGCATTTCAATACTGGCGGATTGATTACCGCCGGTCCCATGACCTACAGCGTCAACGGAAAACAATATGTCGCGATCGCGTCCTACGCGAATATTCTTGCGTTCGCGCTGCCGGACGCGGCGGTCAGATAAGGGGACACTTCCATGAAACTCAGCGGATATCTCCAGATACTAGCGGTAGGGCTGCTGATTTCCCTTCCCGCTGCAGCGCAACGGAATCGTGGGGCGGCTACGCCGAATCCCAATCCCTTCGCTGGCAATGCCGATGCCATTGCCGAAGGCCGGGAAGTTTACAACAATGTCTGTACGGCCTGCCACGGCAAAGATGGCCAGGCGGGTGACCGCGCGCTGGCGCTAGGAGCTCCGGCGCGGCGCTATCAGCGGAGCACCGATCCGGAAATCTTCGACGCGATCCAGAATGGCATTCCGGGCACCATGATGCCCCCCAACCGTTTGCCCGAGAACGACGCATGGAAGGTGACGGCTTACATCCACGGTCTGCGCGGCACTGCCATTGACACGCCCGCTAAAGGCGATGTCGCACACGGCCAAGAGATTTTCTCGGGCAAGGGCAAGTGCATCGACTGCCATATGATCAATGGCAAGGGCGGACTCTCGGGTCCCGACCTTTCAAATATCGCGGCCATCCGTAAGTACAGTTCGATCGTTGATGCACTGACCAAGGTGAAGCACCGCGTGGCGACCGATGGCGGTTCGCACGCGCAGGCTCTGTTTCCCATGACGACCTATCAGCCAGTGCGGGTGACGACGCGCGATGGCAAGGTCATCAATGGCATCCTGCGCAACGAAGATAGTTTCTCGCTGCAAGTATTCGGCTCCGACAACCAGCTATATCTCTTCGATCGCGACAAACTCAAGGAAGTCTATTACGTTCCCAAGAGCTTGATGCCGACGGATTTCGATAAGCGCTTGACGCCGACTGAATTTCAGGACCTGATGGCGTTCCTGACTCGTTTGGCGGTGCCGGTTCCGCAGGTACCTCGCGGCGGGGGCGAATAAGGAAGCACGATTATGAAACGACGAACGTATTTGAAAGCGGGACTGGCGGCGCTTGGTCTGCAATCCGCCGGGGCATGGGCCAAAGCGGACATGGGAGAATACCTGGTCTACTTTGGAACCTATACCGACCAAGCCGCTCGCGGCATCTACGCGTACCGCTTCCAGCCGGCCACTGGCAAACTGACTTCGATCGGTTTGATGGCGGAGACGCCCAACCCGGCGTTTCTAGTTGCCACTCCCAACGGACGTTTCCTCTATGCCGTTAACTGGAAGGGCGACGCACGCGAGAAGCAGGGCGATACCGTCAGCGCGTATGCCATTGACCGCAAGACCGGCAAGCTCACCTTTCTGAACAAAGTGGATTCCAAGGGCGAAATGCCGACCAACCTGACGATCGATCACACCGGCAAAACGCTACTGGTAGTGAGCTATACAGGCGGCAATATCACCGGGTATTTGATCGAAGCCGATGGCAAGCTCAGTGAGCCTACGACTTATTTCGAGCACCGCGGCAAGAGCGTCCATCCGGTACCGGGTCCGCATTCGCACGGTGTCATTATTTCGCCGGACAACAAACACGCATTTGTCGGAGAGGTGGGGCTAGACCAGGTCAGGTCTTATAGCCTCGACGCGTCGAAAGGCAAACTGACGCCTTCGGATCCGCCGTTTGTCTCGGTCACTCCCGGAACTGCGCCGCGGCACCTGGCGTTTCATCCAAGCGGGAAGTACCTGTACGTGAACGACGAAAGCCGGCCGGCGGTCACGGTATTCGCGGTGGACGGAGGGCATCTGAAGGAGATTCAGGAAGTCCCGGCGATCCCGGCCGATTACAAGGGGCGCGATGCCACAGCCGAGATTCAGATCGACAAGAAAGGCCGGTTTGTCTATGTCTCCAACCGCGGCCACGACAGTATTGCAGTATTCTCGGTCGATCAGGGCACCGGCAAACTGACGCCAATTCAGCATGCCTCGACGTTGGGCAAGACGCCGCGTAATTTCTCGCTCGACCCAACCGGGCAGTATTTATTTGCCGCCAACCAGGGATCGGATACAGTTGTGCCGTTCAAGGTGGATCCGGAGAGCGGAAAACTCACGCCGACAGGGGAACCAATCAGCGTCCCCAAACCGGTGTGCGTGCTGTTCGTGAGGGCACAGTAGCCATCCACTTCACCAGGACGTTCCAGTCCCCTCAGCCCTGTCCTGTCAACCGCTTGGACGGGTTCTGGCCTGCCATTCGACCGTGGTGTTCGCCCGCTGCAAGGTGTATACTTCATGATGTCCGGAAAGTTCCAGGATGGAATTCCGGCTAGGTGAGGTGGCGAAGATGCGGTCCTTCAGGCCGAAGGCGAAAGTTGCATCGCAGGGACGCGCAGAGGTGGTGCGCGGCTTGGTCCTCGCGCTGCTGCTTAGTGGCTGCGTAATCATGACGATAGGGCTGCGAGCGCAAGCTCCGGCGCCGACGTCGGCGACCCAGGCCGCCGCGAGTACGAATCCCAAGGCGTTCATCGACACCTATTGCGTCAGTTGCCATAATCAAAAACTCCACACAGCGGGTCTTGCGCTCGACGTCTTAGATGTCGCGCATCCAGGTGCGAACCCGGACGTTTGGGAACGCGTCGTCGCCAAGTTGAGGGCCGGCTCGATGCCGCCGCCGAAGATGCCGCGGGCCGACGAAGCCACCTATCGGGTGATCGCGAGCACGCTTGAAAACGAACTGGATAAAGCCTGGGCGGCGAATCCGAACCCGGGCCGGATCAGTGCCGTGCATCGCCTTAACCGCATGGAGTACAACAATGCGATCCGCGACCTGTTTGCGCTGGACTTCGACGTGACGCCGTTGCTCCCCGGCGATGACACAGCCGACGGCAGTTTCGACAACTTCGCGGATGTACTCTCGGTTTCGACCACTCACTTGGAACGCTATATGTCGGTGGCTCGTCAGGTCACGCGGCTGGCAGTGGGCTTGCCTCCCACGGGTCCGGGGAACGATCGATACGAGATACCGCTGTTCGTGATGCAGGATGACCGTCAGAGCGAAGACTTGCCGCTAGGCTCGCGCGGCGGCATTGCGATCCATAAAGATTTTCCGGTTGACGGCGAGTATCTCATCACGGTGAAGCTGCAGCGGCAATACCAGGATTACCTCAAAGGTATGGGATGGCCGCAGAAACTGGATGTCCGGCTGGATGGCAAGCTGTTGAAGCGTTTTACAGTGGGCGGCGCGGCAAAAGGCAGGCCTGCGGCCTCGAGCTATGCCGGTGACGGCGAACCTAATTTTGCCGGAGACCCGTCGTGGGAAACCTACATGCAGCTCACCGGCGACGCGGGGTTGGAAGTCCGTGTTCCGGTCAAAGCGGGTCCGCGCGTGGTGGGCGTGACGTTCGTGAGGGAACAGTGGGAGCCGGAAGGTCTTCCGCAACCGCTGCAACGGGGCCGTGTGATCGCGGATGACCAAGTGTATATGGATTATGCGAATGTGGGGGCGGTGCTGATTGGCGGTCCATATCAGGCTGCCGGACCGGCGAAGGATACTCCCAGTCGGCGCGCGATATTCGTGTGCCAGCCGGCGAGCAGCGCCGCGGCCGAAGAGCATGCTTGCGCGACCAGAATTCTGTCGCGGTTGGCGACAATGGCCTACCGCCGTCCCGCGACAAGAGCCGACGTTCAAACATTGATGGAATTTTTCGATAGCGGCCGCCGCGACGGCGGAAGCTTCGACGCCGGAATTCAGTTTGCGCTGGAGCGGATGCTGGTGGACCCTGACTTCCTGCTCCGCATCCACCTCAACAAGGCAGGACGGACCCCGGTGGCGTCGAAACCTGGCGCGACGCTGCAGCCCGCGGCTTATCAATCCGGTCAAGCAACGCCGCACACCGCGGCTTCCCCCGCAGCGAATGGCGCCTATCGCCTTAGCGACCTCGAACTGGCGTCGCGCTTGTCGTTTTTCCTATGGAGCAGCATCCCCGATGAACGTTTACTGGGGCTTGCCGAACGCGGCCAGCTTTCCAATCCGGCGACGCTCGAAAAGGAAGTGCGGCGAATGCTGGCCGATCCTCGCGCCACCGACGCGTTCGTGAACGATTTCGCGGCGCAATGGCTGAATCTGCGCCGGGTCGAAGAAGTGGTGGTCGATCCGGATAAGTATCCCAACTACGATGAGAGTCTGCTGCAAGCGTTCAAGCAGGAAACCGAAATGTTCGTTAGCAGCACCTTTCGAGAGGATCGCCCGGTCTCCGATCTGTTGGACGCGAACTACACTTTCGTCAATGAAAGACTCGCCCGGCACTATGGGATTCCGAATGTTTACGGGAGCCGCTTCCGGCGGGTAAACCTTCCCAACCACGACCAGCGCGGCGGGTTGCTGGCTGAAGGCGCCCTGCTCGCCACAACGTCTTACCCCGACCGCACGTCGCCAGTGCTGCGCGGAAAATGGCTGCTGAATAATATTTTTGGCTTGCCAATTCCACCGCCGCCACCGGGAGTGGACACGAATATTGAACAGAAACCCGGGGCGCCGCCCACCTCCATTCGCGAGCGCTTGGCGCAGCACCGGCAGAATCCGACCTGCAACAGTTGTCATTCGGTGATCGATCCGCTGGGATTTGCGCTGGAAAATTTCGACGCGATCGGCGGATGGCGGACCATCGACGAAGCCGGCAAGCCGGTGGACGCGAGTGGCACCACCGCCGGCGGCAGCAAAGTAGACGGGCTTCCGGGATTGCGCGCGCTGCTGCTGGATCAACCCGAGCAATTTCCGCGTACCGTCACTGAAAAATTGATGGCATATGCGCTGGGACGCCGACTCGAATATTACGACAAGCCGGCGGTGCGAAAAATCGTGCGCGAGGCGGCGGCGCAGCAGTACCGCTGGTCGTCGCTGATTATGGGGATCGTCGAGAGCCCCGCTTTCCTGACGTGGGAGCCCGCCACGGAGTCGAATTGATTTTGAGGAGAAGATAAACATGGCTTTCCTGACTGCGAAGACTTTGCCACGGCGGACCGTACTGCGAGGTATCGGCACTACCTTGGCGTTGCCGTTTCTGGATGCGATGTTCGCGCCCTTCTCGCTGCGCGGGCAGAGTGCCGCGAAGCCGGTGCACCGCTTTCAGGCGTTCTACGTGCCCAATGGCATGGCCATGGAATATTGGACTCCCACCGGCGAGGGAACGGCTTTCGAGTTTTCGCCGATTCTGCAGGCGCTCACGCCCTATCGCGATCAAACCCTGGTGCTCTCCGGACTCAAGGCGAGCTGGAACTATATCCACGCGGGCGCTTCCGGATCGTTTTTGACCGGCACCAAGCGCGGCGGACGGAACGAAGTGGAGATCATCGCCGACGTCTCCATGGATCAGCTTCTGGCGAAACATTTCGACAGGGATACGCAACTGGGATCGCTGGAGTTAGCGATGGATCCGCCCAATAACGCCGGGGCATGCACTGGGAATCTGAGTTGCGTCTACACTCACACGCTTTCCTGGCGCAGCCCCACGCAGCCGCTGCCGACGGAGTGGAATCCGCGCGTGGTGTTCGAGAAGCTGTTTGGAGATAGCGGCAGCACCGTGCGTGCTGCGCGCGAAGCGAGGATGATGCAGCACAAGAGCATCCTGGACTCGGTGACCGAGAAGCTGGCGACGCTCAAAACGGAATTGGGACCGGGCGATCAGGTCAAAGTGGACGAGTTCACGCAATCGGTTCGCGATGTCGAGCGCCGCATTCAAATGGCCGAGGCACAAAAGGACGTGGAGCTGCCGGCAATGGCGCAGCCGCTGGGCGCTCCCCCGGTATTCGAAGATCATCTCGCGCTGATGTACGACTTGAAGGTCTTGGCGTTCCAATCCGATCTGACTCGCGTAATCACGTTCATGATCGCCAAGGAACAGAGCGCCCGCCCGTACCCGCAGATTGGCGTGCAGGAGGCGCATCACCCGCTGTCTCACCATAACGATCTGCCCGCATTGGTCGAGCGCATGTCCAAGATCAACACGTATCACGTGAAGCTGTTCTCGGACTATCTGGCGAAGCTGAAGGCTACGCCCGACGGCGATGGCTCGCTGCTGGATCATATAACGATCCTGTATGGCGCGGGTATTTCGAACAGCAACCGGCATTCGGGCGACAATCTGCCCATCCTGCTGGCCGGCGGCGGTGCGGGCCGGATCAAGGGCGGGCGGCATATCAAGTACACCGGCAAGCCCTCCATGGCGAACCTGCTGGTGACTTTGATGGACAAGATGGACGTGCCCGTCGATCATATGGGCGCAAGCACCGGAAAACTGCCGATCGACACCCTTGCGGTGTAGGAGAGTCACGCCATGCGCATGAGAGCGGTTCTGATATTGCCAGCAATATTCGCCGTGTCCCTGATGGGTGCAGAAGTGATGGCAGCGGCGGTCGATCCGCCTTCGGTGGTTCAGGCGGCAAAGAATGGCGATAAGGGAGCGCTGCGCGCTCTGATCCAGAAGAAGGCCGATGTGAATCAGGCCGAGGCCGATGGCGCGACCGCGCTGCACTGGGCCAGCTATCATGACGACCTCGCTAGTGCCGACCTGCTGATTCATGCTGGCGCGAAGGTGAATGCAGCGAACGATCTGGGTGCGACGCCGCTATGGGCGGCCAGCCAGAACGGAAGCTCCGCTATGGTGCGCAAGCTGCTCGAAGCCGGGGCCGATCCCAATGCGGCCCTGCTGGCAGGCGAGACGCCGCTGATGGTGGCGGCGCGGGGCGGCTTCCCGGATGTGGTTGAGATGCTGGCCAACAAGGACGCGAACGTCAACGCGCATGGCTCGCGCGGCCAGACGGCGTTGATGTGGGCCGTGGCGCAGAAGCATCCCGAAGTCGTGAAGGTGCTGCTGGCGCACGGAGCTAATGTTCACGCAAAATCCGACGTCTGGAGCGAAGTAATGGCGGTGCCGCCGCATGGCTATCTGCCTTACAACAAGGCCATCCCGCATGGCGGCGAAACTGCACTGATGTTCGCAGCGCGCGTGGGCGATCTGGCGTCGGCGAAACTGCTGGTGGATGCCGGAGCAAACGTGAATGACGCGGACGCCTGGGGCGTCAGCGCAACGGTTCTGGCGGAGCACTCGGGTTATGGAGACCTGGCTGCCTATCTGCTGGACAAGGGAGCCGACCCGAATAAAGCCGAAGCCGGTTTTACGGCCCTCGACGTGGCAATCATGCGCCGCGACGAAAAGACGGTCGCTGCTCTGCTGGAGCACGGCGCGGATCCTAATGCTCCGCTGAAAACCTGGACGCCGATTCGGCGCTCGTCGCACGACTGGTATTTCTCTCCGGCCTTGATAGGCGCGACGCCGTTCTGGCTAGCGGCCCGCTTCAACGAGCCTAATGTGATGCGCATGTTGGTGAAGCACGGTGCGGATCCCAAGACTGTCCTGAGATCCGACTATATGACCGGACGCAATAATCACCGTAAAGAAGAGACGACGGCACTGATGGCGGCGATGGGGATGGGCGGCGGTGTGGCATGGGTTCCGATCCCTAAGGCCGAGCGCGAAACGCTGGCCCTGGAATCCGCTAGACTGGCTGCGGAACTTGGAGTGGATGTAAATGCCGCGAACACGGACGGCCGAACGGCCCTGGACGCTGCTCAGGCCCTGAAATATCAAAGCGTAGCCCAGTTTCTCACCGAGAAAGGCGCGCGGGCATCCGGGAAACCGGCCCCGAAGGAAACGCCGGTCGATTAACAGTCGCGGTGGCTTCCCTTTACAGCCGCCGCTCACCTGCCCATTACGCCTTCTTGGGCGTTCCCGTGATCTGCGGTATCAGCTCACCGGCCACGTCCGTCAATCGCATATTGCGGCCGTTGAAGTAATAGGTGAGCTTCTTGTGGTCTATGCCCATCAGATAAAGGATGCTGGCGTGGATATCGTGATTGGAGGTCGGCTGCTCTTCGGCATTCAGACCGACGTCATCCGTGGTGCCGATGGCCTGGCCGCCCTGGATACCGGCGCCGCACATGAAGACCGTCATCGCGCCGGGGTTATGGTCGCGTCCGATGCCGCGCTGCGAGATGGGCATGCGGCCGAATTCGGAGTGCAGCATCACCACCGTCTCATCCAGAAGGCCGCGGCGCTTCATGTCGGTAATCAGCCCGGTGATCGGCTTGTCGACCTCCTTGCCGTGCTGCCGGTGATTGGATTCGATACTGTCGTGAGCGTCCCATGCGGTGACGTTGGTATTGACGTAGGCTCCGCTGATCAGCTGGACGAAGCGAACGCCGCGCTCGACTAAGCGGCGGGCCAGCAGGCACTGCTTACCGAACGGTTCGCTGACCGGATCGTTCAACCCGTAGAGCTGCTTGGTCTCGTCGCTTTCGCTCGAGATATCGACTGCCTCCGGCGCGCAACCCTGCATGCGATAGGCAAGCTCATAAGAGGCGATACGGGCTGAAAGTTCGCTGCTGCCGGGATAACGCTCCGCGTGCTCTTCGTTCAGTTTGGCGAGCTGATCCAGGCGGGCGCGCTCCCGATCGAGATTAGTGTATTCGGACGATGGCGACAGATCGAGGACGGGATCGCCCTGCGAGCGGAATACGGTTCCCTGGTAGGCCGCAGGCAAGTAGCCGGATCCCCAGTTCTGGGGGCCGCCATAGGGACCGCCGCGCTGGTCGAATAGGACCACGTAAGCGGGCAGATTCTGGTTTACCGTGCCTAATCCGTAAGTAACCCACGAGCCGACGCTCGGATAACCCACCAGGATGTTGCCAGTGTTCCATTCGAGGTGCGAAAGCGTGTGGTCGTTGGACGTGCCGTGGGCGGAGTGGATGAACGCGAGGTCGTCGACGAGGGTGCTGAGATGCGGAAAGATCTCCGACACCCACGCGCCGGATTGACCGTATTGTTTGAAGCTGAAGGGCGTCTTCATCAAG
The DNA here is from genome assembly GCA_035496735.1 of Bryobacteraceae bacterium. Classification (GTDB taxonomy): domain Bacteria; phylum Acidobacteriota; class Terriglobia; order Bryobacterales; family Bryobacteraceae; genus Palsa-187. The sequence continues at coordinate 4,790 of DATJEI010000238.1, read as the reverse complement.
GGCCCGGGATTGCCTTGGCGGACCACGATGTCGCCATGGCCTTCCATCGGCATCCGGTTGTATTTTTCGAGCGCCGGCTTGTACTGAAACGTGTCGATATGGCTCATGCCGCCGCACATGAAGAGCGAGATCATGGCCTTGGCGCGGGGCTTGAAGTGCGGGGGTTTGGGAGCGTACGGAGAATTGAGATCGGTGGATGCTGTACAAGCCTGCCCGATCTCGGCGCCTAGCAGTTTGTCGCGATTCAGAAGGTCGATCAATCCCAGACCGCCGATTCCCATTCCCGCGTTCATCCAAAATTCACGCCGGGATATGAAGCGCCGCTTGGTGCTTAATGAAGTTTTGCTCAAGCTCAATGGGTTTTTGCTTCTGTCCATGGAAAGCTCCTGTTTCAACCTATGTAAACAAACTCGTCCGAGTCCAGAATTACCTGGGCAAAATCGGTCATGGCGGCTAGATCCGCCGCGTCACCGGATGCAGCGCCGTGCGCCAGCGCATATGCGCGCTGTTTCTCGAGGAAAGCGACATTCAAATTCAACTCAACCCGGGTTGGTTCCCGGCTTAAGGTGACGCGATACATCTGCTTGATGCGCTCCGCGGGATCGCTGCTGGCCTCTTTTAGAATGCGCTGTGCCAGGAATTTCGACTGGATCAGCATGAAATTGTTGTTGAGCAGCGTCAGTGCCTGCGTGGGCACGGTGCTTACGTCGCGGCGCTCGCACGTAATGTTCAGATCGGGCTCATCGAATACTTCGAACATCGGATAACGGAGCCCGCGCTGCACGTAGGCGTAGACGCCGCGCCGCCAAGTGTCCGGACCTTCTTTGGTGAGCTGCCAAATGCCCCGCGGCTGCGCCAAGCGCACCGATTCCGGGACCGACGGGAAGAAGGGCTTGCCACCGAACTGCATATTCAGTTGTCCGCTGGCGGAGAGCATGATGTCATGCACGATCTCGGCTTCCACGCGATGCAGCGGGAATTTCCACAGGTAGACGTTGGTCGGATCCTTCTTCGCATCCTCAGGCCGATAGAAGCTGGATGCCATCCGATAAGTCTCGGAGTTCATAATCAGACGGTGCATCTGCTTGATGCTCCAGCCCTGGCGGATGAACTCGGTGGCGAGCCAGTCGAGTAATTCGGGATTCGACGGAGGCAATCCCATCCTTCCGAAATTACCGGGCGTGGGAACGATGGCGGTTCCGAAGTGCCAGCCCCAAATACGATTTACGATGACTCGCGAGGTCAAAGGATTATCGGGTGAGGCGATCCATTCGCCCAAGGCCCGTCGGCGTCCGCTGGTGGGATATCCCGGGCGATTGGGTAGATGTGAAGTAGGCGGCGGTGTCCCCTTAACTAAAACAGTCAGGAACCCGGGCTGAACTTCAGGAGTCTTCTTGTCGCCCTCAAAATCGGCGCCGTTCGCCGCAAAGTGCAACTCCGGCACTTCGTACTTGGTCCCCATGGCGGGGACGAAACAGCATTTCTTGTCATAAGCAAAACGGCCGTTATTGGCGAGGTTGTTGTCCCCCAGATCATCGGGAGTCAGCCAGTAATCGCCGTCGCGCACCCCATTCGCCATCGGCAAGGGAGGCGGCAAGCGCTTTTCGATTTCTTTAATCTTCGCCTGCAGTTCTTTGCGTTTGGCCTCGTCGGCGTCGCTGACCTTGACGGATCTTTGCCGGTAACCGTTGGGATTATCGGCGACTTGCACGGGAACGACATCGGCGGCGTCGGGGTCGTCAAAGTTGAGGGGAAGCTGGGAAACCAGAAGCTTTTGACCCGGCGTCCGTTTATCGGGCGGAGTTTGGACGGCGATCCGGATATCTTCCGGGTACTTCTGCAACGCTTCCTCTTGGCGGCGTTTTAAGTCTGCGTCTCTGTAAGGTTTTTCAATGCGGGCAATTTCCGCCCGCAGCGGCGCGGTTTCCTGCGCCACTTCCGACTTGACCTTTTCGTACTGCTCCACCTGCGACTTGGGCGCGAGCGGTTGATCGTAGTCGACATAGCCCCACATCATCGCCATTGAACGGTAGTAATCCATGCGCGTGATGGGATCGAATTTATGGTCGTGGCAGCGCGCGCAATTGACAGACAATCCCATGAACCCCTGGAACGTGGTCCGGATCATGTCATCCATATAGTCGTAGCGGTTGCTCGGATTCTGTTTTTCACGGAAGCGCACGCGCGGGCCAATGCGATAAAAAGTGGTGGCAGTCAAACTGTCATTGGTCGGATTATCCAGCTCGTCGCCGGCGATTTGCTCCACGATGAACTGGTTAAAAGGTTTATCCTCATTAAAGGCTTTGATGACGTAATCCCGGTAGCGCCAGGCGTTGGGAATGTCGCGATCGTATTCGAATCCGGAACTATCGGCGTAGCGTACAACGTCCAGCCAGAATCGACCCCAGCGCTCGCCATAGTTAGGCGAAGCCAGCAGCTTATCCACCAACTTCGAATAGGCGTCAGGAGAATCGTCTTTTACAAAGGCTTCGACTGCCTCGGTGGGAGGCAGCAGTCCGATCAAATCCAGATAGACGCGGCGAATCAGCGTTCTCTTGTCGGCTTGCGGAGCGGGTTCGAGTCCTTTAGCGTCCAGCTCCTTCTTGACAAAAGCATCGATTGGATTCTTGCTCCAGCGCGCATCGCTCACGGCCGGCGAGGGATAGCGAACAGGCTTCTTGAATGCCCACCATTCGCGATCGCGATCCTGAATCACGCGCTCCTTGTAGCCGGGGAAATTTGCAGGCGGGTATGACAAGTCAGCGGGTATGCCGGGCGCAGCAGGAGCCGCTGTGACGATACCATTGTCCGCGCTTCCCAAGGCGCCCTGATTGATCCAGTCTTTTAGCACGGCGATTTCCTCGGGCTTCAGCTGCGGCACCGGTGACATCGGCATTTGTGGCTTGACGAGTCCAGTCACGCGCTTGATCAGCAGACTATCGTCGGCGTGGCCCGGGTTGATGGCGGCACCGGAATTGCCACCCTGCAGAATGCTGGCGCGAGTTCGCAAATCGAGGTTCCCCATCTGGACGTCGCCACCGTGACATTGGGTGCAGCGCTGCACGATCGGAAGGACATCTTTGTCGGTAACGGGCGATTTTTGCGCAAACAGGCGTCCACCGACCCCAAAACCAAACGCCATCACGGACAATAGCAGCCACTGAGCGACGCGCTTCGCATTAAGCAAGTGAGCCATTTTCATCTCTTCCCATGGACGAATCCAACCTGGATTTAATCTACTCCCGGCAGATGCCGGGCGCAACGGTCGACTAGCATAGCGGGCGGGAGCTAGACTCGTGGCGAACTTTAACTGGGTGTAAGGTTTAGCGGCCGCGTCCCGAGGAGGAACGACCACCCGGTAACGCTGCGCCGCCTCCCGGGGAGATGCCGCCGCGGCCGCGCATTCCGCCACCGCCGCCGAGCGTTCCGCCAGGCATTGCAGGCCTGCGGTTAAAAGATGCTGGAGATCGGCTCACTCCCAGTGGAGGGCCATAGCCACGACCTGTGAACGACAAGCTGCGCTGCGGTACGTAAGCTGCCCACGCCATTCCGGGGCTATAGAAGGGTGAGCCAAAGGGGCTCCAATAGACCCCATTGGCCGGCAGGAACGTAAACATGCCGAAATACGGATTCCAGGACCAAGCACCCGGATTGTTCGTGAATCCGGATCTATAGTCTGAATTGGACGTCACTCGCGCGGAAATCACATTCGCGGCCGAAACATATTCTGCGCGGCGGGAGCTCCAGCGATAGAACGCGTCGGTCTCTTTTGTATCAAATTTGATATCCGCCGGTTTGGCCGCGTCGAGATCGATCTGATGCCCCTTGCGGGCGGTCAGGCTTTCGGAGCCCGAAGAAACCCGCGCCTGTCCTTCAAAGACCCGCAGCTTGGGCGGGTTCGCGTCGATACGGTAAAGACCTTTCTTGGTCAGATCCACGCGTGTGCCCGAGGCCTCGAACGAGATCGCATTGTGATCCAACAGTTCGCCGACTTCCACCAGCGCCGAGCCAGACACCACTTCCAGGCGCGTGTCGGCAAGAGCATTGGAGAGCATGCGGACCGAACTGTTCTCCGCCATGCGCAGAAACACTCCGGGAGTGAGCAGGATTTCAGCGCGTCCCTCTGCGGTGGCCACTAACTGGCCCGCTTTCACATCCGGAAATTCCGCGAACTTGGGATGGATCGGGGCCCCGTCGATGGAGACATCCCCTTCGACATAGTGGATCACTCCGGAATGGGCTGAGATCACGGACTGCGCCCCCGCGCGCGGCGCAAAACTCATCGCCAAAAGAGCGGCGCATCCCACTGCGCTAACCGCGGCGCCGGCCGCCCTGCAAGAAATCGCACGAGCATTTAACATCTGAAGGCGCTCCTGCCCAATCATGCGCCTTTTCGCGAGCTGGCGTCAACCACCTCGCGCTACCGCTCGTGGGACCACGTTCTGTGTGCCAAACTAATGAGTGATGCCAGTCTCGGCGGGAACATTCGTGGCCGGAATTGTTGTGGCGATCGCGGTGGGCGCCGGACTGGCCGCGGCGGTTGTTGCCGTCTGGTTTCGCGCACGCGCGGCCGCTCAAGCGGCCCAGGAAGCCACCGACTCGACCCGGCCCATTGCCGACACGCTCGTGCGCATCGAAACGCACATCCGCGACATCGAGGCCCAACGCCAACATATGTTAGGCGGCCTGGAGCACCAGCTAGGTGCGTTGAGCAAGGAAACCGTGGCGCTTTCGCAGGCGCTGCGCGCGCCGAATGCCCGCGGGCGCTGGGGGGAACTCACGCTGCGCCG
>DATJEI010000237.1:0-4287 GCA_035496735.1 Bryobacteraceae bacterium | reverse complement strand
CGGCATGATCGAATCTGCCACCAAGGAGCGCGGCGCATAGAGGTGCGACAACTGCCAGTCCGCCGAGCGCACCGACCCTTCGCGCGAGAGATCCGGTCCGATGCGGCGCGTGCCCCAGAGGTGCGGATAATCGAAAATGGTCTCCCAGGCGAGCGTGGCCCTTCCGAAGCGCACGACGTCACTCGCGACGTAGCGGATCTGCTGCGTGTGGCAGTAAGCGCAACCCTCGCGCGCGTAGATCTTGCGCCCGCGTGCTTCGCTGGCCGTTAAAGCCAGAGGATGCGCCGGAGACGTCTTACGGATCTGCTGTTCAAGCGTGCGGCCCGGCCACACCCCGAGCAGCAGGATCGACATGGCAAAGAAGCCGATGCCCGCGATGGCAGCCACCAGGTAGGACATGTGCAGGAAGCGGTTCATACCACCTCCGTTGCAAGACGTGGCGCAATTTCCTCGACCGGGTGCAAACCGATTTCTTCTTGAACCCGGCGAAGGCCCGCTCCGCGGTCTCCGGTGACGAGCCCCGCCAGCAGTAGCAGGAATCCGGTGGCGATGGGCATGAAGCTGAGCGTACGAATGAGCCAGTAGGGGCGAGCGGCGCGCACCGATTCCATCCACGGCGCCGACGACTGCCAGATCCGCGCCTCCACTACTCCGGCAATCGTGAGATCGGAAACCATGATCACGACGCCTGCGGTAAGCAGCCAGTAGGACCATTCGAGTGCAATGGCGTTATAGCGCGCCGAGGGAATTCTCTGCCACGCATGAATGATGCCGCCGGCCGCGGCAAAGGTGGCAAAACCCAGCATCGCCAGATGGGAATGACCCACCACGAAATCGGAAAAATGCACGGCCCGATTGATCGCCATCTGCGCCTGCACCGAGCCCTGGATACTGACGATCAGGTAGAAGACGGTGCCGGTTGCGACAAAGCGCAATCCGAGATCGCGCGGGAATATCCCGACGCCGCGCAGCGACAACAGCAAATTGGCCACCACTAGAATTACGTCCACGCCGAGCAGCGTGGACGCAGTGATCGCCCCGATCTGCGCGCTCATGGGGATCACGGAGAAGACGTAATGATGCGTGCCGTTGAGTGGGTACAGAAAGAACAGGAGCCAGAAGCCGAGCATCGAGAGGAAGTGGCTGTAGATGGGACGGCGCGTGGCGGCGGGGATTACGAAGTAGATAACGGCGAGTGCGAGAGGCGTGACGAACAAGCCGATGGCATCGTGAATCCACAAACCGCTGAAAGCGGCCCCACGCGCGCCCGGCACCAACTCCGGAACAAAGTTGCCCATCGGATAGGCGAGCAAGGTGAAGACCAGACCCCCGATGATGTACCAACTGGAAACGTAAAGATCTTCCAGGCCGCGTGAAAAAAACGGCGGCAGAAACTGCACCAATGCCAGCACTAGCGCCAGTACCACGAAGGCATCGATCACCAGCGGAAATTCGGCCCATTCCAGCGGCTGGCTGAACCCGGCAAGGACCAGAATCCAACCCGGAGCGACCACCGCGAAATTCCACAGACCAAATATCCATTGCCCCAGCCGCAGGCTGGTCACGCGCTTGCCAGTCAGCAGTGGTACGCCGTGATAGAGAAACGCGAAGAACGCATTGCCCAGCCACCCCAATATGATTCCCTGGGTGTGGTCATAGCGCAGGCGGCCCCAGGTCAGCCACGGAGTGTTGCCCGCTAAGTCGGGGACCAGCATTTCGATCGAGGCCAGGACGCCGAAGCCGACGGAGATCAGCAGCGTCACGATGGCGGCCAAGCCATGCGCGTAGACAAGCGATGTTTCGACAGCGGGCGAAGCGGTGGAGGCAGGCTGATCACTCATGAGCGGAACTCGATACCATCGATCATACTGGCATCGATGACAGGCGGGGCGCAACATCAATTATGATTGCTTACGGGCGTCCGACACGCCCGCCTGGAGGAGGAACCCTATGAAAAAAACCATCCTAGTCGTCGCCGCTCTAGCACTGGTGCTGGTGTTCGCCGGGGTTTCGCAAACACCTCCTGCTCCCAAACACCGTGTGGTGTTTCAATTAACGGAGCCGCAGGGCCCCGCCTGGGATTCGCTCATAGCGCACGTCGAGAACATGCGGACCGCCTTCGCGAAGGATGGCAGCGAGGTGGAAGTAGTTTTCTTTGGACCCGGACTGAACATGCTTCTCAAGAAGAACACCGCGCAGGAGGAAAAATTAAAGAAACTCGCGGAGAGCGGCGTCACCTTGGCGGCATGCCAGAACGCCATGCGCTTCTACAATGTGAAAACTGAAGATCTTTTCCCATTCGCTTCACAGGTGGATTCGGGCGTCGCGGAGCTCGCGCGTAAACAGGAAGCGGGCTGGGCATACATTCATTGAAATCCGAGGAAGCCTTACTCGCCGGCGCGGATGTAGGAGAAGCCTGCCTCCTGCTTGCGGATGAGCTCCGCCACGCCGGAGTCCACTTCCGTGGAAAAGGGGAAAATGTCCTGGCTGGAGATCTTCCTGAGCCGCATGGTATTCTGGCACGCGCCGAGTACGACGCCATCGGCAGCCGCCTTCTTCAGGCGTTCTTCGAATTGGGTGTTGGTTTTTAGCAGCGCGGTGATCCCTTTCCCGTAGAAGACCACCTCAATCTGGATGCCGTCCTTTTGAAACGCCTTTTGAGCATTTCCGATATTGCCTAAAAGCTGATTCCAGGAATCGTTGTCGGCAACGTTCATCTGAAACACTACCTTGTGTTTGGCGGGCGCGGCCGCGGGCGGAGTTTGCCCGGGAACGATGCCGGCAACGGCCAAGGCGAGTAAAGCAAGCAGAGTTGTTTTCATGGGATTCTCCACCACCGAGGATACTACGAGACTTCACCCCGGGTTGCGCCGGCTGCTTAGAAATTCAACAGTGCGATGACCACGGCGAGAACAATCAACGCAATGGCGAATAGCCGCCGGAGAAAGGTTTCAGGGAGACGCCGCGCAAACGCAACACCGGCCAGCATCCCGGCAAACGCGAAGAGCAAGAAGCCCAGGAGCAGGCTCCAATCGATACTCACGTAGCGCAGTTGGCCGAGCAGTCCCGTGGCCGAATTCAAAGCGATGACCGCAAGCGAGGTTCCTCCGGCCATTCGCGTGTCCAGACCGGCCGTAAGCATGAGCGCGGGAACGATCAGGAAGCCGCCACCGACGCCGAGGAAGCCAGTGAGGAGTCCGACGAAAAACCCTACCAGCATACAGCGCGGAATGTGGCAAAACCTGTAGCTATCCAAGCGAGGGCCGCCGCGCAACATGAGCGAACCCACGATCAGCATGACGCCGGAAAACAGAAGTAACAACACCTGCTTGGACATCAAGTGGGTGCCGGTTGAGCCCAAAAAAGCTCCGGCCATCCCGAAAAGGGAGAATATCAGCGCGGCTTTCGTATCGACATTCCCTCGACGCCAGTGGATGAAGGCGCCAAACAGGCTGGTAGCCCCTACAATGGCCATCGACATTCCGACGGCCTCTTTGGCCGGTACGTGCGCGATGTATACGAGCACCGGCAGGGTTACGATGGAGCCCCCGCTGCCGAGAACGCCGAGGGAGACTCCGATCAGCGCCGCCAGCGCCATCGCAAGGACCGAACTAAAGATCACTGATACATATCCAGTGGTTCGAGATACAGGTTTTGAGATCCAGACCCGCGATATGGTGCTGCTCCAATCAGCTTCCCACACTATTCCCGTGGGAACTTGGGCACGGGACATAAATTATCTCTGCCGGGTGACTTGCCACAGCACAAAAATGAGCGCGATCCCCAATGCCGATATTTCCAGCCAGTGGCTTACTGCAAAGGCTTGAAAGTGATAGAACTCTTCCTGCATGCCCGTTTGTGCCCGCTGGTTAACATACTAGCCCCGACCTAGGGGCGACACAACGCGGCCTGGTTATTTGCGTGGGATCATTAAATACGGCGCCAGTATTTCCGCATCCATATGCAGTGGATCGAGTCCCAGAATCGACGACCGCCGTCAACCGAAGGCGGTGAGCCGGTATTCTAAACTCCCTCATTCTTGCTGACGGATAAGGCGCCGGGGAAGGAAATGGTACGGTCTCCGATCCCCGGCGCAAGGATGGATAAAAGCCTTCGGAGGAAGAGACTCTTTTCACCCAGGGAAAATATTCGCATGCCGCGAACTCCGTGGCAATGCTTTACCTGAAAGATAGGTTACTAGTACGAAGGTTGCTAAGCTTCTTGGGCCGATGCTCAGATGGACCCGCTACCGGATGCTGATCCGCTCCGCTTCTGGTCGCCCGGCTC
>DATJEI010000236.1:0-6924 GCA_035496735.1 Bryobacteraceae bacterium | reverse complement strand
GGGGCTTCCCTAAGTGGCGCTTTCGCGCACTCGCTCGGCCGCGGTATTTGGCATCGACGCACACTTTATCGATGTCGAGGTGGATATGTACCCGGGTGCGGGCCGTGATTTCATTACCGTTGGGATGCCCGACCTGGCGGTGCGCGAGAGCCGCGAGCGCATCAAGAGCGCACTGCTCAATTCAGGCTTCGGCTACCCCAATAAATCGGTGACCATTAATCTGGCGCCCGCCAATCTCAAAAAGGAAGGCGCGGGATTCGATTTACCGATGGCGGTAGGTATTCTGGGCGCAATGGGTGTGGTGACGCCTCCCGACGATCACCTATTTATCGGGGAGCTTTCGCTCGACGGGACGCTGCGTCCGGTACGGGGCACGCTGTCGATCGCCGTGGCCGCGCGCAAGATGGGTATGCGAAATCTGGTGGTGCCCGCCGAGAACGGCGCCGAAGCAGCCATCGCCGGGGGCGTGCGTGTGTTCGCCTTGCAGCACTTGGCGGAAGTGGTGACTTTCCTGCAGCAACAGGATAAGTTTCAGCCGGTGACACGGGAGCTGGCAGTGGCGAATGCCGCGGAAGCTTCTTCAACCGGTCCGGATTTCAAAGACGTCCGCGGCCAGAATACTGCCAAGCGTGCACTGGAGGTGGCGGCAGCTGGATCGCACAATGTCTTGATGATCGGGCCGCCGGGGTCGGGAAAGACCATGCTCGCGAAACGTTTTCCGGGGATTCTGCCGCCCCTGACCTTTCAGGAGGCCATCGAGACCACCCAGATCCATAGCGTGGCGGGGACGCTTCCCAAGGGCCTGGGGCTGCTGAGCGTCCGGCCGTTTCGCGCGCCGCACCACACGGTGTCGGATGCTGGGTTGCTGGGCGGCGGATCGGGCATCCCGCGGCCGGGCGAGGTCAGTCTGGCGCATCATGGCGTTTTATTTCTCGACGAATTGCCGGAGTTCGCGCGCAACGTGCTGGAATTGCTGCGGCAGCCGCTGGAAGAACGCTCGGTATCGCTCGCGCGTTCGACCATGACGCTCAATTTCCCGGCAAGTTTCCTGCTGATCGGCGCGCTCAATCCGTGCCCGTGCGGATTTTTCGGCGACCCCACGCGCGAGTGCCGCTGCACCGGCGCGATCATCCAGCGCTATCTGGGTAAGCTGAGCGGGCCGCTGCTGGATCGCATCGATCTGCATATCGAAGTGCCGGCGGTGCCGTATCAGGAATTGCGCGGGAAAGACGGAGGCGTGTCGTCGGCTGTGATGCGGGAGCGCGTGTGCGCGGCGCGCGACTTGCAGCAAAGACGCGGCTACTATAACGCGCACATCCCGGCCGGCGAGCTGCGCAAGCTGTGCGAACTGGATGCGGCGGGGGAGCGCACGCTCGAAATGGCGGTGCGGCGCATGGGACTGAGCGCACGCGCGCACGATCGCATCCTGAAAGTCGCGCGCACGATCGCCGACCTGGATCACGCCCCGGGCGTTAGCGCAAAACACTTGGCCGAAGCGGTGCAGTACCGCAGTCTGGACCGGAATTACTGGCAATAGCCCGCATCAAACACCTATGTCCTCGTTCCAAAGGTTCGGATTCTCCGCAATGAATTTCTGCATGAGCTGAATACATTCGGCATCCTGCACCACATCGACTCGAATACCCTGGCTCCGCATGTAGTCTTCGGCGCCCCGAAAATTCTGGTTCTCGCCGACGATTACCTGGGGAATCTTGTACAAAACGATGGCTCCGCTGCACATGGGGCAAGGCGATAGGGTCGAGTACATGGTGGAGCTTCTGTAAACTCTGGACGGCAATCGGCCCGCGTTGCGCAGACAATTCATTTCGCCGTGATCGATCGCGCTGCCGGTCTGCACTCTGCAGTTGTGTCCCCTGCCAATAATTTTTCCTTCGCTCACGAGTACCGAGCCAATCGGAATGCCGCCTTCGGATAAGCTTAATCTCGCCTCGTCAAACGCTGCCTGAAGAAAGAGATCGCGCTTCATCAATGAATCCATTTTATGTCTGCTGCGCATGTGCCTTTCTCGACGACCCTGCTCAGCCTGTACCGAATTATTGGCAGTAAAGACGGCCGTTCAAATATCATGGTGTCGGGATGCACCGCATGACAGTCCTGACAATCGGACATTCGACCCGAAGCATCGAGTCATTTGTCGAGATGCTGCGCGCTCATGGAGTGAAACGATTGGTGGATGTGCGGACGATCCCACGCTCCCGGACGAATCCCCAATTCAATCGGGAGAGTTTGGCACAATCGCTGGCTGAGGCCGGCATCGGGTATACACATGTAGCGGCGTTGGGCGGATTGCGCCACGCCCGAAAGGACTCGCGTAACACCGGATGGCGCAATGCGTCGTTTCGCGGCTACGCCGATTACATGCAAACGCCCGAATTCGAAGCGGCCATCCAGTCTCTCATCGAAGCCGCAAAACGCGAACAAGTCACCATCATGTGTGCCGAGGCAGTACCCTGGCGCTGCCACCGTTCTCTAATCGGAGACGCTCTGAAGGCGCGTGGTATTGACGTTGAGGACATTATGAGCGCGACTCGAACTCAGCCCCACGAACTTACTTCATTCGCGAAGGTAATAGGAACACAAGTTATCTATCCGGCCTCAGATTGATCGGCAGCGCTCTAGAACATCAGCCCTGGGCTATACTTTGTGGTGCGCGCAGGTTACGCTGCGTGAATAAGGAGCAATCGATGGCACATCAAGATCTAATCCGATCGGCGGCCGCGCCCTTGAGGCTGGGAATCATTGTGATGCTGGGGATGATTGTGCTGTGCGCTGGCCCGGCGTTCGCCGAATCCAACAGTCCGTTGCCGCTGCCGAATCCATTTCACGTGGACGAGACATTCAAGGTGGAGTTGCCGGCCGGGATGAAATCTTTGGGATCGCTTTCCGGCGTGAAGCTGGGACCCGACAATAACATTTACGTGGCGCATCGATGCACGACAGTCTCGTGCACCGGTCATGACGATGTGCCGACGATCATCGTCGCGACGCAGCAGGGCAAGCTGGTAAAGAGCTTGGGTGCCGGCCTGTTCGTTTGGCCGCATGGCATATTTGTGGCGCCGGATCGGACGCTCTGGATCACCGATGCCGTGGCCACCAACGGTGTCGACAAGGACAATCCCAATAAGGGCCACCAGGTGTTTCACCTCGACAAGAATGGCAAGATCCTGTTGACGCTAGGCAAGGCCGGAGTGACAGGGGCGGGGCATGACACCTTCAACGCTCCTTCAGACGTCATCCTGGCGAAGAACGGCGACATTTTCGTGGCGGATGGCCACGGGCCGGGAATGAACGCGCGCATCGTCAAGTTCGATAAGAACGGCAAGTACATCACGGAGTGGGGCACGCGCGGATCGGGGCCGGGCCAGTTCGAACTCCCGCACGCCATGGCCTTCGATTCACAGGGAAGGCTCTTTGTCGCCGACCGCTTGAACGACCGTATCCAGATTTTTGACCAGGATGGAAAGTTCCTGATGGAGTGGAAGCAGTTTGGACGCCCCAGCGGACTCGCCATCGACAAGAACGACACGCTGTACGTCAGCGACACACAGACCACCAAGGGCCGGCCTGGTTTCGAGAATGGCATCTACATCGGCAGCGCCAAGGACGGCAAGGTGAGCGGCTTCATTCCCAAGATCAAGCAATACTCAACTTGGGAAGGGCCGGGCTCGGATCACACCAACATGGAAGCGATCGGCGTCGCGCCGGACGGCAACACACTCTTCGGCGGCGATAGCGGACTGCTGATGGTGGTAAAGTTCGTCAGGAACAAGTAATCCTGCGGTACTCCTCTTGAATACTGCGGCCGCAGCCGGCGCGGCGCCGATTTTCGCCGTACGGCGCGTGCGGCACCGATTCTTTTGTACCCAGGCAGGCCCCTTGACACCCGCGCACGAAGGAATATGCTTCCTTCGGAGGTCGTAATGGCACTGACTGACACTGTTCGCGCGGTTCTCGACCACAAGGGGATTGGCGTCTGCGCCGTGATGCCGGAGACGCCGGTTTATGAAGCCCTGGAAATCATGGCGGATAAAGATATCGGCGCGGTTCTGGTGATGGAAGACGCGGACCTGTGCGGAATTTTCTCGGAGCGTGATTACGCGCGCAAGGTGATTTTGCAAGGCAAAGCCTCACGCGATACTACCGTCGGCGAGATCATGACCAGTCCTCCCGTGGTCACGTCTCTGGAACAGAGCGTCGACGACTGCTTGCGCCTGATGACGGATTACCGTATCCGCTATCTTCCCGTGGTGAGCCAGGAAGCTGTGATCGGAGTGCTCTCGATCGGCGACTTGGTCAACTGGATTATCCGCCGGCAGGAAGAGGAAATTCATCACCTGCATCACTACATTACCGGCAGTTACCCGGCCTGAACCCAGTTTGGGGACGTGGGCGGACTGTAAACGCCGTCCTTCACGATTGCGGCGGGCGCACTTTGCTACAATCCGTTTCGATGAGTATAACGGGCCTCTACCCACCGAGCGAAGAGTTTGTCCGCCAAGCGCACGTGCAAGGCATGCAAGGATACCGCGAGCTATACCGGCGCGCGGAGCAGGATCCGGAAGCGTTCTGGGGCGATATCGCCAGCCGTGAGATTCACTGGTTCGAACCCTGGAAGGAAGTGCTGGACTGGAAGCCGCCTTTCGCGCATTGGTTCGTAGGCGCGAAAACCAATGTTTCCTATAATTGTCTGGACCGGCATGCCGCCTCGCACCGCAAGAACAAGGTTGCGATCCTGTGGGAGGGCGAGCCGGGCGAACAGCGCTCGATCACCTACCAAGAATTGCTGCGGCTGGTATCGCGCTTCGCGAACCTGCTGAAGTCGCGCGGCTACCAGGCGGGCGACCGCTCCATCATCTACATGCCCATGATCCCGGAGCTGCCCATCGCCATGCTGGCGTGCGCGCGGCTGGGGATCACACATAGCGTGGTGTTCGGCGGGTTCTCGGCGGAAGCGCTGAAAGCGCGCATTCAGGACTTAGGCGCGACAGTGGTGATCACGGCCGATGGCGGCTACCGGCGCGGCAAGGAAGTGAAGTTAAAGCCCGCGGTGGACGAAGCGCTGACGGAGTGTCCGGGGGTGCGCGACGTGATCGTTTACCGGCGCACGGGTTCCCACACAGCGATGCAAACGGGCCGCGATTCGTGGTGGCAGGATCTGGACGCGGCGATGACGGGGCCCGACGCCGAGCATTGCCCCGCCGTGCCGCTGGATAGCGAGCACCCGCTGTTTGTACTTTACACATCGGGCACCACCGGCAAACCGAAAGGGATTCTCCATACTACCGGCGGCTATCTGACACACGTGACAGCCACTATGAAATGGGTTTTCGATTTGCGGGACGGAGACACCTATTGGTGCTCAGCCGATATTGGATGGGTGACCGGGCACAGCTATATCGTTTACGGGCCGCTCTCCGCGGGCGCGACGTCGGTGATGTACGAAGGTACGCTCGATTACCCGCAGTTCGACCGCTGGTGGCGCCTGGTGGAAAAGTATCGCATCAATATTCTCTATACCTCGCCCACGGCCATCCGTGCGTTGATTCGCCAAGGCGATCATTGGCCGGAGGCGCACGACCTTTCGAGCCTGCGACTGCTCGGCTCCGTAGGCGAGCCAATCAATCCAACTGCATGGGAATGGTATCACCGCGTCATAGGCAAAGGCCGCTGTCCGATCGTCGATACCTGGTGGCAAACCGAGACGGGAGGTATTCTGATCGCTCCGATGCCGGGAGCGGTGGCGGCGAAACCCGGCTCGGGCACGCTGCCAATGCCTGGGATCATCCCCGACATCGTGGATTTCCACGGCTACCCCATGGAGCCCGGCCGTGAAGGGTTTCTGATCCTGCGCCGTCCGTGGCCCGGAATGATCCGCAACATATGGGGAGATCCAGAGCGTTTCAAGGAACAATACTGGAGCAAAGTGCCGGGCGCGTACTTCACCGGCGATGCCGCGCGCTGCGATCACGACGGCTATTATTGGATTCTGGGCCGGGTCGACGACGTCATGAATGTGAGCGGCCATCGCCTGAGCACCATGGAAGTGGAGTCCGCGCTAGTGAAGCATCCGGTGGTGGCGGAAGCGGCAGTGGTGGGCAAGCCGGATGAGATTACCGGCCAGGCGGTGTGCTGCTTCGTGACGCTGAAAAAGGGCCACGGCGGGGAGCACGACAAACTCGGCCAGGAGCTGCGCCAGTGGGTGGCGCATGAGATCGGCTCCTTCGCGAGGCCCGCAGAGATCCGCTTCACCGACGCGCTGCCCAAGACGCGAAGCGGCAAAATCATGCGGCGTCTGCTGCGTGAGATCGTGACTTCACACACGGTCACGGGAGACGTGACGACGCTCGAGGACTTGAGCGTAGTGACGAACCTGGCCGCGCAGCAGGACGAAGAATAAACGGGACGAAGAGCAGGGCTACCACGGCTCCGGTGACAGCCAGCACATTGGTCGCGGTGTTACCCGCCGTTATTCACCGCGCAGCCGCAGGGGCATTGAGCGCGAGACTCCGATCATGGAGATATCGAGTTGGTTCCAGAAGGATCGGCAATTGAGCGTATGCCGTAAAACGGAGGTGATTTCGAGGCATGGGAAATCATGCCACAGGCAGCCCAACGGGTGGTTCCCCAAATGGGGTGGGCACTCTGCTAAGTTGGATCAGATCCTGCTAACGTATCCTATTCCTTTCGCCCGCGCTTGCAGAACCTTCTGGTCGTAAATTGGATGCGAATTCGGTGCGCGCACGAGGAAGCGCTCTGTTATAGTGAGTTTGTTATGGGTTGCCCGAGGACAAGGCTGGGCCTTGGGAAGGTGGAATGAGAACAACAGCAGCGGGAGTAATTCAGTGGTAGAATGCCAGCTTCCCAAGCTGGACGTCGCGGGTTCGAGTCCCGTCTCCCGCTCCA
>DATJEI010000235.1:0-7889 GCA_035496735.1 Bryobacteraceae bacterium | reverse complement strand
CGCTGTGCGGCCTCTATCGTGTGCTGAATGAACGCGTCCGCTTGCTCGTCAAGGCTGCCCTTGTACTTCTTTTCGAACAACTGACTGTAGATCGTAACGATCCGAATCGGTTCGCGCAGGTCATGACTGACGGCATAAGCGAACTGCCTGAGATCGCCATTGGAGCGCTCAAGTTCCTGGGCCTGCCGAACCAGAGCCTCCTCGGACCGTTTCCGTTCGGTGATATCGGTCAGGGTTACGACACAGCCGAGCAATTCACGATCGTCCCTCCAGAGTGGTCCCGCACTGAGGAGCAGCGTTGAATACGGCTTATCGGCATGAAACAGGCTCACCTCAATACTCTGGAATCCCTCTCCCGCGAGCGCAACTGAGAGGAGGCGCGCCGTGTCGATTCGGGTTTCCCGGTCCCACAATTGAAACACTGAGTCGAAAGGTTGGAGCAGGATGTTTCGCCCCGCTAGGTTCTGGGCGGATTCACTGGAGCGCAGGATCATACCGCGCGCGTCGATCACCACAATGGCCTCCGCTGCCTGCTCCAGGATCAGGCGGGAAAGCTCCCCTTCCTCCACCATGGCTTCATAGTGGCGTTGTTCTGTGAGATCGCTGATCACGACGCATACGGTCTGAATACCTGCGGTATTTAGCCAAATTAGCGAAACCTGTACTGGAATCGATGTCCCGTCACTGGCTCGCAACATCAACTCAGTGCGCTGGTGTTCACTCTTGTTGTTCGCCAGCATCCTGGAAAACATCGGGTACCGGTCCGGCGCCAGGAAGTGCTGGATATTGCAGCCGACGATCGATTCGACCGGCGTTTTCATCATGGCCGCGAACTGACGGTTGGCATATAGAATCAGCCCATCTGGATCCAGTGTTACAGCTCCTTCTTGCATCTCTTCGACTAGGATCCGATAGGCATGATCGGCGCCTTCGAGCGCAAAAATCTGATCCCCGTCAGGCCCTGAAACCACAAGAGCGTCCACCTGCCCGGTGCGAATGGCCTGTAACGTTTCTTCGGCTTCCGCGAGGCGAGCCTCGAGTTCCGCGATGCGCTCCCCACTGTTCTTGAGGCGGCCCTGCAATTCGGCGACATCGACCGACCTGGATGGACGCGGTTCCATTGGATTACGCGGCAATCAAGCCGAGCCCCTTTCGTACCTGTGCCTCCTGGGATAAGTCGCCAATCAGCCGTTTTACTTCCCCGGGAGCGAACTTGATCAGGGTGGGTATCGCTACCACTTGATCTTGTGCCAGCCGTCGGGGCTCCTTGTAAACGTCCACTACTTCGAGGTGATAATGATTTGGCAATTCCGCTTCACAAATGCGCTTGATGTTTTGAACCGCCCGCAAGGATCTTGGGGTAGTGCCGGCTACGTAAAGCCGTAGTTCATGATGATTTATTGCGGGCGCTGGCATTTTCGATTATCCAGTGGAACGCACATCCAGACCCACCAGGACACGCTCCTTGTTAGAAAGGTCTCCGATAATCTTGCGAATCGGTTCTGGAAGAGTCCGCACCAATGTGGGTATCGCCAGTATTTGGTCCCCCTTTGCCAATTGCGGATGTTCCAGCAGATCAATAACCGCGATGCGATATCGGCCCGCCAGATGCTCTTCACAGATCTTGGTTAAGTTCGCGAAGGCCTGTACCGAGCGGGGTGTCTGACCCGCGACATACAGCCTTAGATCATATTCAACTTTTCCGTTGCCATCCCGTCGTGTTGCCATTAAGCACCTGCTTCTCTCACGCTGGGGCGCGAGGCTTTTGGTGATGAATCAACCTTGCGACTGCGAGCCATCTGAGCTCGCTGCTCCGCGGCGGCATTACGCCGTTCCTCGGTTTGGATTGCGGCGCTCCTCAGTTCCAGCTCCGCAGCCTGCCTCTCAGCCTCCAGGGCCAGGATCTGAGCTTCCGCAGCGCGCAACTTTCGGCTCAAGGCCAGGCGGCGGTCTTCGCTTTCGCGTTTCGACCTCGACTCTTCTTCGCGTTCGCGCGCTTCCTGGGCTAACCGCGCTGAACCCGTCAGGACGCCGGCGGGGCCAAGATAAGCTTCGCGCAGTTCCACTCCATTCTTGGTCATCAGGAACTCCCGCAGCTGGTTGGAGTGCGCCATCCCCCGTGATTTCAGAACATACAAGACCCGGTTTCTTTCTCCGTCGCTTTCCACATCTCGCAGGAGCAGCCAGGTATCGACTAAGGAGGAAATATTCACTTCGGTGGCTTCAGCGGCGCGGCCGCCGGATGTCAGCGAAGTAAAGAATCCGGTAGTCCCGAGTTGTTTCAAGCGATCGATTACGCGTAGCACCATATTCGTCAGGTCGCCCGTATTTTCGCCTGCGCCCGAAATCAGACTGGAAAGCGGGTCTATTACGACGACTTTAGGTTTATGTTGTTCCAGGAGATTGTGTATCTCGACCAAATGCAACTCAAGTCCGTGCGTGGTCGGTCTGGTGGAGTGAATATGCAGCAGACCCTTCTTGATCCAGCGTCCGAGATCGATGCCAATGCTTCGCATGTTTCGCAGGAGCTGATCGGGAGACTCTTCGAAGGAAAAAAACAGGCAGGCTTCACCGCGGGAGCAAGCGGCGTTCAACAGGTGTGCGGCCATACTGGTCTTTCCGGTCCCCGCCGTGCCACTCACCAGAATGCTGCTTCCCCGATAAAAACCGGCGCCTTCGAGCATTTCGTCGAGGCCCGGGATACCCGACGAGATTCGGTCATCTGAAATCCTATGGTTTAGCCCCAGGGACGTTATCGGGAGGATGGATATTCCCTTTTGTCCGATCAGGAACGGGTACTCATTGGTTCCGTGCATCGAGCCACGGTACTTGAGAACACGCATGCGGCGGGTAACCACTCCGCTCTGAAGGCGGTGGTCCAGCAGCACCACGCAATCGGAAACATACTCTTCAATTCCGTGGCGCGTGAGCGTACCTTCGCCTTTTTCCCCCGTGATCACCGCGGTGACGCCCTTGTCTTTGAGCCAGCGGAACAGACGCCGCAACTCAGAGCGCAGGACGCCTTCATCATTTAAGCCTCCAAAGAGCGCCTCCGGGGTATCCAGCAGGACCCTTTTGGCCCCGATCGAATCAATGGCGCTTCCGATCCGGATGAACAGGCCCTCCAGGTCATATTCGCCGGTTTCCGCAATCTCGCTTTTGTCGATATGGATGTAATCAATAACCAGTTCGTTTGCGCGTTCCAACGCTTTAAGATCGAAGCCCAGGGAGATCGCGTTTTGGGCCAAATCGTCGGAGGTTTCCTCAAAGGAGATGCAGACGCCGGGTTCGCCGAAATCCTGTGCTCCCCGCGCCAGGAACTCAATTCCAAAAAGAGTTTTTCCGCAGCCTGCGCCGCCGCAGATAAGCGAGGGACGCCCTCGCGGCAATCCGCCGAGGGTGATCTCATCAAAGCCGGCAATACCGGTCGGACACTTGGGCAGCGTTCGTTCTGTCGGTTGGCTGGAATTGCGCTTTAGCTTCATGTTCACCTTTTTGAAAAGCTGACAATCAAACCGCCATTGGCAAACCCGGCCTGGGCTCAGGATCCTGGGCTCCGCTTCCTGCTTCAATGCGGGCGATGGCATCGGCCAGGCTGGTTACAACCGGGTCGGGGAAGATCTTGTCCAGTCGCTCCCCCGCTTTCTTGGCAGTGCTTGAGAACTGCCACAAACCGATGACGATTTCGGCATGGGGATATTGCATATGTGCCCGTTTGCTAATGGTTCGCGCGCTCAAGAGAGCAAACGGAGGCAGGGCGGAAATGAGCACCACGTCGATCGGCCGATCCAGCTGGTGAAGTATGCGCTCATCCTCGGATCTGGATTCAGCCGGCGGAAGGCAGGTCACCGTATGTCCGGCTGCCTCGAGCAACTGTGCCAGCATGGTGCCGACAATCTGGTCCGCCTGATCCGCCGCTGCGATGCACACGATCTCCAGCGGCTTTTCCGCTGGCATCTTGCCAGCCTCTTTGCCATTTTCAACGGCAAAGTCTTCACTGATTTGTGGAACTTCCAAAATGAATTCGGTAATGCTTTGGACAATAAATTCTTCCCGCCCGGCCTCCAGCGCGCCTTTGTGCCGGTCGTCTTCCGCCATGGCGAGGGCCGGAACGATAACGCCGTCATAGAGGGCCAAGGGATCGTTGGCCTTGAGAAAATCCACGGCAATCGCTTGCGCTTCGCGATGATCCATGGCAAGCAGCCGTTGATAGAATTGAGCCGCGGGCGGCATCACCGGTTCATCCCCTAGAAGGACAAACAGGAACTCAAGCTGCGGAACATAACGTCCCAGCACCACTACGCAAACCGTCAACGGGGTCGACAAGATGAGCCCCACCGGTCCCCACAAAGTCGTCCAAAATACCGCAGCCACTAAAATCGCCAGCGGGGAAATACCAGTGCGCGCGCCATAGGCCCAAGGCTCGATCAGATTGAATGTCACGACTTCGATGGCCGTGTACAGACCAAAAACGAGGAGCGGCTGTTCCCAGCCGGGGAATACCGCCAGCGCGAGTATCAACGGTAAAGCGCCGCCGGTAATAGTGCCCAGGTACGGGATGAATCGGAGCAAGCCGGCGAGCACTCCCCAGAGCAGCGCGTTGGGCAGACCAATGAAGTACAATCCAGCGGCGACCAACACACCGAAGGTGATATTCACAATGAATTGTGTTAAGAGAAACTTGCTCACTCGCTCGGTGGCTTCGTCTAACGCCTGCGTCATCACGTTGAGCTCGCGCGGCGCCGTCAGGCGGATTAAACGGTTTCGCAAATCAGCTTGATGCAATAGCATGAACGCCGTGAACACGATCACAACTAGTGCCGTACCCAGAGGAACAATGAGCGGTCCGATGATCGCCCGCGCGGCTTGCAGCACAGTGGCAGGTGGCTCGACTACCTCAACCGGAATGGGAAGGGGGCGGCTCTGCGCGGCGACACCCTTCGGCTGATTGTCCGCAATACTCGGGTTCGGGGGCGGCTCCAGCGTCGAAGCGGATAGCTCCTTTCCCAGCTCCTGAACGCTGTTTTTCACTTTATTCAGACTGGTGTTGTGCCCGGCGGAAAGGGCCACGAGTTTATCGCGGATATTGTCCTTGTAGGCGGGGATCTGGTTAAAGACGTCGACCAACTGTTGGCTCACAACCCATCCGACTAAACCCAATCCGACCAGGGAAGACGCCACAACCATCGCCACCGCCAGACTTCGGCGCATGTGCCAGCGCTCCAAGTGTTTTACCAGCGGCGAAAGGATAAAGCCGAGCAGGAGTGCCAGAGACAGCGGGATGAAGATTTCCCGCGCCAGGTAAAGAACGGTAATGGCCAAAAGGACTCCGAGCATCGGAGAAAGACGGGTTTTTCTTGGCGTCCCAATGTGCGAAACCACGTTCCTTGGCCTCCGCCGCCGAGAGGAGCAGTTTGAAGTCCAATTCCCCTCTGGCTCTGTTACCTGGGGACGGGGACTTAGCTAGACCCGCGTCAAGGTAATTCTTACAGTTCTTGGCATTTCTTGTTCCACAACGCGCATTCCTGGAAACCTTTAAGACCGCACAGCTGCCTCCAAACAGGACAGCCATTCCATTCGAGGGCATCGCGCTGCCCTAAGACTCTCCACTCGATTCGTTGAATTGCGCGAAAGTCGTGCCAGTCAGCACCTCTAAAAATTGGTACTGGGCTTGCATAGATTCTCCTGCAAGCTGTCGAGGAGGGCCTTTGTCACCCACGGAATCTCGAGCGGTTCAATCGCAAACGAAGGAAAGAATTCGACATATCGTCCGCGAACATGCCGGGCTGGGAAACGCCTTCGACACGGTGGACTCTTCGACGGATCTCTATCGCGCGGGGATGACTTCATACGCTAGTGTCGTCCTGATGATCGCTCTAGAAAATGAGTTCGACCTGGAATTTCCGGATGCCATGTTGAGCCGCAATGTTTTTGCGAGTGTCGACTCGATCGCCACTGCGATTGAAAGCCTGCAGCAAGTAGAGCAATGAGCACTCCACTGAGGGCCATCGAGTTGCCGGAGCTGGCCGCTTCGAAAGCCTTTCGTCAAGCTGTGGATATCGCCGCGGAACACGCCGAGGATGTCGACCGTCAAGGTCGTTTTCCATCGGAGGCCGTGGCCGCGCTCCGTTCCGCCGACGCCCTGAGCTGGGGCGTGCCGCTGGAATATGGCGGAGCCGGCGCCGGGATCGATGATTTGGCCGAAGCCACCTTTGAACTAGCGCGGCGGTGCGCTGCCACCGGCATGATTTTCGCGATGCACCAAATTCAGGTCGCTAGCATCGTGCGCCACATGGCCGATTCGCTCTGGTTCCGGAACTACCTGAAACGGGTTGTTCGCGAGCAACGGCTGATCGCCTCAGCAACCTCCGAAGTCGGGGTAGGCGGAGACATGCGCAAGAGCATTGCCGCGGTTACGCCCGTGTCGAATTCCGCGGGCGACATGGTCCAATTCGAAAAAAGGGCGTCGACCATCTCTTACGGTGCGTATGCCGACGATCTATTGACCACGCTGCGCTCGAGTCCGGCAGCGGACAGCGGCGATCAGGTACTGGTCCTGACCCATTTCGCCGACATGGAGGCCAAGCCATCCGGCGCGTGGGATACACTCGGAATGCGCGGGACTTGTAGTCCAGGATTCGTAGTGCGCGCAACCTGCCTCACGGATCAAATCCTGCCGGCTTCCTTTTCCTCCATTGCCGCCGAAACCATGGTGCCGGTTTCCCATATTCTATGGGCTCATGTGTGGCTGGGGATCGCCACGGATGCATTTAGCCGGGCGCAGAGCTTCGTTCGCGCGCAGGCCCGCCAAAATCCTGGAACCACGCCGCCCACCGCACTCCGCTTATCGGAACTTTCATCGCGAATGGCTGAGTTCCGCGCGCTGGTTCATGCAGCGACGCAGGAATATGCGAGCCTGGCCGATTCGGAGCGCCGCGCTGCTCTCTCCACCATTGGCTACGCGGTTCGTATCAATAATCTGAAAATCGCCGCATCCGAGGCGGCAGTGGAGGCCTGCCAAAGCGCTTTGGGTATTTGCGGATTCGCTGGTTACGGGAATGCGGGACCATACTCCGTGGGTCGCCAGCTGCGAGATGCTCATTCCGCGGCCTTGATGATTGCCAACGACCGGCTGCACGCCACGAATGCGGCCCTGTTATTGGTCTACCGGGAGGGAAAATGAGTCTCGCTGTCATGACTCCGGTGGCGGCAACCACCGAGGAGCAAATGTTCCTGGATGAACTGGTGCGCCATGGCCACTTCCTGCCCAGCGGCGAGCCCGGAATTTATGGGCGCGGCATGGTTTTTGAGGATGTTCGGAATCGATTCGACGCCTTGCTCACTCGCGTATGTGCCCCTGACAAGCCGGAGACTCCGCGATTCCCTCCCGTCATTCCCAGGCGCACGCTGGAAAAAGCCGGATATCTCAAATCGTTTCCACAATTGTGCGGCGCGATTTATAGCTTCGCGGGCCGGGATAGAGCGGCACTCGATCTGGCCGAGCGCGCCAGCCGGGGCGAAGACTGGAGCCACTACCTTTCGATGACCGACGTTGTTCTGGTCCCCGCCGCCTGCTATCCAGCGTATCCGGCGATGGCCCTCCGCGGTCCGTTGCCGCCCGGAGGCGTGACGCTGGACCTGGGCGGTTCCTACGTTTTTCGGAACGAGCCCTCCGGCGATCCCGCGCGGCTGCAGATGTTTCACCAGCGGGAAATGGTGCGCATTGGCGAAGCCGACGATGTCATCGCCTGGCGCGAGACGTGGATGGCCCGGGCCGGAGATATCTTCAAGAAAGCCTCGCTGGACGCCACCCTGGCGGTTGCGTCCGATCCGTTTTTCGGACGCGGCGGGAAACTCATGGCGAATAATCAGCGCCAGCAGGGTTTGAA
>DATJEI010000234.1:0-5234 GCA_035496735.1 Bryobacteraceae bacterium | reverse complement strand
ATTTCTGATGAGATGGTTTGAGCGCTTAGGTATCGCGACAGAATTCGCCGTTGCACACCAGACCCCGAGCCGCTTCCTCGAAGGCAAGAATTTAGTCCTGGTGGGCAATCGTAGGACCTACCCCCTCCTTTATCGGCTGATGGTAGGAATGGGATTTAATTTTCAGATCCATGATGACCGGATTATTAATCAAACGCCGTTCTCGGGTGACCCGCCCTCAGACAACAAAGATCCCGATGGTGTCCTTTCGGTAAGCCTGCATGAAATCCAGTTGTCGTAACTGGTAACGTCGTTCTTCCGCCGATTGGATCGGCAGGGAGGAATGCTGATGACCGACCGCAAATCAGGAGAGACTCCGGGCATCGATGAAGTTCGAGCCCGCTTTGAGAACTGGAGGGAGACACGGAAAGGCAAGGCGCGAATACCAGACGAGTTGTGGTCGGCGGCAATTGCAGTGGCCCGTCGTGATGGCATCAATCAGACGGCTGCGGCACTGCGACTGGATGGCGGAAAGTTAAAACGACTTATGCTTGCGGCCAAGCCGTTGCCGAGAAAGACGATGCCGCCGGCAACGTTTGTTGAGTTGATGAACCCGCATATCGGCGGCCTGCCGGAGTGCACGATCGAACTGGAAGACCAGAACCGCAAGTTGCGTATCCACTGGAAGGGCGCCACCGCGGCAGACGTTAGTGGGCTGAGCCGGGTGCTGTGGGACGTGGCCTCTTGATTCAGATCGCGCCTCAGGTACGGATTTTGGTAGCGGTCGAGGCCATTGACGGCCGCAAGGGGTTTGATGCACTCGCTCAATTGTGCCGCGAGAAATTGAACGCGGATCCATTTTCGGGCTGGTTATTTATCTTCCGGACCCGGCGGGGAACCGCCATTCGACTTTTGCAGTACGACGGCCAAGGCCTGTGGCTGGCAACAAAGCGTTTGTCCAAGGGGCGTTTTAGATGGTGGCCCACTGGCACGGAACCGGCAAGTACGCTGCGCGTGCATCAGGCTCAGTTACTTCTCGCTGCCGGCAATCCAGAGACAGAAGCCCCGCCGGCATGGCGGTCTTTCCACGCTTGAAGAAATCAAAAAAGCACTTGCGTTCCGTTTTCGACCCTGCCACACTATCGGCAGATGTCTACGGAGTGGAGATATCGCGGACGAGCGGTAACAGCCGACGACATCGCTTCGATTCGCCGGTTGATCGCAGAAAACCCAGGAGCCAGCCGACGCAGGCTTTCCGAGAAACTCTGCGAAATCTGGCAATGGAAACAGGCCAACGGCGCGTTGCGCACGATGGTCTGCCGTGGCTTATTGCTCATGTTGCACCGGGCCGGCGAAATAGAATTACCGCCTGTCCGCTTCAAAACTCTCAACCCGTTCGTGGTCCGGGCAACTCCCCCACCGATGCTCATCGACACAACTCCGATCGCGGTCGCCCTTAAGGAACTCCGGCCCATCGAGTTGCAACAGGTTCGGCGCACGGGCGACGAGCCGCTGTTCAACAGCCTGATGGAGCAGCATCACTATTTAAAGTACGAACAACCAGTCGGAGAGCAGCTGAAGTATCTGGCTTGGGCGCAAGGCCGTCCTATCGCTTGTCTGGCGTGGAGTTCAGCGCCGCGTCATCTCGGCAGTCGGGACCGCTATATCGGTTGGAACGCGGAAGCACGGCGACGCAACATCCGCTTCATCGCCTACAATACGCGTTTCCTGATTCTGCCCTGGGTCCACGTTCCGCATCTGGCATCGCACCTTCTTGGCCGCATGGCAGCGATACTTTCAAACGATTGGCACCGGATGTACAACCACCCGATTTACTTTGCCGAGACCTTCATTGATCCCGGACGTTTTCGCGGAACCTGTTACCGGGCGGCCAACTGGCAACTACTGGGGCTCACGACCGGGCGCGGCAAAAACGATCAAACCAACAAGCCGAACCGCCCGATCAAGGAAATCCTCGGTTTACCCCTGACGCCGCGCTTCCGCGAGTATCTTAGCCTGTTATGACGAGAAGACAACGGATCGACGTGAACCTGGACGAGTTGGATCAGATCATCGATCGCGGCCAGCGCGCACCGCTGAGTGAATCGGAAGGCGGGAAGCTCAAGACCGCGATCCATGCTATGGCAGAGAGACTGCTGCAGAAGCGGAGCACGGAGAAAACCAGTGCCGTTCTGCCGTCGGATACAGCGCCGGTAGGTAAGTCGGATACAAGCGAATCGGCGCCAGCCGGTCATGGGCGCAATCCTGCCGCTGCGTTTCGTGGCGCAAATAAGGTCGCCGTCGCGCACCCCACGCTCCATTCCGGTGACACGTGCCCGGAGTGTCAGCGTGGAAGACTGTACCACCAGAAGGAGCCAGCCAGGCTGGTGAGGTTCGTGGGGAACGCGCCGTTGGAAGCAACCGTGTTTGAGATGGAGCGACTGCGCTGCAACGCTTGTGGGGAGGTTTTCACCGCTGACGAACCGGAGACGGCGGGGCCGGCGAAGTACGACGAGACGGCCATAGCCATGATTGCCCTGCTGAAATACGGTACCGGAGTGCCATTTAACCGACTGGAAAGATTGCAAGGCCAACTCGGAATGCCTTTGCCCGCAGCCACACAGTGGGAACTCCTGGCGGCCGTGGCGATACCATTCCGGCTCGCGGTGGAGGAGTTGATCCGGCAGGCAGCGCAAGGCCACGTGATGCACAATGACGATACCAGCATGCGCATTCTGCGATTGATCCGTGAGCCCGGCGACAAGCGGACTGGGATCTTCACCAGCGGCATCGTATCGCTAGTGGGTACATGGACCATCGCGCTGTTCTTTACAGGATGGAAACACGCAGGCGAGAACATTGCCGAGGTTCTGAAACAGCGGGCGCACGACCTGCCGGCGCCCATCCAGATGTGCGATGCGCTTTCGCGTAACACACCGAAGGGCGTCGAGACCCTGATCGCGAACTGCCTCGCGCATGGTAGACGACAAGTGGTGGAGGTGGCAGCTCACTTTCCGGAAGAATGCCGGTATGTGCTGGAGACGTTGGGCGAGGTTTATCACAACGATGCCGTGTCGCGGGAACGAGATCTATCGGCGGAAGACCGCCTGCACTTCCATCAGGAGCACAGCGGGCCGCTGATGGAAGGGCTGCATGAATGGATGGAGGCGCAGTTGGCGGAGCACAAGACGGAACCGAACTCCGGACTGGGAAAAGCGATCTCCTACTTCCTGAATCACTGGCTAAAACTGACGCTTTTCCTGCGGCAGGCAGGCTCTCCAATCGACAACAACATCGTTGAGCGTGCTTTAAAGAAAGCCATTCTGAACCGGAGGAACGCCCTCTTCTACAAGACGCTGAAGGGCGCCGGAGTAGGAGATCTGTTTATGAGTCTGATCCATACCTGCGAACTGAACGGAGCAAATCCGTTCGACTACCTTACCGAGTTGCAACGGCACGCAGAGGAACTGAAGCATAACCCGTCGGCGTGGATGCCCTGGAATTACCGGGACACGCTGGCGCGGCTCGCCACGCCCGCTGCCGCGTAATATGATGAATGCCTACCTGGCCGAAAAGGATCGACTGCGGCCATAGTTGGGTGACAATCCGATATGGCCGTCAAACGGGCCTTTGAAAACACAAAATCGCATAACGTTTTTGGCCAGGCACGGAAACCGGCGAAAATGTTCCGCGCCGGCCTGTACGCCCGCGTTTCTACGAACGATGAGCAGACACTTCCGATGCAGAGCCGTGCCATGCGGGAGTATGCCGCTCGACGCAGCTGGACGATCACCGTACAAGTCCGAGAGTCGGCTCCGGCGCGGCAAAACGAGAAGCTCGTGAGAAACTGCTCGCGGCTGCCCGTCGTCGAGAAATCGATGTAGTGCTGGTCTGGCGACTGGACCGCTGGGGTCGGTCCGTAACGGATCTGCTGGCAACCCTCCAGGAGCTGGAACATCTCGGAGTGGGCTTCGTGTCGCTGACCGAGGCGTTGGACCTGACTACGCCCGCGGGTCGAGCGATGGCGGGCCTGCTGGCGGTCTTCGCCGCATTCGAACGAGAGATCCTCGGTGAGCGAACTCGAGCCGGCTTGGCGCACGCTCGGCAGAACGGCCAAAGGTTGGGCCGGCCTGCCACCGCAGCCCTACATACTGCTGAAATCCGGAAACTACACCGCGCGGGCGTTAGCAAATCCGAGATCGCGCGCCGTCTTCAGATCGGCCGCACCTCGGTGCGGCGAATCCTGGGAGTAAAGTCATGAAGCGACCCAACAGAGACCCTGACCGAGAGGACCGCATCCATAACGAAGTCATCGCCGATGCCAATGGGCCGGAAGAGCAGATCATGGGATGGCATTGCTACCTCGACGACAACATCCGATTCCCTTTTCAGGCCAAGTGCATCGCTGTCAAGATAGTCTCGCCTCTCAGGAAAGGAGAAAGCGTCGAGGCCCTCCGTATGGCGCCGGAAGATGCCTGCTCCGCTGACATGCTCGTGGTGATCCACTGGCAAGACCGCACCATGGCCGTTCCTTTGTCACAACTGGCGGCTATTGATCCGGACGACTCGACCGCCGAAGCCATCGCAGACTGGCATTATTGGGTGGCACAAGGTTACTGCTTCTGACTTACGCACGCCAGCCGAAAGCTCACAGTGTTCTGTTGGTCAACCTTGCTCCCAGCGATTACCTCTCCCACGAGAACGCCGCCGTGTTTGGCGCTCTGTTGGTCAACGAATTTTTCGAATGTGCCATGCGCCGGGATACCAAGCACGGCGATCCTAAAGCTTTCTATCTCTACCTCGATGAGTTCCAGAGCTTCGTTTCGCCTGCCATTGCCAGCATGCTCGATCAAATTCGCAAGTTCGGAATCTTTTTAACCCTGGCTCACCAGCGGTTTGGCCAGCTCGACGAAGACATCATCGACGCAGTCTTGACCAACTGCAAAATCAAGGCGGTGTTTGGAGGCCTGCGGGCCGAAAGCGCCGAGATGATGGCCAGGGAGCTGTTTATCGGCAAGCTCGACCCGATGAAGATTAAAGCCGCCATCTACCAAACAAAATTTTGGCCCACCTATAGCCGCGACAAGGTTTATACCCACGGCACGAGCCACGGCCGCAGCAGCAGTACAAGCTCTTCAACCGGAGGCAGCGATACCAGTTCGAGCAGTATTAGCACCGGCAGCAGTCAGGCCTATTTTTACGACGACTGGTTTTCCATGCCGCAGCTTTCAGGCACGCGCACGGAAACGGCGAGC
>DATJEI010000233.1:0-4102 GCA_035496735.1 Bryobacteraceae bacterium | reverse complement strand
ACTGGCGGAGCTGTCGCGGGATCGGACGGCGCAAGATTGTCCGGCTTGCTCCAGATCACGTTTGGCGCAACCGCGCCGGCGATGTCGGAGATGAGGATCACCTGACTGGCAGTGATTGCCGCCACATCATTCCGTCCATGAAAGAAGCACACCGCTTCCGCCGCGCCGCTCACCGGAAGTACCTTCACGTAGCCGGAGGGGCCGTCGGCGTATAAGCTAAAGGGCCAAGCTCCCACCATCCATTGGCCGTCGTCACTGACCGCCAGGGCTGTCGGATCGGAGCCGGTGAAAGAGAAGTCGATATCCTTAACCGCCGGACTCACGGACAAACTATCGAGCAATTGAAAATGCCGGGTGCTGGAGAACCACAATCCCGCCGCCGTTCCACTGGGGCTGAATACAATGCGGTCGGGAGCAGACGCCACTCCGTGTACGGCCACGCTCGTACCCGAGCCAATTGTGTAAAGCATGAGTGCGCCGGTATCGGCCGCGACCGCCAGCGCTTGGCTATGGTCTGGCGAAACCTCGATGCGGGAAAACGCGCCGTCAGGAGTAATCGCAACGCCGACCGATCCGGCAGCCGGGATGCCGGAAATCGTGCGTAGTGTCCCGCCATCCGGGAGATAGCCCATAACTGGACCCTGCACCTGCGCCCAGGCCGCGCCCGCCAGGACCAGCAAGCATGACACGCGAAGCGTTGTAAATCGCCCTATCATTGTGGTGCTCCCACGGTGACGGTGCCCGGTGTAATGGTGGTGGTGGGGGTAGCGGTAGAACCGCCCCCGCGGTTGGCGACAATCACACCGGCCGCAATGCCTCCCCCCACAATTGCCCCGATGATCAATAATTTCGTGGTGAGGCTCATGCCGCCGACCGAGCCACCGGAAGCCGCGGCGCCCAGCACGTTGGTTTGCGTGATGATCGCGCTGGCGGTTTGTCCGGCGAAGGAGGCGGCCACGCGAATCTCCATGGCGCCGGCCTGGTTGTTGAAGCGGATGCCGCGGGCCACCGCCTGGCCCTGGGCATTGGTGGTAGTGGTCAAGGAAGTCGAACCGTTAGCGAAGGTGCCGCCGGGTCCCTGGTTGGGGAGGAAGAAGATGACAGCGGCGCCGGCCACCGGTTTGTGGTTTTCATCCTCCACCTGCACGATGGGTTCCCGATTGACACGCTGCTTGACATTGTTAATCGCACCCTCCCCTTCTACAATGACGATCTGCAGGCTGGTGGGCGTCTGACCCCATACCGGAAGACCCGAGAAGTTGATCAGCAAAAGAGCGACCAGGAAAAGGCAGTGTGGAGTTCTGGGATGCATAGTACCTCGTACCTGCTAAAGGACTCTGAACTGACAAGGTACCACTGTGGAGGGGCTTGCCGCAGCATAGCGTTGAGGCTAGCCGGAAAGTGAAACAATCACAGAGATGACGCTGAAAATCGAGCCTGCCACCGAACACGACCTGCCAGCGATAGAGCATCTGGTCAGGCAGCTGGCCCAATACGAAAAACTGGAGCACGCCATGGTTGCGAGCCAGGACGATTTCCGGAAGGCTCTGTTTGGGACTGAACCCGCGGCGCACGCCCTGCTGGCCTTCGTGGATGATGTTCCGGTTGGACTTGCTCTGTATTTCTATAATTTTTCGACTTTCCTGGGCAAGCGCGGCATCTACCTGGAGGACATCTATGTCGAGCCGAAGTATCGCGGCCGCGGAATCGGGAGCACGCTATTGAAGCGTCTGGCGAGAATCGCGAAGGAACAAGACTGCGGGCGCATGGAGTGGTCCGTGCTGACGTGGAACCAGCCGTCGATCGATTTTTATCACCGGCTGGGCGCGGTTACGCTGGATGATTGGCGGCTCTTCCGCTTGCACGGACAGGCGCTAGAGCGGCTGGGAAAGGATGCGAGGTGACGCGTGCAAATCGATCCTGAGGATTTCAAACGGCATTACGCGCTGCTGTCCGATGACGCGCTGCTGGAGATAAATCGCGGCGAATTGGTAGACGCGGCGCGGTCGTATTACGATGCCGAACTGGCCCAGCGTAAGCTGGCGCCGCCGCAAGCCGAAGAGAACCTGTCGTCCCCGGATCGGGGCGATGACGCGTCCGCTCAGCCGGAAGGCGGCCCGCAACTGGTGGCAACCTTTCTTTCGCTCGAAGAAGCCAACTTTGCGCGAGGTTTACTGCAGTCGGCCGACATCCCGTGTTCTTTCGAGAACAACCAGGCAGCGGCGTGGAGCGGCATCGGCGAGTTAAGGTTGATGGTCCCGGCGTCGGCGTATGATAGGGCCTGCGAGATTCTGGAAACCGAGATCAGCGAGGAAGATCTCATCGCGCAGGCGGAAGCCGGAGCCGCTGAAACGCAGGATGCGTCCGAAGACGATGAGTCGTAGTGAGTTGTGTTCGTAATTATTTTCTCCGCGACGCGCCGCTACGAACCGCTATAATCGAACATCCGATGGCGATTGTGATTTTATGGAAATAGACTGGTTCCCGCTGTGGCTCAGTCTGCGCGTGGCGCTCTTGTCGACGGCTCTGGCGTTTGCCGGCGGTTTATGGATCGCCTATCTGCTGGCCAACCGGCAATTCCGCGGCAAAGACCTGCTCGATGCGGCGGTGACGCTGCCATTCGTTTTGCCGCCTACCGTGCTGGGCTATTACTTGTTGGTGCTGCTGGGACGGGCGAGCCCCCTGGGAAAGCTGTGGGAAGCAATCTTCGGATCGCCGCTGGTATTCACCTGGAAAGCGGCGGTCGTGGCCGCGCTGCTGCACGCACTGCCGCTGTTGGTGAAGTCGGCGCGGGCGGCTCTCGAAAGCGTGGATCGCAGCTATGAACGCGCCGCGCGCAATCTCGGCGCTTCGGAATGGAAGCTTTTCTGGAGGGTGACCATGCCGCTTGCGTGGCGCTCTATCCTCGCCGCCACCGCGCTCGCCTTCGCGCGGTCCTTGGGCGATTTCGGGGTCACGCTAATGGTGGCGGGCAACATCCCGGGCCGCACCCAGACCGTGGCGGTCGCCATCTATCAGGCTGTCGAATCCGGCAACGGCGCGCTCGCGCGAACTCTGGTCCTGATCGTTTCGGCGGCGGCTTTACTCTTGTTGACGCTGGCCAATCGCCTCAGCCCCAGTCGCCTTTAAGACCTCATGTTGCAGGCCCGGCTCCGCAAATCCTTCGACCCCCAACCCGATTCCGCTGGGTTCACTCTGGACCTCGAATTTTCGGCGACAGCCGGTGTCACCGTGCTCTTTGGCCCGAGCGGCGCGGGCAAGACCCTGGTGCTGGATTGCGTGGCCGGATTCACGCCGCCGGACGAAGGCCGCATACTACTAGACAACCAGATTCTCTACGATGCCGCGGCCCGGGTCTATCTCCCGCCCCAAAAACGCAATTGCGGTTATGTGTTTCAGAACTACGCGCTGTTTCCGCACATGACGTTGCGCGAAAACCTGGCATTCGCAGCCGAACGAAAGCCGCGCCTGGAGCGGCACCGGCGAGTCCAAGACATGCTCGAGAAATTCCGGCTCGCCGAAGCGGCTGGCCGGCGTCCGCATGAGGTTTCCGGCGGCCAGCGCCAGCGCTGCTGCATCGCGCGCGCCTTGATCGCCGAACCCAAACTGCTCCTGCTCGACGAGCCGGCCACCGGCCTGGACGCGGTCCTGCGCGCGGAATTCTACGAAGTTCTGCGGCAGGTTCGCAGTGATTTTGCCACACCCATGCTGCTGGTGACGCACGATCTGACGGAGTGTTTCGAACTGGGTGAGGAGATGCTGATCCTGCACGGCGGCAAAATCGTGCAGAAAGGGACGCCGCGCACCGTGCTCGACGAACCGGCGACCCTCGAAGTGGCGCGCTTGCTCGGCGCTTTCAATTTACTGGACTGCGAGATTCGGACCCTCGATCCGGGACGCAATACCAGCCGCCTGCAAGTCGGCGAGTTCGAACTGGAAGGCCCCTATTTCCCCGGTCACCTGAAAGGCGATCGCGTAACCCTATGCGTGCGCCCGGAGCAGCTCAAAGCTTCGGCGCGCAATGGCAAACCGGGCCCCAATCAGATCCCAGCGGCCCTGCTCAGAGCTGTCGAACGGCCTCACGGCGTGCGGCTAGAATTTT
>DATJEI010000232.1:0-18067 GCA_035496735.1 Bryobacteraceae bacterium | reverse complement strand
GGCAAAAGCGTACCGCCGCCCTTAAGGACTGGATGCACAAACAGGACAAGCCGCCAACCGTGATCTATCGCAAAGTGGAGATCCGGCTAGCTCATCAGCGACAACCCGACTAAGACGTTTCGGACGACCGAAACGATCGACGATTGCTTCTGCCAAGTGCTCAATCTCGGATACGGCTTATTTCGGCATTGGCAAGATTACCCTAACAGCGCCGTTAACTGGCGCACGTCGGGAACCTTCTCGATCGAGCGGACCGTTTCCACCACGGATTTAGCCTTCGCCGCCGGCCATTTTGCGAACGCCGCACAATCCAGAAATTTCTCGGTTACATCGTCAAAGGACATCGGAATCGAGGGGCTCCCTTTTCCGAAGTCCGCGCGTCCCGTGACAATGCGGCCGTCTTTGAGATGAATTTTCAAAATTGTGGTCATCTTGTTGTATCCGGCGGCTTCCGCCACTGGGTCCACGCCGAACTTCACGCGCGAAATCATCTGTTGCACCGCCGGACGATTCACCACTTCGTCGGTGAACTCGCTCAATCCCGCTTTGCGATAGAGCACCAGCGCCGCCATGCAAAATTCCATGCTGAATTTCGCCTGCAGGTGATCCTTCGGATGATGATGGATCAACGCATTCGGCGAATCTTTATTGGTCCCGACTTCGAGCAGCTCTACCTCATCCGGCTTGATGTCGTGCTCTCGGATTAAGCGCTCCAGTTCCGTCATGCCCGGATGTGTAAGCGACCCCGACGGGAAGGGCTTGATCGACACCCCAGGGTTTACAAACGTCCACGGCCTCCCCAGCTTCGACAGGATCGCCGCCGCATCGTAGCCCCCGCCGGCTGCTTGAAAAAAACCGCGCGGAGCTTCCAGAACCTCGTGCGTGGCGGTCCACCCGAGGGCCGCAAAGTCCGCCGCGGCTACGCCGTTCTCCGAAGCCTTGCCGGCGTGGAATGGCTTGGTCATGGTGCCGAAGTTTTCTCGCAGGCCCGCTCCTTCGCTGGCGGCAATGCCCAGGGTGGTGAGCACGTGCGGCAGGTCGAAGCGATTCAATTTCGCCACCGCCGTGGCCGCGCCCATCACCCCAATGGTGCCGGTCGAATGGAATCCATCCTCGTAATGCCGCGGCGAAATCGCTTCCGCGATCTTGCACTCCACTTCCACGCCAAGGTTGTACGCCAGTAGCAGTTCGCGCCCCGACAAGGACCGCGTCTCGGCCACCGCGAGCGCCGCCGGCAGCACCGGCGCGGTGGGGTGGGTCAATAATCCGTAGGTCCGGTTTTCGGCAACGGCCAATTGCGTGTCGTCGTAGTCGTCCGCATGGATGCCCACCGCATTGGCGAAGGCCGCGAAGCGCACTGGTGCTTTCATCGAAGAACCGATCACCGTGGCGCCCGCCGCCCCCGGACCGAATCCCAGCGACTCTATGTACTCCCTCACGATCTCGCCGGTTTTCGCCGCCGACCCGCATAGCGCTAAGCCCAGGCCATCCAGAATCGACTTGCGCGCAAGTTCGAGCACGTGGTTAGGGATGTCCTCGTAGCGCGTGTTGACGATGAAACGCGCGACGTAATCCGTTACTGGCTCCGCCCGCACCGCCGCCTTCTGCGCAAACGCATTCGGCGCAAGCGCGCGTGACCCCGCCACCGCCCCGAGCACAGCCAGTCTTGAGATTTCACGCCGCGTCATGTGGTCCCTCGTCTCCGCTTCATTTTAACCGCAATCTGCCAAATGCGCCGCGGGACGGCCCAAAAGCACCAACCCGGTGCGCCCGCACCATGTAAAAATCCGCGCAGTGCCGCCATTCGGCACACACGATTGCACTTAGGGTTTGGCATCCCTCATGCATTAACCCCAGTCAGAAAGGCAGGACAGAAAATGAAAACGAAATTGCTTGCGATGATGCTCTTGGCTGGAGGTTCCATGTTTGCCCAGACCCGCTTCTCCATTGGCTTGGGCTTCGGAACCCAAGGGGCCGGATTCTATCCAGCGGTTCCTGCCTATGCTGCTGACATTCCGCCGTGCCCGGGCCCTGGCTATACCTGGATCGACGGTTATTGGACGAATGACTACGGCCGCGAAAACTGGGTTGCCGGATACTGGAGCGCGCCGCCCGTCTTCACCGGCTATCAGGTAGCGCCGCGCTTCGACAATCACTTTGGCGATCACGACCGCCGTTTCGACAACCGCTTCCGCGGCCGCGACAATCGGCACAGTTTTTCACGCGACTCGCAGCAAGATCGTGGCCGCAGCATTGACCAACGCGGCAATTTCAATCCGCAGAACCGCAATCAGAGCTATGGGAATAGCAACCGTTCAAACGGCAGAAACAATCGTCAAGGCCGTTAGTCAACGCACCGCTGTCGTAGCGGGAAGGCCGGTCGCGTAAGCGATCGGCCTTTTATTGCAAGCCATTCCCGTATCAAGCCACTTTCGGAAAGCCGTAGAGCTTCTCCGGATTCTCCACCAGGATGCGATGGCGCGTGGTTTCGTTCGGCGCCCACTGAGACATCAGATCGAACAGCAGCGCGTCGTCCGGTTTCGGAGTGTCCTCATTGGGGTGTGGCCAGTTGCTGCCCCAAACCATGCGCTCGGGCGCGGCCCTTACATACGTTTGCGCCACTCTGGTTACGTCCGCATAGCCTGGCGGGCCGTCCTTGGTATTGTCATAGGTCACCGACAACTTGACCCAGGTATCGCCCTTGTCCACTAACCGCCGGATCAGGGTGAACACCGGGTGGCCCACCCCCGCCGGCTGCGGAACGTGCCCCATATGGTCGAAAACCATCGGGCACGGCACGCGGTTCCACAAATCATGAGCCGCCACAATCTGGTCTGGAGTCATGTTGAGCTGAATGTGCCAGCCGAGCGCATGAATCCTCTTCGACAAGGGCGCGATCATCTCGATGGTCGTCGGCGCGTGCCGCGGATCTGCCAGCGAGAAGCGGATGCCGCGAATTCCTCCGTCCGCCAGGGTCTTCAATTCGGCGTCGGTGATGGTCGGCCGGATCACCGCAACGCCGCGCGCGTTCGGCCCCAGCCGCGCAATCGCATCCAGCGTCACTCGATTGTCAGTGGCATAAGCCAGCGGCGTCACCACCACGTCGCGAGTGGTTCCGATCCGCGCCTTCAGCATCAGGTATTCCTCGACGCGAGCGTTGGGAACGACCGGCCCGCCTCCGGGCCCCGGCTGCGGAAAGCGTGCTGCGTCGTAGATGTGGTGATGACAGTCGCAAGCGCCAGCCGGCGCCTTCAGCTTAGGCCGCTCGCTGCCTGTCGAATTCGGAACCTCCTGGGCCTTACTAGTGCCGACGAAAATGTCCGGCGCCGCCGCGCCGATCGCGGCCATTGACGCACACTGGATGAACTTGCGACGAATCATATTCCCTCCCCGGATCGTTCGTTTGGAGTATAAACATGCTCTAACTCCGGAAGCAACGCTTCGCATCCGCCCGCACCTAGGCTGCCTTGCCTGTTCGCGCCGATTCGGCGCTATCCTTTAGGTTTAGGCTATGGCCGGAAAGCGCCAGCAGCGCTGCAGGGCCTGCCAAACCTCGGCCAGCATCGGCGCCGCGTCGTTGCTCCGCGTGGCGTTCTGAAATGCGGACCGGTTTCATTAACCTAGATACCAGGGACACCCTGACCCTCAAGGGACTTGCCATCGCTTCCATCACGCTGCACAATTTTTACCATCTCTTGGGACCCGTAACCGAAAATGAATTTGAATTCGATCCGTCGCGATTCACGGTCTTCCTCCAAACCATGCAGGATCCACGGCAGGAAGTACAGGCTCTCTTTTCGTTCCTGGGGCATTATGGAGTGCAGATTTTTATCTTCGTCTCCGCATATGGCTTAACGCTTCGCCACTGGGATACTTCAGAAAGTTGGGGAGAATTCTTCTGGTCGCGAGTGAAGAAAATCTACCCCATGTTTTTCTTTGCGATCCTCGCCTGCGTTCTGTATCTGGGAATGCCGAACCCCTTGGAAATGATCCACCACAATTTCGGCGGTCTTGCGCTAACCCTTCTAGGCGTCGAGAATATGGTTCCCGGCCTTGGCTTGCCGCCAGTAGGTCCCTGGTGGTTTGTGCCCTTCATCATGCAGTTCTATGCGCTGTGGCCGGCCCTCAAACGGCTGGCGGCGCGATTTGGAGCTTATGCTCTGATCGTGCTTACCTGCGCCTCGTGGGCCTTGATATATCTGGTGAACGACGCCCTGGTAGCGCACTGGTCTCTCAATCTTAAAGAGACGCCGATCGGGCATATGCCTTCGATTTGCCTTGGGATTTTCGCGGCCCGCTACGGGTGGTTGCCGGCCCGCGCAGTTGGCCTGATGGGCGCGGCGCTGCTGGTTGCGGGCAACGCTTATCGCGCTCCGTGGCCGGTACACTTCGCGGGTGCACTGCTCTTGGCGCTGTGGCTGTACCGGATTGCCGCGCCATGGTTGAAGGATCGGGCTCCATTGACCTACCTCGGAATCATCTCGATGCCGCTTTTCTTAGTGAATGGATTCGTCAGAGGTCCATTTGTGGAAATCGCGCGGCAGCATACCTGGGGCTATCAGCTGGCGCTTGGGTTTTGCAGCATGGGCCTTTCGATTCTGGTGGCGCAGCTTCTCCGGACTTGCGAGGAGATACTTCGGTCGGCTTCCAATGAGTCGCTGGAACGAAACGCTTGAGCCGCTAGTCGGCGAAATGGTTGTGCCCGCCGGCGTCCCGGCCAGCCCGTCTTCGTGCTCGCGGCTCAACTGTATCGCGCTAAAATTGAGGCAGATCCCCCATGACAAGTCTGAACTCCTTTGGCGCTGCGGGCCAGCTTCATGCCAGCGGCCGCACTCACCAGATTTTTCGCCTCGCTGCTTTGGAAAAAACCGGCGTCAATCTTTCGCGCATTCCTTACTCGATTAAAATCCTTCTGGAAAACCTGCTGCGCTTTGAAGACGGCACCACCGTAAAGCGCTCCGACATCGAATACGTCGCCCAGTGGGACATCGCAGCCCCTGCGAAAGAGATCAACTTCCGGCCGGCTCGCGTAGTCTTGCAGGATTTTACGGGCGTGCCCTGCGTCGTCGATCTCGCAGCGATGCGCGACGCGCTCAAGAAAATGGGCGCCGACCCCAAGAGGGCCAACCCGTTGGTCCCGGTGGATCTGGTCATCGATCACTCGGTGCAGGTGGATCACTACGGCACCAACGAGGCATTTCAGTTGAACGCTCTGCTCGAATTCCAGCGCAATCAGGAGCGCTACTCGTTCCTGCGCTGGGGCCAATCGGCGTTTCAGAATTTCCGCGCGGTGCCGCCGGATACCGGAATTGTACATCAGGTGAATCTTGAATACCTGGCGTCGGTGGTCATGACCATGGACGGCGCTGCCTATCCCGATACCGTAGTCGGCACCGACTCCCACACCACCATGATCAACGGGCTGGGCGTGGTCGGCTGGGGCGTCGGCGGCATCGAAGCCGAGGCCTGCATGCTCGGTCAGCCCGCCACCATGCTGCTGCCGCAAGTGGTCGGTTTCAAGATGACCGGCAAGCTGCCTGAAGGCGCGACCGCGACCGACCTCGTCCTCACCGTCACACAGATGCTGCGCAAGAAGGGCGTGGTGGGCAAGTTCGTCGAGTTCTATGGTGACGGACTGAACGCTTTAAGTCTGGCCGACCGCGCCACCATCTCCAACATGGCGCCGGAATATGGCGCGACCATCGGCGTCTTCCCGATCGACGAAGCTGCGCTCGAATATCTGCGCCTCACTAATCGTCCGCAGGAACAAATCGATCTGGTGGAAGCGTACTCCAAGGAGCAGGGACTGTTCCGCATGGCCGGCGCGCCCGAGCCGGCGTATAGCGACACCTTGTCGCTGGATCTGGCAGAGGTGGTGCCCTCACTCGCTGGACCCAAGCGGCCGCAGGACCGCATCAACCTGCCGGACGTGAAGAAGAATTTTCTCGATGGCCTGGGCGCGGCGCCCAAGACCGCCGAAATCCAAATGAATGGAGCGGGCGCGACCATTCAGGATGGCAGCGTGGTGATCGCGGCCATCACCAGTTGCACCAACACGTCGAACCCCTCGGTGCTGGTAGCGGCGGGCCTGGTCGCGAAGAAGGCCGTGGAGCGGGGGCTCACCTCCAAGC
Organism: Bryobacteraceae bacterium; assembly: GCA_035496735.1. Lineage (GTDB taxonomy): Bacteria > Acidobacteriota > Terriglobia > Bryobacterales > Bryobacteraceae > Palsa-187. The sequence goes on along the minus strand of DATJEI010000232.1, from coordinate 11,936 downwards.
CCTGGGTGAAGACCAGTCTCGCGCCGGGTTCGAAAGTGGTGATGGATTATTTGCGCGAGGCCGGGCTGCTGCCGGCTCTCGAAGCGCTGAAGTTCAATCTGGTAGGCTACGGCTGCACAACCTGCATCGGCAACAGCGGTCCCCTGCCGGAGGAAGTCGCGGCCGGCGTGATGGAAGAGAAGTTAACGGTGGCCGCCGTGCTCTCCGGCAATCGTAACTTTGAAGGCCGCGTGAATCCATTAGTAAAAGCCAATTATCTGGCATCGCCGCCTCTGGTCGTCGCTTATGCTATCGCCGGCCGCGTCGACATGGACCTTACGCGCGAGCCTCTCGGCCAGGACCCTGCCGGGAAAGACGTTTTTCTGCGCGATATCTGGCCTTCCAATCAAGAAGTGCAGGCCGCGGTGAAAAAGAGCGTCCACCGCGAGATGTTCGCCAAACAATATTCGGAAGTATTCCAGGGCGACGCCGCCTGGCGTGGCATGAAGGTTCCCGCGGGCGATCTCTACGTTTGGGATGACGCTTCCACGTATATCAAGCGCGCTCCGTATTTCGATGCGATGGTTGACCCGAAGACTTTCGTACGAGACATGAAAGGTCTACGGGCGCTGGCCATGCTGGGCGATTCCGTCACCACCGATCACATTTCGCCGGCCGGCAATATTGCCAAAGACAGCCCCGCGGCGCAATACCTGATGTCGCTCGGCGTCAAACCGGGAGACTTCAATTCCTACGGTGCGCGGCGCGGCAATCATGAAGTCATGGTGCGCGGAACCTTCGCCAACATTCGTTTGCGAAATCAAATGGCTCCCGGAACCGAAGGCGGCTGGACCCGCCACGTGCCCTCGGGCGAGCAACTGTCGATTTACGATGCGTCGGTGCGCTACCAGCATGAAGGCACACCGTTGCTCGTGATCGCAGGCAAAGAGTACGGCACCGGCTCGTCGCGCGACTGGGCGGCCAAAGGCACGCTGCTGCTCGGCGTGAAAGCGGTGATCGCGGAAAGCTTCGAGCGCATTCATCGCTCCAATCTGGTGGGCATGGGCGTGCTCCCGCTGCAATTCATCCAGGGGCAAAACCGCGAGTCGCTAGGTTTAACTGGTCAGGAATCGTTTTCGATCGAGGGGATTCCAGCCGCGGTGGATTCGGCCGGCAAGACTTGCGCGAAGGTGACGGCGACGCTGAAGGGATCGAGCAAAACCTTCGAAGCGATGGTGCGTATCGATACGCCGCAGGAAGCCGAATACTACCGCAGCGGCGGAATTCTGGCTTACGTGCTGCGCCAGTTGGGTAGGACAGGTCCATAACCTGTCACATTATCCCCGCGCAGCCGCCCGCGATTCCACCGCCGTCAATACCCGGTCCAGTTCCGGCTCCTGCAACGGCCGACGCAACAAGTACCTCCCGTTTTCCCCCAGGTTCGAAGCGAGATCAGCATCGTAACCATCACTCACCAGCACCACTGCGGATATCGAATCGAACAAACGCTCCTGGAAGTCACTCCATTTAGCGCCGCCCGGCCGCACTACCCACATAACACCGTCGAAACGCAGGCGATGCGCGAGGTCGGCGGTTTCTTCCGCACGCGCGGGAACCACGCGATGACCGCGCGCGGAAAGCAGACCCAAAAGCTGGTGTTGCACGCCCGCATCGTTATCCACCAGCATGAAAGTGAGGACCCGCCGCGACGCAGCAGGCCCGCTTGTCGCGGACCGGACATCCGTGCCGGGCGCGATCGGCAGATCGACGTCGAAGCACATGCCGCCGGACTGTCGCCGCATGCGCAACTCGCCCCCAAGATTTTGTACGATGACTCGGCATACCTCGAGATTGGTCTGGTTCAAGCTGGCCTGGCTTAGGTCGGACTCGTTCAGTTTAGGATCGCCGGCCTGGGGTTCGCCGCCTTGTGGCTGCACCGCTTCCTCGGGATACTGAATTTCCACCACTACGCGTCCGGCGATCAGGCTGCTGGCAACCTCAAGCGTCTTGGCCGCCGAGCGCGCCGCGGATTGCTCTGCGGCGACCAGCAGGCTCAGCAATACTTGCTCAACTTGTCCTTCCACTCCCAACACCCAAGCGGGTTCCGGCGACAAATGGTCTTGAACCCGCAGCCCCAGCGCTTTCCATTCAGGACCGCGGAACCGCATCAGGCCTCGGACCAGCGCGTTCACATCGATTTGGCGCGCGCCGGTGTCCGCTGGCTGCGCGAAGGATACCAGCCGCGATACGATTTCCGAGGCTCGACGGGCTTCGGCGTTGAGTTGCTTTAATCCGCGCTCTATCTGCGCGCTGTCATCGGCGGCAGGGAGGGAAGCCGCCAGTTCCTGGATTCTTTCGAGGGGCGCGCGCAGATCGCTCGCGACACCCGAAATCAAGTGCCCAGTGGCCGCCAGTTTCTCGCTGCGGAAGAGTTGCTCGCGCATGGTCTGCTGCTCTTCCAATTTGAGGGAGGCCGCCACCTGCTTGGCCAGATGCTGCAAGGTGGCTTGTTCTTCCGGCGTGAAGTAGCCCAGGCGGCGAAGGCTGCCCACTTCGATGACGCCCAGGGCTTCCGTTTGCGTCAGCAGTGGAGCGAACATCGCGGAATGGGCCACGCCAGGTTTCCATCCCGCATTCACCAGAGCATTGCGTCGCACGTCTGGTATGTTGACCAGAGCCTTTTCATTGACACATTTCACAGCCCCCGCGGCCAAACCCTCGGCGCCGCCGGCGAGCGATACCGCCATGGGTTCGGGTGTGTCCGCGGTGGGAACCGATTCCAGCGATGCCGTGCGACGGTTCCGAAGGTACAAGCGGACGCTGGAGGACTGCAATATCGAAGGCAAGGATGCGCTCAGTTTTTCGGCAATCTCTCCCGCGGAGGATGCGGCGAAAATTTGTTCGCTGAGAGTGTAAAAGGCTCGCATGGACCGGCGCTGCGCTTCCAGTTGACGCCGCCAAATCCACCAGATGCCCAGGCCCAGCGCCACCATCGCCACTAGAATCGGCCAAAAGTATGGTGGCATTGCCATGGCTTATTCCGGCCTCTGCACGGACAACCAGGGGTCCAGCCGCGCGTCTAGAAAATTCGCAATGGAACACCGAATGCCGTCAAGGGCCGTGGCATGGGTGAGCACGCCCACCACGCGCATGCCCGCGGCGACGGCCGCCGCCACGCCAACCGGCGAGTCTTCGAAGACGATGCAATTGTGCGGCGGAATTTGCAGCAGCTCGGCCGCGCGCAGGTAGACGTCGGGAGCGGGCTTGGGACGGTCTACTTGCGATCCATCCACGATCGCGCCGAAATAAGGACGCAAGCCGCCGCCATCCAGAACGAAGTCGACGTTGGCGCGCTCGGCGTTGGTTGCGAGTGCAATCGGCGCGCCGGAGACATGCTCCAGCCACTCCGCGATCCCCGCCACCAGGTGTTCGCCGAGCCGTCCGCGCAGCATGTCGCGATACATCTGTTCCTTGGCCGCGCCGTGCGCCATCACGGTCTGCAAGTCTGCTCGCGGCCCCAGCAGGCGGCGCACGATTTCCTCATTCCGCTGGCCGTGCATGAAATCCAGACTATCGACCGAGCCAATGCCCGTCACTTCGAGGTAGCGCTGCCAGGCCCGCTGGTGAAACGGCATGGAGTCTATGATGACTCCGTCAAGATCGAAGATCAGGCCCAAGCCCGGCGTCAGAGGAAGCTTCTCGCGAAAATTCGCCGGCGGCCGCGCGTTGAGAGAATCGGCACCTGTCACTCTGGCCGAATCATAACATGAGCCGAATCATAACCCCGTAGAGATGTTTGGAAAAGATGTTTGGTAAAATCGGCGGCAATGGAGCACCGCACCGCCCGGCGTTTTGTGATTTCAGGCAATGTGCAGGGCGTGGGATACCGGGCTTTTGCCCGCCAGGCCGCGCGTTCCATTGGAGCAACCGGGTGGGCCCGGAATCTGGCGAACGGCGATGTCGAAGTGCACGCCAACGGCGCTACCGCTCAACTCGACGACTTGGAAGGGCGTCTGCGGCAAGGCCCGCGCTGGGCTGAGGTGCGAGGGGTAACCGCAACGGACGCGCCGGTCTCAACCGACTCGACATTTGAGATTCGTTGAACGCGGCCGGATGCCCGATCCCGGGGTGACCGGGCGGCGTGCGCCCGCTACTTCTGCGGATAGATCTTTTTGACGTTTCGCGGGAGCTTCCAGTCAAACGCCGAGTCAGGCAATGCCGGATTCACCTTGATGTCGGAGTAATCCACCAGCTCATAGTTCTTCGATGGCTCGCTGAACTTTGCTCGCACCGGGTTGCTCTGGCCTTCCGGAATCCACAGCTCGATTTTGGTAATCAGTTTTTTCATCTCGTCCGAGCGCGGCGTCAATTCAATGCGCGTGGTATCGGCGCCGTTGATCTTCTGCACGCCGCCGTCCTTGATGTCGTAGGATTTTTTTAGCTCCGCCGCCGACGTGCCAAAGCCCAGCAGCAGGATCTGATCCATGTTCGACGTGTATTTGCTGGCGTCGTAGACCTCGACCGTATTCGCTTTGGGGTAGTAGATCTGGACTTGCTTGCCATTGATGAAAACAGTTCGCTGTTCCGGCTGTTGAAATTCGACGATGCCCTGAGTCCCGTTCTTCGTGCGCCGCAGACGCACGACGCCGTCCATCTGGGAGGATTCGCTCAGCACCGCCGTAAACTGCACGCGCTTCATTCCGGCGGAGAGCGAATGGAATTCCGCCGCCGCGCGGTCCATGCGCGCCAGGACATCGGAGAGCGGCTCAGCCGCAGCCGGCACGGTCCCAAACATCAACACAGCAGCAAAAACCGGCGCGCCGGCAAAGATCGGAATTTTGAGTGCGGTCTTCACGATCGCGCCTCTTCTATTTCTCGGGAAACGCCAGGTAGCCCTTCAGCTCCTGCTCGCTGTCGTCGTAAATCGGCTCGACACTGGCGATGTCGGCGTGCGCTTTGAATTTGGCATTGATGACGGCGGCCGCGCGCTCCGCCAGCATGGCTTCGGGTACCCCGGCAAGCTGCTGGGGATCGATCCAATAACCGCCGTGTACAATGGCGACGCTGGCGGGTTTAGGGCGGTCGCCGAAGGAAATGAAGTGCGGCGTGACGAAGACAAACACTACGATGGCGCCGACAATCACGTCATATTGCCAGCTCGCCCGCGGATATTCCCACAAAATCCAGCGCTTCAGGGCGTTCATGATTTCAGTCTAGCAGACGGCTTTCGGCGGGATCACACGCGCAGGTATTGATCCACGGCAGCAGCGGCCTTGCGCCCTTCCGCGATGGCCCACACCACCAGCGACTGCCCGCGGCGCACGTCGCCGGCCGCGAACACGCCGGGAAGGGAAGTCTGCCAATCCTGCTCATTGGCCGCGACGTTTCCGCGCCCGTCCAGGGTCACGCCGAGTTGCTCCACCAAGCCGTATTTAACCGGCCCAGTGAAGCCCATGGCAAGCAGCACTAGGTCCACGTCGAGGGTGAATTCAGTGCCTGGGATAGGCTCAAAATTAGCCACGCGCACACCGTGAAGCTGCTTCACATTGCCGTCGGCGTCGCCGCTGAAATGGGTGGTGGCCACGGCCCACTCACGCTGCCCGCCTTCCTCATGCGAACTCTCCATGCGCAATTGCAAGGGCCACATCGGCCACGGCGTCAAGGGCGAGCGCTCCGTCGGCGGCATCGGCATAATCTCGAACTGATGCACCGACGCGGCCTTTTGGCGATGGGACGTCCCCAGGCAGTCGGCCCCTGTATCGCCGCCGCCGATAATGATCACGCGCTTGCCGGTGGCCAGAATCTGATCCGGAACCTCATCTCCGCAACCGCGTTTGTTCTGCTGCGGGAGGAATTCCATGGCGAAATGAATGCCCTTCAACTCGCGGCCCGGCACGCTTAAGTCGCGCGGATGCTCGGCGCCCATCGCGAGTATGATCGCGTCGAAATCTTTCCGCAGCGTCTCCAGCGGCAGGTTCACGCCGACGTGCGCATTGGTGACAAACGCGACCCCCTCGGCCGACATCTGCGCCAGTCGCCGGTCAATCCAATGCTTTTCCATCTTGAAGTCCGGGATGCCGTAGCGCAGCAATCCGCCGATGCGGTCGGCTTTTTCGTAAACCGTAACCGCATGGCCCGCGCGCGCCAGTTGCTGGGCCGCCGCCAGACCCGCCGGGCCGCTGCCGATCACCGCCACTTTTTTCCCGCTGCGCACCTCTGGAACTTCGGGCACAATCCAGCCGTGATCGTAGGCATAGTCGATGATCGAGCGTTCGATCAGCTTGATCGCCACCGCAGGCTCGTTAATCCCCAGCACGCACGCCGCCTCACACGGAGCCGGACAAATGCGCCCGGTGAACTCCGGGAAATTATTGGTGGAATGCAACACCCGCACCGCTTCCTGCCAGCGGTCCTTATACACCAGATCGTTCCAGTCGGGAATGATATTGGTGAGCGGACAGCCGGTGTGGCAGAAGGGAATGCCGCAATCCATGCAGCGGGCGCCCTGCTCCCGGACTTTTTCGACCGGGAAGTCCTGGTAAATTTCAAACCAGTCGTTGACGCGCTCCGCCACCGGCCGCCGCGTAGGCAGCTCGCGCGCGTACTCCATGAAGCCCGTGATTTTACCCATGCGTGATATTACCCATGCGCCGCCACCGCCTTGCGCGGCACGCCTAAAACACGCTTGAATTCGTGCGGGAAAACTTTGACGAACTTGGGCAGCAGCGCCTCCCAATTTTCCAGAATCCAATTGGCGCGCGGGCTTCCGGTCTCCTCCGCGTGGCGCGCGATCCAGTAGCGCAGCTCGTCGACATCTTTGGCGTCTTCCACCTCTTCCAGGTCGACGCTGGCCGGATTGCAGCGGGTCTTGCGGAAGTCGCCGGATTCATCCAGCACAAACGCGATTCCGCCTGTCATCCCGGCAGCGAAGTTCTTGCCGGTCTCCCCCAGCACAATCACCAAACCCTTGGTCATGTATTCGCAGCCGTGATCTCCCACGCCTTCAACCACAGACGTCGCGCCGGAATTCCGCACCGCATAGCGCTCGCCGGCGACGCCATTGAAGAACGCCTCGCCCGAGGTCGCTCCGTAGAGCACGGTATTTCCGATCAGGATGTTTTTCTCCGGCGGGAACGTCGAATTGCGCGGCGGATACACAATCAGCTTGCCGCCGGAGAGCCCCTTGCCGGTGTAATCATTGGCATCGCCTTCCAGTTCCAGCGTGACGCCCGGCACCAGAAACGCGCCGAAGCTTTGTCCGGCCGAGCCGCTGAATGTAAAGTGAATGGTCTCGGCGGGCAACCCTTGTTTGCCGAACTTGCGCGCGATATCGCCCGAGAGCATCGCGCCCACCGTGCGATCCACATTTCGAATCGGAAGTTTATGATCCACTGCGGTGCCGTTTTCGAGCGCCGGCTTCGACAGCTCAATGAGCCGGTTGTCGAGCGCCGCGCCCAGCCCATGGTCCTGTTTCGTAGTGCAGCGCCGGCTGACGCGCGACGGCAGCGGAGGCACGAACAGCAGTTGCGAATAGTCCAGGCCCTTGGCCTTCCAGTGGTCGAGCGCCGGAAGCATATGGATCATATCCGCGCGGCCGATCATGTCGTTCATCTTTTTGAAGCCCATCTTCGCCATCCACTGGCGAATCTGCTCGGCCACGAAGAAGAAATAGTTGATGACGTTTTCCGGAGTGCCGGTGAACTTCTTGCGCAGCGCCGGATCCTGGGTGGCAATTCCCACCGGGCACGTGTTCAGATGGCACTTGCGCATCATGATGCAGCCCATTGAAACCAGCGGGGCTGTCGAGAAGCCAAATTCCTCGGCGCCCAGCAGCGCGGCGATCACCACGTCGCGGCCAGTTTGCAGCTTGCCGTCGGTCTGCACGATGATGCGGCTGCGCAGGTCGTTCATCACCAGCACCTGCTGCGTTTCCGCCAGCCCCAGCTCCCACGGAATGCCGGCGTGCCGCAGCGAAGTGAGTGGCGAAGCGCCGGTGCCCCCGTCGTAGCCGCTGATCAGAACCACGTCGGCGTGGGCTTTGGCCACGCCCGCTGCCACGGTTCCTACGCCCACTTCGGCCACCAGCTTCACCGAAATACGAGCCTTGGGATTTACGTTCTTCAAATCGTAAATCAACTGCGCCAGATCTTCGATGGAATAAATATCATGATGCGGCGGCGGCGAAATCAGCGGCACGCCCGCGATCGAATGCCGCACGCGCGCGATCACTTCGTCCACTTTGTGCCCCGGAAGCTGCCCACCCTCGCCTGGTTTCGCACCTTGCGCAATTTTGATTTGCAGCTCGTCGGCGTTCACCATGTAGTGCGTGGTCACGCCAAAGCGGCCCGACGCCACCTGTTTTACCGAACTGCGCGCCCAGTCGCCGTTGGGCCGGCGTTCGAAGCGCGCTTCATCTTCGCCGCCTTCACCGGTATTGGAGCGCCCGCCCATACGGTTCATGGCGATCGCCAGCGTCTCGTGAGCTTCCTTACTGATGGAGCCGAAGGACATCGCGCCGGTCGCAAAACGCTTGACGATTTCCGAGGCCGACTCCACCTGTTCGATGGGTACGGGCTTTCGGGCAAGCTTCAATTCCATCAGCCCGCGCAGCGTGCACAGATCGCGGTTCTGCTTGTCGATCAAATCGGTATATTCCTGGAAGGTCTGGAAATTTTCGCTGCGCACGGCATGCTGCAGCTTCGCTACCGACAGCGGATTCAGCAAATGATACTCACCGCGCACCCGGTATTGGTACGCGCCGCCCGGTTCCAGTTCGGTTTCCGACTGGGTCAGTGGCTTATAGGCGTGCTCGTGCTTCATCTGCGCTTCGCGCGCCAGCACGTCCAAGCCCACGCCTTCGATGCGCGATGAAGTCCCGGTAAAGTATTTGTCGATCAGGCTCTGATTCAGCCCGATGGCTTCGAACACCTGCGCGCCGCGATAGCTTTGCAGCGTGGAGATGCCCATCTTCGAGAACACTTTCAACAGTCCTTTATTGACGGCCTTCTTGAAATTCCTCAGCGCCGTCTCGAAGGGAACATTGCCTAGCCGTCCCCGCTGCGTCATGTCTTCCAGCGTCTCGATGGCCAGGTACGGATTCACGGCGCTCGCGCCATAGCCGATCAGCAGCGCGAAATGCATCACCTCGCGCGGCTCGCCGGATTCGATGATCAGCGCGACTTGAGTCCGCGTCCGCTCCCGCACCAGGTGGTTATGCAGCGCGGTCAGCGCCAGCAGCGACGGAATCGGCGCGAAGTCTTTGTCGACGCCGCGGTCGCTCAGAATCAAAATGCGGTAGCCGTCCCGTATCGCCTGATCCGCCCGGCGGCACATCCCGTCCAGCGCCCGCTCCAGGCCGGTCTCGCCGTCCGCGACACGATATAAAGTCTGGATGGTGGTCGCCAAAAAATCGCCCCAGCTCACGCGGCGCAGCTTTTCCAGATCCAGATTGGTCAGGATGGGCTGCGGCAGCTTCAGCGTGTGGCAGTGCATCGGCGTCTCTTCCAGGATGTTGCGCTCGGTGCCGATGTAGCTGGTGAGCGACATCACCAGTTCTTCGCGAATGGGATCGATCGCCGGATTGGTGACCTGCGCGAATAATTGTTTGAAGTAATGGAACAGAGACTGCGGCCGGTCCGACAGGCACGCCAGCGGCGTGTCGACGCCCATCGATCCCACCGGTTCTTCGCCGTTGGTCGCCATCGGCGCCAGGATCATCTTCAAGTCTTCGTCGCTATAGCCGAACGCCCGCTGCCTCGTGAGCACGGTGGCGGGATCGAATCCGTAGACCCGCGGCGGAGGCGGTAATTGTTCCAGCGTGAGTTGCTTGTCCTGAAGCCACTCGCGATACGGTTGCCGCGAAGCCAGCATGTGCTTGATTTCTTCGTCCGGGACGATGCGGTGTTCTTCCAGATTCACCAGCAGCATTCTGCCGGGCTGCAGGCGTCCTTTATACTGCACCTCCTCCGGCTTGATGGGCAGCACGCCGGTTTCAGAAGCCAGGATCAGTTCGTTGCTGGTGGTCACCAGGTAGCGCGCCGGGCGCAGCCCGTTGCGGTCAAGCGTCGCTCCCAGCCACTTGCCGTCGGTGAACGCGACCGCAGCCGGACCGTCCCACGGCTCCATCAGGGAAGCATGGTATTCGTAAAAAGCCCGTTTATCGTCGGGCATGGTGGTGTCGGCATCCCAGGCTTCCGGGATCAGCATGGCCATCACGTGGGGCAGTTCGCGCCCGGCCAGCGTCAGCAGTTCGACGGCATTGTCCAGGCACGCGGTGTCGCTGCCGCCGGGGCGAATCACCGGGAAAAGTTTGGGCAAGTCTTCGCCAAACAGGTTCGAACGCAATACTGACTCGCGCGCGTTCATCCAGTTGACGTTGCCGCGCACCGTGTTGATCTCGCCGTTGTGGCAGATCATGCGGTAGGGATGCGCCAGCTGCCAGGTGGGGAACGTATTGGTCGAAAACCGCTGGTGCACCATGCACAGCGAGCTCTTGGTCAGCGGATCGGCCAGCTCCGTATAGAAGTCGGAAATCTGCGGGGCCAGCAGCAGCCCTTTATAGATGATGACCCGCGAGGACATCGAAGGAACGTAGAAAAATCCCTTGTCGTCGAATTCGCTGGCGGCGATTTCAATATCGGAGCGGCGCCGGACCACATACAGCTTGCGCTCGAACTCGTCCTGCGTCATGGGCTGGCCGTCGGAGCCTTCGCCCTTCTGCAGGAAGATCTGCTCGATATACGGCTGTGTGGCGCGCGCCTGACGTCCAATGGCGTCGCCATGCAGCGGGGTATCGCGCCATCCCAAAACCGTCAAACCCTCCTCGCGGGCGATGCGTTCGACGATACCCTCGCACAGCAGCCGCTGCGCGGTTTCCACGGGCAGAAACATCATGCCCACGCCGTAGGAACCGGGCTCCGGCAGCGTAAATCCTAGTTTCGAGCACTCACGCGTGAAGAACTCGTGCGGGATCTGGATCAGAACCCCCGCCCCATCGCCCGTCTCCGGATCGCATCCGCACGCCCCGCGATGCGTAAGATTGATCAGGACCTGAATGCCCTTCTGCACGATTTCGTGCGTCTTGCGGCCGTCCAGATTCACCACAAAGCCCATGCCACAGGCGTCGTGCTCGTGACTCGGATGGTACAGTCCCTGCTCTTCGGGAGGGTAATGCATAACTCAGAATACCTTAGAGATCATTATCACGTCAACAGAATTTGTTAGGTTGTAATATTAGCATAAGTGATGCTATACTGGGTTGCAGTGAACTACGAGAACCTGAAACTTTTCAAAGATATTGCTCAAACTAGAAGCTTCAGTCGGGCGGCCGCGCTCAACGATGTAAGCCAATCGGCGGCCAGTCAGCACGTTCAGGACTTGGAACGGGTGCTAGGTACCAGTTTACTCGATCGGTCAACCCGTCCTCTCGTCGTGAACGCGGCGGGCCAGTTGTACTGCGATTTTTGCCGCGACGTCTTGCGCCGCAAGGACGAGTTCGAAGTGGCGCTCCAGCAGTTGAAACAGGACGTGGACGGCACCGTGAAGGTGGCTTCCATTTATTCTGTGGGCTTAAGCGAGATGGCGCAGTTGGAAAACGAATTCTCGCGGCGGCAGCCCAAGGCGCATCTGGAAGTGGAATATCTGCGGCCCGAAAAAGTGTATTCGTCTGTCCTGGCAGACCAAGCCGACCTGGGCCTGGTGAGTTATCCGGAGCCCAGCCGGGAGATCACCGTGATCCCCTGGCGGCAGGAGGAAATGGTGCTGGCGGCGGCGCCGGATCATCCTCTGGCCAAGCACGGAAAGATTCGGCCGGAGGATCTGAACGGTGTCGATTTTATTGGCTTCGATGAAGACCTGCCGATCCGTCGCGAGGTGGACCGCTTCCTGCGCGAGCATGAGATCGAGGTCACTCACACGCTGCACTTCGACAACCTGCAGATGATCAAGGAAGCCGTCGC